>JASJCJ010000122.1 GCA_030066045.1 Calothrix sp. MO_167.B12
AAAGGTAGAGAAACTGTTCATACAAGAATTTAGACCCGTTTGGGGAGGGGCACTTCCTAAACGCTAAACAAAATGCCTGTGGAGGCGGTCTGGCGGGGGCAAAAAACATAGGTGATTTGCCTAGTTAAGAGCCTAAGAGGCAGGAAGAAAATGTGGATTAGCACGGATTCACCCTGCTTGGGAACAACATTTTTGAATCCCCTTCGTTTCAACAAGGGGAGTATGTCAAATTACCCTCTCCTTATTAAGGAGAAGGATGTCCGCTTTTCTCAGGGTGAGGTTTTTTTCTTACTGTTGAGAATTCCACAACTTGTGTACACCGTTGTCAAGGCATAGTAATTAGTTCGTGGATATTAGATCAGGAACTGATATTTGATAGTAAGAGGTATACCAAGCGATAAATTGTTTAATTCCCACCTCAATGGGCGTGCTGGGTTGAAAGCCAACATCTCGAACTAAATCATCGACATCGGCATAAGTCATGGGAACATCACCAGGTTGCATGGGGAGGAAATTTTTTTCTGCTTTGACTCCCAAACAATCCTCTAACACTTGTATAAAATGCATTAATTCCACAGGCTGGTTATTGCCAATATTATAAAGTTTGTAGGGAGCTTTGTTAGTGGGTGGATTAGGGTTATCTCCAGCGTGGGGTTCATTGGGTTGAGGAATGTGATTTATGGTACGAATGATACCTTCTACAATGTCATCAATATAAGTGAAATCCCGACTCATCTTCCCGTAATTAAATACATCTATGGGCTGACCTGCCAAAATTGCCTTAGTGAATTTAAAATACGCCATATCTGGACGGCCCCAAGGACCATAGACAGTAAAAAAGCGGAGTCCGGTTGTGGGTAGACCATACAAATGGCTGTAAGTATGAGCCATCAGCTCATTAGCTCTCTTGCTGGCAGCATACAAGCTAATTGGATGGTCTACATTATCACCAACAGAAAATGGAATTTTGGTATTTTTACCGTAAACTGAACTAGAAGAAGCAAATACTAAATGTTTAACTTCTGAGTGACGACATCCTTCTAAAATATTAACAAAGCCCACCAAATTACTATCTACATAAGCATGGGGATTTTGCAAAGAGTAACGCACGCCTGCTTGGGCTGCTAGGTTGACTACCACATCAAATTTTTGCTCGTTAAATAGTTGATCTATTCCTTGGCGATCTGCTAAATCTAATTTGTAGAAGCTAAAACCGGGATTGTCTTCTAGTTGAGTGAGGCGGTCTTTTTTGAGGGAAACATCATAATAATCATTGAGGTTATCTAACCCAACGACTATATCGCCTCTGTTGAGCAGGCTTTGACTGAGATGAAAACCAATAAATCCAGCAGCACCAGTGACTAAGATTCTGATCATATAGCTTTTCCTGTCATCTCTACGGATTAATTTTTGGATATTAATGTATCAATACTAACAAAGGAATGATGGGATGATGGTTGTTAGTTGTTAGTTGTTAGTTGGTGGTTGGTAGTTGACAGTTGACAGTTGACGGTTGACGGTTGACGGTTGACGGGATGATGAAGAAAAATTTGTCCCCATCTCCCCATCTCCCCATCTCCCCATCTCCCCATCTCCCCAAACTCCCCATCTCCCCATCTCCCCATCTCCCCATCTCCCCATCTCCCCAAAAAAATGACCGGAAGTATTGAGTTGGTGGGCATAGGCGGCAAATACACCTTAACCCTTACGGGTCTCCCTACTGCCACTCAACTTTAAATAAAGATACATTGTCCTTAAGCAAAGTATTATAGAAGTCCTGGTATGGGTGAAAATTATTTCATCCCGACCGTGCAGCGAGGGAGCAAGACCTGCTATGTTTGAACACTTTACTTCTGAAGCTATTAAGGTTGTTATGCTTGCCCAGGAGGAAGCACGTCGCCTGGGACATAATTTTGTAGGAACAGAACAAATTCTCTTGGGATTACTGGGAGAAAAAACTGGGATTGCTGCCGAAGTGCTGACCGAGTTGGGCGTGAATCATAAAGAGGCACGTCAAGAAGTTGAAAGAATTATTGGTAGGGGTTCTGGCTATCTACCGCCGGAAATTCCTTTTACCCCCAAGGTGAAGAGCTTATTTGAGCAAGCTTTCAAGGAAGCTCGCCGCTTGGGAAATAATTTTATTGGTACAGAACATTTACTTTTAGGATTAACAGAGGCTGGTGAGGGGGTCGCTGCCAAAGTATTGCAAAATTTGGGGGTTGACCTTTCCCAAGTCCGCAATTTAGTCATCCGTCGCTTGGGTGAAGTTGCATCTGTAGCACCTGGTGGCTTTGGTGGCGACAGTAGACGCTCTGGTGCGATCGCTCTTGAGGAATTTGGCAGAAATCTCTCCCAATTGGCTCAGTCAGGTAAACTGGACCCTGTGGTTGGCAGGGAAAAGGAAATTGAACGTACTGTGCAAATCCTGGGTCGCCGGACTAAAAATAATCCCGTTCTGATTGGGGAGCCGGGGGTTGGTAAAACTGCGATCGCTGAAGGTTTGGCACAGCGAATCAACAACCAGGATGTTCCAGAAATTTTGCTGAATAAGCAAGTATTTAGCCTTGATATGGGGCTACTTATAGCTGGGACTCGCTTTCGGGGAGATTTTGAAGAACGTCTCAAGAAAATTGTTGATGAAATCCGTTCTGCTGGTAACATCATTCTGGTAATTGATGAAATCCACACCTTGGTAGGTGCTGGAGGAATTGAGGGGGGCATGGATGCTGCTAATATCCTCAAGCCGGCTTTAGCTAGGGGTGAAGTCCAATGTTTGGGAGCTACAACCCTGGATGAATATCGTAAGCATATTGAAAGGGATGCTGCCCTAGAGCGCCGCTTTCAACCCATCATGGTGGGTGAGCCTTCCGTAGAAGAAACTATCCAGATTTTACAAGGTCTGCGTGGGGTTTACGAGCAACACCACAGGGTTACTATTGCCGATAATGCTCTGGTGGCCGCGGCTGAATTGTCAGACCGTTATATTAGCGATCGCTTCCTGCCAGATAAGGCAATTGATTTAATTGATGAAGCTGGTTCCCGCGTCCGCTTACGCACTTCCCTCAAGTCTGATAACAAAGAATTGAAGCAGGAATTAAATGGTGTCATCAAAAATAAAGATGAAGCCGTGAAAACCCAGGATTTTGTCAAGGCTGGAGAACTGCGCGATCGCGAGTTAGAATTGACAGCGAAACTCCAAGACCTGCAAGACGGGGAGAAGGTGAAACCTGCTGTTGTGGATGAGGAGGATATTGCCCAAATTGTTGCTTCTTGGACTGGTGTACCAGTTAATAAGTTAACTGAATCTGAGTCCGAGTTGTTGCTCCATTTGGAAGATACCCTACATGAACGGCTCATCGGACAAGAACAAGCCGTAACTTCTGTATCCCGAGCCATTCGTCGCGCTCGTGTGGGTTTAAAGAATGCCAATAGACCCATTGCCAGCTTTATCTTTTCTGGTCCTACGGGGGTAGGTAAAACAGAACTAACCAAAGCTTTGGCATCCTACCTATTTGGTTCGGAAGATGCCATGATTCGCTTGGATATGTCTGAGTATATGGAACGTCACAATGTTTCCAAACTGATTGGCTCCCCTCCTGGTTATGTAGGATACGACGAAGGTGGACAGTTAACCGAAGCTGTGCGGCGCAAACCTTATACAGTGGTGCTATTCGACGAAATCGAAAAAGCCCACCCCGATGTATTTAATATGCTGCTACAAATCCTCGACGACGGTCATCTTACGGATGCCAAAGGCAGGAAAGTAGATTTCAAGAATGCTTTAATTATTTTGACCTCCAACATTGGTTCTAAGGTAATTGAAAAAGGTGGCGGTGGTTTGGGCTTTGAGTTTGCAAATAACGAAGCAGAAGCTACCTATAACCGGATCAAGAACCTAGTCAATGAGGAAATGAAAGCTTACTTCCGTCCTGAGTTCCTCAACCGTCTAGATGAGATTATTGTCTTTACCCAACTCAAGCAAGAGGAAATCAAGCAGATTGCGGAAATCATGCTTACAGAAGTTAATGGTCGGTTAACGGAAAAAGGTATTAACCTGGAAGTTAGCGATCGCTTTAAGGAATTGGTAGTCAAACAAGGTTACGATCCCAGTTATGGTGCTAGACCATTACGTCGAGCAATTATGAATTACCTCGAGGATTCCTTAGCTGAAGCCATATTATCGGGTGAAATCAAATCTGGTGACACAGCATTTGTAGATGTTGATGAAACAGATAAGGTGATAGTCAGCAACTCACCAACACGGGAATTGTTGTTGGCAAATGTTGGTTAGTTTTAATTGTGATTTGTGTTGAATTTTTCAGATAATTTTACTCCTAGTAGCAATGCTAGGAGTTTTTTTGAGAGGTTTTGGAGGCTGTATCTAGGCTGTTGACTTTGTTCCTTTTTCGAGGATGAATGTTCATCCTACATCTGTGACACGACTTGTTCCTTGACTCTGGCAAGGAATACAGGGCTGGAGGCTCTGCCTCGATTTGGAGGCAGAGCCTCGTGCCACAGGAACTAAGGCAGAGCCTTGTCACGAGAGCGAATGTTTTTTGGGAGGATTACTGTTCCGTTTGCGGAATAGTTTTGTTGTCAGGGTACTGTTCCGTTCGCGGAATAGTTTTTGGTTCTTGCGTACTTAGCGTGCTAAATTAGTCAGAAAATAAGCCTGAAACCGTTGCTGGGATTGCTTCACAACCATTATTTCTGTATCTTAGGCAAGATTACTAAAATTTCAACTATAAGTGCTGTAAGCCTTGATTTTAAGGCAAAGTTATCCACCAAGGTTTGGTGTTTTTATGATTTTTACCTGCCTACGCCTTAAATAGGGCTTGCTGAAAAAGTCTTTGAGTGAGGGTAGGCAACAGGCAACAGGCAACAGGCAACAGTTTCATCCCTGATTTTTTCTATTCTTTTTACCAAAAAAAATGAGCAATGCAAGGTTTTTAAATCTCAAACCCCTATTGATATCAAATCCGTTTGCATCGGAATTATTACTTCCTTTCTCTTCTCTTGGCGTTCTTTGCGCCTTTGCGGTTTTATTATTCCAATGTCAACGGAAACGATATGACTTGCACTTATGACCCAATAAAATAGCCTCAAAGCATTGACACATCAATATTTTTCAGTTATTCAGCAAGCCCTAAATAGACGCTTCTGGGAGCCTTCTAACAACCATCTAAAACGCTTTGTTGGCAAGGATAAGAGAGTACTTTTTGAAAAAAACGTATTCTGAATCTAGCAAACTGAGTCAAAAATCTGTTGGGCGGTGAGATTTAATTGGAGAAAAATAGGGGATACAATTGTTTCATTGCCTTGAAATGGAGTCATTTGATACTCGCCATCTACTAACTCACATACAAAAATAGTAGGTAGTTTGGGGTTGCCAAGAAATTTACGCGCACCCAATGCAGCATAGTCAGCAATCCAATATTCGGGAATTCCCATTTCTTCATAATCAGCATATTTTTTGTGGTAGTCATCCCGCCAGTTAGTGGAAACAACTTCAATTATCAATGGCACAGATTCAGGCCGAATAACGGTAGATTCTTTTTTCCAAAGAGGTTCGTTCTTTAAATTGTCCTGGTTTACTACCAATATATCGGGTAA
Organism: Calothrix sp. MO_167.B12; assembly: GCA_030066045.1. Taxonomy (GTDB): domain Bacteria; phylum Cyanobacteriota; class Cyanobacteriia; order Cyanobacteriales; family Nostocaceae; genus Calothrix_A. The sequence goes on from JASJCJ010000122.1 coordinate 5,614, forward strand.
ATAGCCCGAATCAGCACTGGGAGTTCTCACAAAACCTGTTTTGGGAATATTAAAAGGAAGATTTAGCCGATCTATTTCAACCCCTAATTTTCGCGTCAAAAAACCGACAACATCTTCATGGCTGCCAGATGGCGACGGCATATCAACTATTACTCCTTGATGCAATTCGTAGCGTTTACCGTCGTTGGGATACCATTCAATAAATTCATCGAAGGTTAATAACTTGGGCAAGGGTTGGACCATAATCTCACCTCCATATATAGCACTACGCCTGACGAGGCGCGGACATTTCTAAATCCAGCAAACCCTTTGACAGTCTGCTGTTCCCTGTTAAGAGTTCCCTAGCGCGTAGCGCTATATGTAAATTTGAGATGTTCCCCCTATACCGCTTGCGGTTACGTGCTGACGCGCATCCTACGCGAGAGGGATGAGATTTGTTACGATTTACTAGTTGCAGATGGCGATGCTCCTTCCGAGCCGCTATGCGATCGCTCGCTATCATCAGTGGTATTATCAGCATTAGGTTGTGTTTCCTTGACCCTGCGGATGGGTAAATTAGCAATTAATGCCGTTGTCCTTTGATTACTTTCTAAGGAAAATTCCAAACCCTCGTTTTCCACTTCTACATAACGGCAAACAATTTCCAAGATTTCTTGCCGCATTTTTTCCATCATCTGGGGGCTTAAGTCGGCGCGATCATGAGATATGACTAATTGTAAACGGCGTTTGACTTCAGAACGACTATTGTCATTACCGCGAGAAAAAAGTTTTTCTAGAAGTTCAAGAATCATTGCTAGGGATGTGCATAAGAGGAATTGAGGAAATTAAACTATTTTCGTCCATAACAGCTTTCTGAGGCGGGAAAAGATGTTGGCTGGGGGTGCATCCAAATCGATAAAGTCCACAGCTTCCCCTTCTAACCTCCGAGCAATATTCTCGAAAGCAACAGTTGCTAAAGAAGAGTTTTCCTTTTCCGCTAACACTAGAGGTTCGCCGCGATTAGTAGAAACAATTACCCGCTCGTCATCAGGAATTACCCCGATCAGAGGAATTGCCAGTAACTCCTGAACATCTTCTACCGACATCATATCATTTGCCTGTACCATAGTCGGTCTGATACGATTAATAATTAAGTGAGTACGCCTAACTCCCTGTGCTTCTAGTAACCCTACCACACGGTCGGCATCCCGTACCGCAGAAATCTCTGGAGTGGTGACAACTAGAGCTTCCTTGGCAGGGGCGATCGCATTTTTAAATCCGTTTTCAATGCCCGCAGGACTATCAATAATGACATATTGATACTTCTGTGCCAGTGCATTTACCAGTAATTTCATCTGGTCAGGAGTAACGGCATCCTTGGTACGGTTTTGGGCGGCTGGTAGCAATACCAGATTTGGTTGCCGTTTATCTTTAACTAAAGCTTGTTCTAAACGACACTCCCGCGCTAAAACTTCCACCGCAGTGTAGACAATACGGTTTTCTAGCCCCAGGAGCAAATCTAAATTTCTCAGACCAAAATCTGCGTCTATCAAGGCAACTTGACGACCGATTTTGGCTAAAGCCATGCCCAAGTTAGCGGAAACTGTGGTTTTACCCACCCCTCCTTTACCGGAGGTGATAACAACAATGCGAGTCATGATCGAAACGCGCTCTCAATAGGGATGAGGATAAGTAGGATATGGAACAGTGGACGGAGATATGAATTATAAAGTATAAAGTGTAAAGGAATATAGCAGAATACAGAAGGCAGAAGGCTTATTATTTATTCATATTTTCTGATTTGAGCCATTAAATATGTTCTAACCTTTGTGGCTACTACTATAATTCTGAACTTTTTCACCCTACACTACACTTGTAATAATTTATTCTTCGTCCGGTAAATTTAGGTTGGCAAATTGGGGTCTGGAAAAATCGTTGGTTTTAGCAATACGAATGCCTTCCGGTGCAATGTAAGCCACCTCCGGATAAAATTGAGTTGGTGATTTTTCTGGTGCTCTAGCGACAGCATCGGCGATTCGCAATTGGGTTGGTTCCATTTGCAACGCCATAATTAGACAGCGACGATTACCTCCAGCACCAGCATGGGCAATTCCACGCAAGCGCCCCCAAACTAGAATATCGCCATCTGCTACTAAGTTACCACCTGGATTTACATCTCCCAAAATAATAACGCTTCCTGGGTGGCGAATTTCCATACCAGAACGTACTGTCATCTCGAGGTAAAGGGCATCGGCTACAGGGTTATCAGTGGATTTAGGTTCTGAACGCAGAGGATCTATTTGTACTTGTTGTACAGAGTAACCCGCAGTTGCAGCTGCAATCGCAGTTTGGCGGCGGCTGGTAGATACCGATTTGAGCTGCATTTGATGTTCCCCCAAGATTTCTCCTAGTTCTTGCAGATGTCTCACATCTAGCAGGCGGTTTCCGGCTACTACATATACTGGGGTATTAGATGATTGTAAGCGATCGCCTGCATTCAGGCGCAATTTTAGTTGTTGCCAAATTGACGATAAACTGGCTTCGGAAGTTGGTACTTGGGACTCTGGGGGTAAAATTAATAATAGTTTGCCGCCTTCCCGCTTCAGTCGGACTTGTAGCTTTTGATCCAGATTGGCTAAGGGTTGTAAATCAGTGGCATCTAAATCTAGGAGTTGATTTTTTTCACCCTCATTTTCAGTGGGGGAAACGGGGGGAGCCAAGGGAGTAGAGGCAGCAGGAGGTGTTTTATTTGTATCTACATCCTCCGCAGTTTCATCACTAAGTTGTTTATTTGTTTCTATCTCATCAGCAAGTAAATCACGGTGTTTTTTATGTGTCTGTTTCTGTGCGTCATGATCAACATTAATGGGATTTGACCTTAAATATTGGAGGACAGAATTAATTTCTGCTTCGGGAAGAATGGGATTATCATCCGTTTCTGGATCCGAAAAGGCAGAGTTAGAATTTATATTAGGGGTGGCAGAATCAGAATTCATGCTTTCGCAGCCAAAAGAGATACACTGAGCAATTACCAAAAACACGGGCGTTAGATGATTTGTACTCCATTGCTACGCTGTAACGCAGATTATCGGTGACAAATTTCCCATCAACTTCCGGGATGTTTACTCAATCGTTGAAAGACAATAGCTAAGGCATCAGCATTGCCAACATTACCGGGGAATAATACCACTGGTAAATTAGGAAACTGGGGATGGTTAGCGGGAGTACGCACCATAGAGCAGCCAGGTAAGATTTGACCAAGTAACCGTGCAGAAGTCAAGTTGAGACCCGTGCTTAACACGTCATTGGAGGTAATACCACCCTTACTAATCAAAAAACCAATATCGTTTGGCAATCCCCGGACAATAGCCATGAGTAAACTAGAAACCTGGGTTCCAAATGCTAATCGCGTCTTGACATCGGTAAAAGTGAGTTCCTGGCGACTGGTATATACAACTGGTGTTTTACCATCATTATGCACCTGATGCACCATAACTAGGGTTGATTCGAGAAGATTTGCTGATGCATTACCCCCATCTAGCAATTTTGCAACCTCGACTTCAATGCCAACAACTCCCTCTGCTTGCAGTAGTTTTTCTAATTGTTGAGTAGTTTTTTTCACATGAGAACCAACGATTACTGCCCCTGGTTTGCTTTCCCTTACATACTCTGCCATATTTTCTGCGGCTATATCTTGGGGTGGTAAGGCTGCTAATGCGGTTAAAATACTAGCGGCGGAGCGGAATAGAAACCGTTGACCTTGACTGGCAACAGCAAGAATATCTTGGGCAAATTGGTCTAAATCTGCTTGGGTTTCCCCATCAACCACACCGCACTGATTACCAGTTAATTGTATTAATCGCTCTTGACTCCCACCACGGATATCTGCAAGTAAAAACCTTTCTACTGAATCTGCATGAATCCGCCCATTTGTTTTTTCTTCCACATACTTGGGCAAGTAACTGTAATGGTAGCCAAATACAGAATCTTGGGCAAATTCAGTTTCATGGACTGGGGTAGGAACACCATCAATAATTAGATAATGTATGCTGTCGCGGGTGATACGTCCCCCTTCAAAAAACGCTGGAACCAGAAAATGGGCATCAAAAGGACCGAGTTCTTGAGCGATCGCATCGGTTTCTATGGGATAATGTCCCCGTAAGGTGGAGTCAGAGCGACTAACTACCAGAAAGTCTTGGATTCCTTCAGCTTCCAGTGCCAATTTCAGATTGTGACACACTTCTTTGGTGACGGTGGTAGCTGCATCTGGGGTTAATGCCCTAGTATTGGTGAGAATAAAGAAAATTGGCGCATCATCCCGTAGCCCAAGACGTAAAGTATCCACATCCCACCGCATCAATAGCAAGCAACTGTGGACTGTTTGGGAACCAGTGGGATCGTCATCCAGAACTATGATTTTGGGTTTACTGCTCATCTGTCAAGTCAAACTATTTTAGATTTTGGGTGGATAAATCTACTTAATACAGCATGACAGAAAGAACTATCCAGTGGGGAAAAAATTCATCAGGACTATTTCCTGCTTTGTGTTTCTTTGTTTAAAGTCCCGATGTGCCAATATACACGATGCGTACTCCTTATCTTAAGGTATGTGATGCTCGACAGGGAATAAAATTGATTGTCATAACATATTTTACAAGTAATAATAATAATTGAGTGTAATGGATTTAAACTGGGTAAAAATTAACGGTTTTAAGCGTTTTGAGAAAGCTACACTAAACACATCAGGAAAAGTCATAGCCATTGTAGGACCAAATGAAGCTGGAAAAACTTCTATTCTAGAAGCCTTAACTTTTTTGAATAATGATACTCAGTTTAACCAAGATATTCATTTAACACGAAATAAATATTGGAGGTCAGAAGATGTTATTCTCGAAGCTGGTTTTCTTCTAGACGAAGATGATCGAGAAGCTGTTTGCCACTTATGCGAAAGTGAGCAAGCTCGGTGGTTTTATATAAAAAAAACAGTCTCTGGGCACAGAGAATTTGAGATAAAACCAACAATAGAATTTTATCATGTATACGACGATGATGACGATGATCCGGAAGTGACAAATATATTGAAGGATAGAATTCCTAAATTTTTACTATTTAATGAGGCTAATAGAAATTTAGAATCTAGTTATAATTTGCCAGGATTAATTAAAGCACCACCAACTCCAGCTCTCGATAATTTATTAAAAATAGCTAAATTAGATATTAACGAGTTAATTCAAATTTTGAGTAAACCTAGTCAACGTCTATCAACAATTAATAGAGCTAATAGGGAAATTAAAAAAAAATACGAGAGTAAATGGTCACAATCAAAGGTCAATCCAATTCTTAATGTTGATGGTCAATTTTTAAGAGTTTTTATTGAAAATGATGAAGAAGAAATCTTTGAACTATCTCAAAGGAGTGATGGATTAAGGAAATTTGTTGCACTAATTAATTTTCTAGAATTGGAACATGTTGAACAGCCTATTTTATTAGTAGACGAAGCAGAATTACACTTACATTATGATGCTCAAGCAGATTTAATAGAGATTTTCACTAAACAACAATTCGCTGCAAAGATTATTTATACTACGCATTCTGTAGGCTGTTTACCAGAAGATTTAGGAACTGGGGTTAAGTTAGTATCTCCCCTAGAAGATTCAGAAGAGAGGAGTAGGATTACAAAAAATTTTTGGTCACAAGATAAACGCCCAGGAGTCTTACCTCTACTTTTTGGTATGGGAGCAAGTCAATTAGCATTTATGGCAATCCGCCAAACGATTTTTGTGGAAGGGTCAACAGATATGCTGTTATTACCCACTTTATTCCGTCAAGCTACTCAAAAAGACCATGTAGGATTCCAAATTGTACAGGGGATAGCAATGACAACACCAGCTAATTTTGGACTTTTGGAAAATCATGCACCTAAAGTGGCTTTTTTACTTGATAATGATGCAGAAGGACAAACATATAAAAAACAATTAGAAAATTCTGGAATACAACCAGAAAGAATCTTTTTATTACCGATATGTGGTAATACTACAGTTTTAGAAGACTATATTCGTAAAGACTTATATAGGGAAGTAGTCAATCAACACATAACAAATTGGAATACTGACAATACAGGCATAGATAAATGTTTGATGTCATTAGAAGATATTCCAGATGAGAATTGTCCTAAAGCAGTAGAGGATTGGTGTAGATACCATAGCTTGAAAACTCCTGATAAAGTACCAATTACTTATGATTTACTAGATTTGGCTACTGGTGAAAGGCAAGAAAAACTAATAAAAGACAGTTTACAAGATAAGTTAACTCAAATTTATAATGATATAACTCAGTTCTTTAATGATAACTGATGGTGGGTTATACTCTAAACGGATCAATTATTGTAGGTTGGGTTGAGGTACGTAGACCCGAAGGGGCTTCTCGAAGAGTAACCCAACAAAAACCTACTTGCTGTTGGGTTTCACTTCGTTCAACCCAACCTACGAAAGGTTAAGTTTTTAGCCGTTGGGAGTATGTCTCTCAACTTGCACATTTTATAACCCTTATATAGCAGGAATTTTAGCCAAACAAGAATGCAGGTGCTAGTTTCATTCGTTGGGAGGGGGGTTTAATAATTGTGAATTTTGAATTTTGTTAGCGTAGCTCCTCTGCAAGAGGCATTTTGAATTCCCCCTCCTGGAGGCACTCATATCAAATCCGTTTGCATCGGAATTATTACTTCCTTTCTCTTCTCTTGGCGTTCTTTGCGCCTTTGCGGTTTTATTATTCCAATGTCAACGGAAACGATATCATATCTTGCAACTCTCCGTATAAACCACGGAAACTTTAAAAGTACCGCAATAAAGCTACATTATTTTACTTGGCTTGTATTCCTGTGAATCCTCAGATAGAAGAAGTTTTATGGTAGTGTCCAAGGCTTATGCAGCAACTATCATAGAAATTCTTCAACAAGTTGCCGGACATAATGTTTTGACCTACCATAGCTGACGATTGCTACCTCCAAGTTCCAATTCTCGTAGAGCTTCAGGGAACGTTTGATGGCTTGTGTAATCCAATCAGTTTTATTACCAAACGCCCCTCCCCCAAGCAGGGTAAGAAACACACGATTGTTTCCAGTGCTGAGGTAATTTAAGATTGCGGTACAAATTGTTGCCTCATAGGATGCATCCAACACCAGCCGTGCAAAATCTGACCAGAGTTCAGAGTCATGATTGGAATAAGCAACGGGCAAAGCGGAGCAATAAGCTTGTGTGACAGTATGCTTTAAGTCCTTGATTGTCACCTGTGTGTTCCATTGTATGCCGATTCGCAGTAGCTGTCGCAATTGATCGAGTTCATTCTCGGATGATGCCTTCAGCCCCTTGGAAATCTCCATCAGACCCTCACAGGATGCTAATGCATAACCATTTCTCATTTCCCAAAGTCTTTGTTCAGAATTGCCTAAAGCTACTCCCATGTCCGCAAGGCAATCTATTTGGCTGCTTGCTGATTGCCCGACGTGACCATTTACCATTGCCAAGTAGTTCCGGTAAATGGTTCCCGCACCAGCCGCAATCGCACAGGTTGGCCCCTGTGTGAAATCATTCTCATAAATCCCAATGCCATACTCAGGCGTTACATTCGGGCTTACCATTTCCAGCAGATTAAATTGGGAAGCCACTTGGAAGCAACAACCAGCATTTGATTCATTGATGTGTAATTCCAAAACATTTCCAACTACTTCCCGTACCGAAAGTCTTCCAATTGGGTGCCGACTACAGGCGACACGGTTCCGCAGCTCTCCCAAAGATGGGGTTTCCAATTGCCCGCAAGTGAATGCCTGCCGATTCACTAGAGATGTTAATGTGTCACCATCGACAGTAATATTCTCGCGAACTTGGCTTGGTGAAGTTTCACGAAAGCCGGTTAATTCTTCAAACCATGTCATTGAATTTCTCCGAGGGATATATGCTGCTACGGGTCAGTCAAAAGTGAGCCATTGCGGTGGACGGGTTCCCCGGCATAAAGCAAATGGCACGCCTCTTTCAGAGGAGCTTCGCTAACGCGAAGCGTATCCGAAGGATTCACCCGCAAGGGTCAAAAGTCAAAAGTTGATTGCACATACGTTTTAGAGTCCTGCAATGTCCGCGCCCTAAATGTGTAGTGCTATAATACCAATTCAAATAATGTTTGCGACACATACATGATTCGTAAGTGTACGGCATGCACAATATTTTGGTATATAAAATTATCTTACTGATGCCGTGCCTCTACCCATCTGTCCTATTCTTTTTTCAAAATGGTATAACTATTTATCGAGGGGAATTTAATTTCCTCACTTGCTCTTGTACATCCAGAGCTATTTGCAATGATTGATTGAGTAAGTGAGCATATTCACCAGCTTGTTCACTCAAATGTAAGGCTTGCAAATTCGCTAAATTACTAATAAATAACTCTTGATTGTTAGCCAGTAACTTCTTATTATCCCGTAAAATCCTTTCCGTTTTCAAAGCCCTGACTAAATCTTCTCGAATCAATTGCAAGGCAGAAATAATTTTTTCTCTATCATTAATATTACTATTACTATTTCCCGATAATACCAGTTGGTCGTTAATATCTATAGCTTGAACAACTTGATGATATTTATCTACTTCATCTAAAAGAATGGTCAAACTCCGGGGACAAGTAAAACGCCGCCACAACCAACGAGCAACTAACACTAATAGAGGTACGGCAAGTAGTAACAAAATTCCCAGCGAAATAGAGGAACCAATGGTTGGCATAATGATAAATGCATAGACAAAACCAACAATTATTGGTGTCAGAGCTAAAGCCACCAACATTTCATTCAGCAAAAAACCAACAATTTTCTGCTTATCTTTGAAAATAGAAGGGCGAAAGACATCATCTGTATCAAAACCAGTTAAACGTCTCAGTTCCCCTTTACTAATTTCTAAGCCCATTAAATCCGGCTGCACAGATAAATTCTCCCTTAAATGTAATCAGTACTAATATTTATTATTGTTATATAGACCCTTAGAGGCATACCCTATAAGACACCCCCATTCTTACTCTACGGTATTGTACGTATCTGTTTTTATATCTCAGCAACTCTCAAATGTACAGGAGCGTCACCTCACCCTCGCTTTTTGCTACGCAAAAATCTTTCCCTCTCCTTATTAAGGAGAGGGATGGCGAATCAGGGGTATCACCCTCTTAGGAGTGGAGGAGTGGAGGAGTGGGGGAGCGGGGGAGTGGGGGATTGGGGGCAGAAAAAACAAGTCCAAATTATGCCAATAATCCCTAGTTTTTAACCTAGTAAGAGTTCATACCCACTATTCGCCAGCAGCATCCTTATTAAGGAGAGGGATGTCCGCGAAGACAGGATGAGGTTTTCCATGTTTGGTGGTGACTTATTACTTATTACTTATTACTTATTACTTATTTTTTCGTTCACCCCTGTAAGGTAGGCATTGCCCACCCTACAACAATGAATCCACAGTAGGATTAACCTTCTCCCCGCAACTTATCTAATACACTCTTATCTTCCAAGGTAGAAGTATCACCAGATACCTCTTCCCCGGCTGCTAAACTCCGTAATAACCGTCGCATAATTTTACCCGATCGCGTTTTGGGTAAGGCATCGCTAAAACGAATTTCACCAGGACGAGCAATAGCTCCAATTTCTTTGACAACATGCTGTTTCAGTTCTTTTGCCAATTCATCACCAGGTTCATAGTTGCCCTCCAGTGTAATAAAAGCAACAACTTCTTCGCCCTTAATATCATCAGGTTTACCTACTACAGCAGCTTCGGCAACGGCAGGATGGGATACCAAGGCTGATTCTACTTCCATTGTTCCCAGACGGTGCCCCGATACGTTTAAAACGTCATCTACCCGTCCCATAATCCAGAAATAGCCATCGCTATCCTTTCTAGCACCATCACCAGCAAAGTAGAGGTACTTACCATCCTTGGGGGGAATATGTTCCCAGTAGGTGCGGCGGAACCGTTCCGGATTGCCGTACACTGTGCGTAACATACTAGGCCAAGGATGGCGTACTACTAAATAACCACCTTCATTTTCTCCCACTGGATTGCCATCTAGGTTCACCACATCAGCAATAATGCCAGGGAAGGGGAATGTAGCGGAGCCTGGTTTAGTGGAAGTTGCTCCTGGTAAAGGTGTAATCATGACTCCCCCAGTTTCCGTTTGCCACCAAGTATCTACAATGGGGCAGCGTTCCCCACCAATTACCTTGTGATACCACATCCACGCTTCTGGGTTAATGGGTTCCCCTACGGTTCCCAATAGCCGTAAGGAAGAAAGATCCCTGGCTTTGGGCAGATGATCTCCCATCTTGATGAAAGCACGAATTGCCGTAGGTGCAGTATAAAAAATCGTTACGCCGTACTTTTCCACCACATCCCAAAAACAGCCGGGATTTGATTTCCGGGGGGCACCTTCATACATCAGGGTGGTAGCACCGTTAGAAAGGGGTCCATAAACAATGTAGCTATGTCCCGTAATCCAACCTACATCTGCGGTACACCAGTATACATCTGTGTCTTGTAAATCAAAGATCCATTTGCTGGTAATGTGGGTGTATAGGTTGTATCCACCAGTGGTATGGACAACACCCTTTGGTTTGCCCGTACTGCCGGAAGTGTAGAGGATAAACAGGGTATCCTCGCTATCCATAGTTTCTGCAGGGCAATCTGGGGAAGCATCCTGTTGTAAATCATGCCACCAATGATCCCGTCCAGGTTGCATATGAATATCTTGGGCAGTACGTTTGACAACCACCACATTTTCTACACTCGGTACAGCACCATCAGCTAAAGCCTTGTCAACTTGTGGCTTCAGGGCAACAATAGCATCCTTACGCCAACCACCATCAGCGGTAATTACCACCTTAGCCTCAGCATCAATTAACCGATCCCGCAAAGCTTCTGCACTAAAACCACCAAATACCACACTATGGGGCGCGCCAATTCTGGCACAGGCTAACATAGCGATCGCAGCTTCTGGTATCATGGGCATATAAACTCCCACGCGATCGCCTTTTTTAACCCCTAGTTGTTTTAAGGTATTGGCAAATTGACATACTTCCCGGTGTAACTGGGCATAGGTAATGGTGCGCGAGTCTCCTGGTTCTCCTTCCCAAATTATGGCAGCTTTATTCTTACGCCAAGTAGTCAGGTGACGATCCAAACAATTGTAGGAAATATTCAGTTTGCCATTTACAAACCACTTACCAAAGGGGGGTTGCCAATCTAGAACGGTATCCCACTTTTGGAACCAGTGTAATTCTTGTTGAGCCAGCTCCGCCCAGAATTTTTCCGGATCTGCCTTCGCTCGTTCGGCAAGACGCTGATAATCTTCCAGACTTTTGATATGGGCAGTTTCAGAGAATGACGCACTCGGTGAGAATAGGCGTTCTTCTTGTAGGATTGATTCTATAGTTGATTGAGACATGATCGATGTCAGTAATATTGCATCTGCCAACTATTGTGTATGCAAACCTACCAGAAATGTTTTGATATCGTCTAGTTCGTTACATTTCTTGCACAATCATCTTTGATGGTTGTTAGTTGTTGGTTGACGGTTGACAGTTGACAGTCTTTAATTCATCACTCCTTCACTCCTTCACTCCTTCACTCCTTCACTTCCCACACTCCCCACACTCCCCACACTTCCCTGAACCCAACCTTTTATCTACAGAAGTTCTATTTTTGACATTGATAAAATATATATCACAGTATCTTTGCAGTCATATATACTAGCAATCCAAACAGGTATCAACTTGATACTAGAAACTTTTGTAAGTACAAACACTTAAATATAAAATAATTTATATTTCTAAGTATTAAAAAACCATATCCGGAAAAATTTAGTAAAAAAACATACTTTTTTATAAATTGTTAAAATCAAGCTATTAAGCATATGTTTTGATGTATAATCATGAATATTCCTTGATAATAAATAAAATCTTTCCAGTCTTTTTATAAACTGCTGACAAAGCAAATATAAAGATTCGGTAAAATGTATAATTTAAAGTTGTCACTATTTAAGTGTATTTACTAACCTGGACAAAGTAAACGATTGATTAAAGCTCCTGGATGGGAGTTAGAGCGTTACAATGAAACTAAAATCACTTGTTGCTACTACCCTGTCCACATATGCTGCGATCGCGGTAGTATCGTTATCGGCTCAAGCTCAAGCTTTCTCTGGAATCCTTGATAATGTGAAATGGGGTGTACCATCGGTTGGAAGCAATATAGACCCTGTATTTTCGGGTGTAGGCACGGATATCTTCAGATGGGGAGATCCTGATGATTTTGATGTTGGTGCCAATGAACTGGCATTTACAGCAATTCCCTTTAATGATGTGGGAGTGGACTCTTTATTTGCAATTGGCGATTTAACATACTTTAATGGCACAGTTTTGATAAATACGGCTGTGGAAAATGTACCTTTGAATTTCGATTTTTCCCTAAATAAACCACTATCTTTGAACAAGTCAGGTTTAATTGATTTTGCTTTAGTTAATACACCTAATTTATCCGATGATCCGAATCAAAATGCAGATATTGTCAAGTTCGCAAATAACGAGATATTAGGAACCTTTTCTGCAAATGACAAGGAATATCAGATTGTCTTGCCCGGTTTTAGTCAAGATGGTGGAGCAAATTTTTTAGATGAAATTATTGCTTTAGAAGGTAAAACCACTGCCGCAACCTTATATGCCAAGATTAAAGAAATTGACAATAACGGAGAACCACCGAAAAAAAGAGTTCCCGAACCCGGAATGTTATTTGGGGTATCTTTAGTTGCTGCATACTGTGTTTCTCGTCGGCAACTAGATTCCTGATTTTGCCATACTAGTCCCCCACGGGAAAATCTCACAACTAAGTATGAAAATGCTTTGTGACTAACTCCCCAAGGGCGCACGCAATGCGCCCCTACAAACTCTGCGCTTGTTAACTATACTATTTTCTAGCTAGTCCCCCAAGGGAAAATCCCACAACCAAGCATGAAAATAATTCCCTCACTCTGGGCGGGGAAACCCCGCCCCTACTCCGGGCCTCCGCGCCTATTTTTAAGTTAGTCCCCCACGGTAAAATCCCACAACTAAGCTGTCAAGCATTAACTAACAACTAACAGCTAACAACCATTTTCTAGCTAGCAACTTTTATTTCTCTACAATAGTCACATTAGTTCATGGTTTGATGATACTAATGTAAATTTTGGCACTGATTGTAGAATTGTAAATATGAAGTTTGTTTTAAATTGGCGTTTTGGGTTTGGTTGGTTCAATCCCTTGAGGAATAGAAAATCCTTATTTGCAGGGATATGTCTTCTGAGTATGGTGGTTGTGGTGATGTTATCCTTCCCCATACAGGCTCAAAATGTGCCTCTGCGTTCGCGAGCGCAATCGACAGAATTGCGGGGGGTGTGGTTAACTAATATTGATAGCGATGTTCTGTTTCAACGCGATCGCTTAAAAAATGCTTTAAAACAACTTAAACGACTCAATTTTAATGTTGTCTATCCCACGGTGTGGAATTGGGGTTACACTTTGTATCCCAGTCGGGTTGCTAAAAGGGTGACTGGTATCTCTGTTGATCCGGAACCGGGATTAAAAAGGCGAGATATGCTCAAAGAAGCGGTGAAAGAGGGACATAAACAAGGATTAAAGGTGATTCCTTGGTTTGAATTTGGCTTTATGGCACCAGCAGACTCACAATTAGCCAAAAAGCGTCCCTATTGGCTTACCAATCGCCGTAATGGTAGTAGAATTTGGAAAGAAGGAACTCATGATCGGGTTTGGTTGAGTCCTTTTCGCCCAGATGTACAAAAATTCATCCAAAACTTAATTGTAGAAATAGTCAGAAAATACGATGTTGATGGGATTCAATTTGATGACCATTTCGGCTTACCTTCAGAATTGGGATATGACCCCTATACAGTAGCCATGTATAGGAAAGAACATAATGGTAAAGCACCCCCAAGCAATCCCAAAGATCCGGAATGGGTACGATGGCGAGCCAATAAAATCACTGACTTCATGAAGCGGGTATTCTTTGCCATTAAAGCAGTGAAGAAAGATTGTATTTTATCCGTCGCCCCAAACCCCCAAGAATTTTCCTATGAATACTTTTTAGCAGACTGGCATAAATGGGAACGCATGGGATTAGTGGAAGACTTAGTCATACAAATATATCGCAACGATATGAATGTATTTATTAAAGAGCTAGAACAACCAGAAGTCAAAGCTGCCAAGAGTCATATTCCCGTAAGTATTGGTATTCTCAGTGGTTTGAAACGTAAATTTGTGCCCATAGAGCAAATTCAAGCCCAAATCAAACAAGCCCGCGATCGCAATTTTGCCGGTGTATCTTTTTTCTTCTATGAGACCCTATGGAATTTAAGTAATGAGCCTGTGAAACAACGCCTGTCTGGATTTCAAGAAAGTTTCTCCCAATCTACAAGGTATCCTAACTTACTTACAGGTTGGAAACCTTAATGCCAATTTACCAGGAGCGTGATTTATAAATCATGTAGGGGCGCAATGCTTGCGCCCAAATTCGCACTTAGTGAGGGTGTAAATGGATGGCAATACATATCTGGATGAAAATAATTGTGTTGGGATAGGTTCTCAGATGTATTGCTGGATAATATAGGAAATTACTGCACAAAATTATTCATATTGACCATTGTCATCAGTTTGTTCAAAACCATCAAGTAACGATTTTTTTTCATTTTTTGTGAGCTTGTCAAAGTCTTCATCCAGAATTGCTTCTATCACCTGGCAACGCATATCTTTCAGCTTATCAATATTCAAGTCTAGCTTCTCAATTGTTGTCTCAGCAGCAATTTTTTTCTCGAAGACTTCGGTTGGTAAAATTTGTCCGTCTTCTGTATATTGAAAACAATCAGTACAGTTAATATCTAGTGGTGACACCATTAAATCTTCGTCGTACCATTCATCTTTCTTGGCTCCACAATGCAAAGGTTCTTTTCGTCCTCTTTCTCTTTGACATGAAGCAAGTAAATTTGTGTAATCCAATTCTAAATGAGAATATCTTGTCCTAGGTTTTAGATGTTCAATATGGCTATTATCCTTGCTAATACGTCGATTACAGTAACAACAAATAAATCCTTGCTCCCGTAACAAGGAATTATGTGTACTAGCTTTTTCTGGATTTCTAAAGTTATTCCAATCAGGTTGCCAGTCATCATTTGCTTGTTGTTTCCAAGCAGTAAAGCTTTTTGGTTCCTCACCTTTATTAATATATTTCACCGTTTGAGAATTTCTTTGCGTTTAATAGATACATTTGCCTTGACTAACTCTGGCTCATCTTCCCCAATAATTACCGCAATTTTATGACTTAATTCCCTCGCAGCGTCAAGATTACCTGAATTGATGAGTCCAAACAACTGATGTAGGCTCTCCTTAATATCTTGTGGTCTTTTCGGTACACCCATCAAATCCTCTAATATGCGATTACTGTCTCTACCAAAAGAACTTTCTGGTCGTTTAGCAATAATACCGTGATCCGTCTTTTCCAAAAGATAAATTCCTTCGGGTTTTACATGGCTAATTACCTGTGGTGAATGGGTAGTGACTATGAATTGACAATTAGGAAAAGTTCTTGTGAAAGCAGGAATAATTTCTCGTTGCCATTTTGGATGAAGATGCAGTTCAATCTCATCAATCAGGACAATACCACTGCCTTGGAGTGAATCTTGTAAGCCTGGATTAGCAATTGCCAAACGTCTTGCCAAGTCTCCTACCATTGCTAACAAGCATTTTTCCCCATCAGATAACTGATTAACTATCAGTTCTTCATCTTGTTTTTGTAAAGTCATTCGTAAAGGAGAACGTCGCACCCGTAAGTTTGAAAATTCGGGAATTAATGAAGAAATAGCTTGTCTGACTGCTTCTAATTGTTTATCTCTATAATTAGGGTCATCTCGCAGTAATTCATTTTCCAAGTCTTCTCGCTTTCTAAACCATTCAAAAAAAACTCTAAACTCACTACCTTTTGCCGTCAATGCCTCTTCATAAGCATCTATTTGGTCAAATGAATGCTGTTTACGAATTTTTAAGGGAATATCTAATACTGCTCGATTGGTGGGATAATATACTAAAACAGGAATATTAAAATTAGCATTCTCTTCTAAATTTTTTTTAGCTCTTGCAACCTCTCGTGTTAGTTCTGCAAGATTACTACTTATCTCTTTATTACGTCCTTTTTTGACCTTACTAAGAGACCATTTGACTTCCTGGTTATTGATTAAAGCTGCAATTTCACTATGTGTTTCTTTTTGTTTATTATTAATGTCTTCTTCTCTAAAAAACCTACCTGAAGGCGTTGAATGTTGAATTGAACTTGTAAAACGTGACAAAAGAACAGCTAGACAGTCAATAATACTAGACTTTCCCACTCCATTAATACCAATAAATACAATGGGTTCATTCTCCTCAAAATCTAGGGTCAAATCGCCGATTCCACGAAAGGATCTCATTGTCAGGCGTTTGACTTTCATGCTCATAATAGTGTCGATTGTAATGGGGTGACGACTTTAGCAAAAATTCAGCAATTATTCTTTATACTGCTAATTTATAGCTTACCGGGAAATGATACATTTTGACTGTAACTTGAGATAAATTATAAAGCAGCAATGATAGAGATTCATCGCAAGTCATCTCGTCATCTCGCCGCTAGGGAAAACAAGAGCCAGAGACCCTATATTCTAGTTACCAGGCTGAGCCTGGTAATTAGGGTCAAGGAGGCAGAGCCTCCTGTTCTCGAAATTGGTGCAAGTTGTTAGTAATTCCTAACTTTTAGCTTTTGACTTGAATGAAACACCACAGGATGTTAAAAAGGGCTTTTGGGAATATTTACTCAATCTCCCTTTTCCCTTACCAGAAACTAAAACCCTCACTCCAGTATCTACTGTCACTGGTAAACGGCGTAAGTCCACCTACCACAGAGTCTAATTCGTCCACAGAGAGTTTGGATGACTGATTTTCTTGAGAGAGTCTAGACTCTTTTTTCTTGGTTGTGTTCTTTTTTTTCTGTTTCATGATACTGTAACAGATATATTTCGTTACAATTTTAAACCTTTTATACATAAAAATTAATTAAAGTTTTTTATGAAATTTACCCCATGTAGAAGCAAAATGCTACTAACAATGCGATTGCGATTACTAGTCATTTGGGTATAACGTAGGTTAAACGGGATTTGATAGGTATATTAACAATCTTCGGTAATAACTTAAATTTCGTAGGTATTTTAAACATATCTTGCACTGCCCAAAAGGAAAGGAGGAAATGGAAAATGTCCTAACCTAAAAACGTAGTGCTATATTATTTATTTTCAACGTGAGAATGCTAGTATCAAAAAATCAGTTAACCTTCTTTAGTGCAAAAGAAACGCGGTTTAGTTCTATATAAGTAAAACTAAACCGCGTTTCTCGCAAAAATTATTTTTTTGAACTACTCTAATTCAAAGAAGCATTTTGCAACTCACCAGTACGAATAGATAACTGTTGAGTTTGTCCGCCACGCTGTACCTTTACCTGTAAAGTTTGACCAACGCGAGTATTTTCTACCATATTTTGTAATCTTTCGGCAGTTTTCACAGCTTTACCATCAATTTCCAGGATGACATCTCCGCGACGCATACCAGAACTAGCGGCTGGGGAGTTGGGTAGAACTCGCATTACCAATACACCATTAACTTCTGGGAGAGTAATAGCAGAATTGGGGTCACTATTATTCTGCTTCGCTAAATCTGGTGTGAGGGTAACCATTTGTACTCCCAAATAAGGATGCGCCACCTTCCCATTGCGCTGTAGCTGGCTGGCAATATCCTTAGCTTTATCAATGGGAATAGCAAAGCCAATTCCCATAGCATCGGCGCGAATGGCGGTATTAATACCAATCACCTCACCCCTATCATTTACCAAGGGTCCACCAGAATTACCTGGGTTAATTGCTGCGTCAGTTTGAATGAAGTCCAAACGCTTGTCAGAAATACCTACTTGAGAACTAGGACGCTTGAGAGTACTAACAATTCCCAAGGTTACAGTATTATCAAATCCTAAAGGATTACCCACTGCGATCGCCCAGTCTCCTACCTGTACTTTACCAGAATTACCTAAAGGTGCTACAGGTAAATTACTAGCATTAATTTTCACCACAGCTAGGTCTGTAACTTCATCCACACCCTTAACTTTACCATCCACAGTCCGCCCATCTTTTAAACGAACTTTCACCCGATCTGCTTTATCCACCACATGGGCATTAGTTAATACTAAACCACTGCGATCGAAAATTACACCGGACCCAAGACCCCGTACTTGTCTTCGTGTTGGTTGCTGGGGAATATCTCCAAAGAAACGCCGGAAAAATGGGTCATCCATAAATGGATCGGGAGCACGACGGGTAACGGTGCGCTCAGTATCAATCCGCACTACCGCAGGACCCACACGATTCACCGCAGCGGTGACAAAACTGCTATTACCCACAGCTATGGTGGCTGGAGATTGCTTTTGAGCAACTATTTGTGCAGAATTATCATAAATAGGGGCTGGTTCTGCTTGGGAAGGAGATACCTTTAAGGAAACAAAAGTGAACGCAACACCCAAGACAATTGCAATTGCGTGGGTGGTAAATTGGCGCATTGAACGACGCATTTTCGGAAATTGCATAACAACCTAAGAAATTAGCTCGTGAAGTCTATTGAATGATTTGGTGTTGAAATTATCTCTCTTGTTATTTTTACAGGTTTGAAATAGTAGGGTGGACATTGCCCACCTTAGTTGATTTTTCGTAACCCTATTCTTACAGATTTTTAAAGAGTATTCTGAAATGTTGACGGGGGTGATGAATGTTAAGTTTCACTCTTACAACACCCAACACTGTGAGTAGAATCTCCATATTCCAATTTATGCAAAACATTTGTAAAAGGCTATTATGGAGATTAACCCATATGATGTTCGGGTTTTGCCCATTCTTTTTTGTCACTTTTCCCTAGTGATCTTTTTCATTAATTTTGATAGTTTACCGTAGTGCGGGCATCTTGCCCGCTTTGTGGAAACCTGGCATCTTGCCCGCTTTGTGGAAACAGGGAGCGAGACGCTCCCACTACATTTTTTACCCATCAGAACTAATGTGGTGGAGTACTAAGAGGATGTTTTAAAAGCCAAAGACAGCTAAAAAATTACGCAAGTCGCCTAACCATTATCCGAATCATAGCGATGTATATAAAAGTTTCAGAAGTACGGGGTAATCTTTCATAATCTTTACTTAAACGACGACACCAATTAAGCCAACCGAAGGTTCTCTCTACAACCCAACGTTTTGGTAAAATTACAAAGCCTTTCTTCTCTAATGGTCTGAGAACGATTTCCACAATCCAACGGAACATATCCATCACCCATCTCATAAATTCTTCCCCTCGGTATCCCC
>JASJCJ010000123.1 GCA_030066045.1 Calothrix sp. MO_167.B12
GTAAAATTGTCGGGACGACAGAAGCTGCATTTTTATTAAATATTTCCATCTCTAGAGTCAAAGTTTTGCTGCAGCAACAAAGGATTAAAGGAGCAAAAAAAGCAGGTAGAGTCTGGAAAATTCCCTTAATTAAAGGAATGCCTCAAGTGCAAGAGCGTCATCGGGGTCTCAAGGGCACTTGGAGAAGAAAGCGTTGCCACAAAACAACTAAGATTCAGGTCAATAAACACCGAATCAACCACAACCGCAAGCACAAAACTCTTGAACCAGTAATTACCGTTAGACAGGGCAATCGAAAAGCCTATTGCCATATAGCCCAGATAAACGGTTCATGTCGAATAGTGTATCAACCAGATAATCCTTTATCCTGTGGGGCAGTAGTCTGGATAGAGGTTTTACCTGATACAGTAGTCATTCCACAGTTGTTAACACCAATGGGAGTGTGAACCTTCTAATCATCATTGCAAGTTGTCTTTTTGTTAGCTCTTGTAGAGCGAAAACCTCTTCTGAAGATACAAGGTTGGGTTGAACGAAACCAAACCTAACCAATTAAGCGATCGCTTGACAATTAAGACAGTCGCTACAAACATCATGTATCTGCGTTTATGAAGGTGTATGAAATATCTACTGATATTACACCAAATTATAACCGCGATGATTTTATTGAGTCTTTCTGGCTAAAACCACGAATCTTATTCGAGCAAATACAAAGTGGTGAACCAGCAAAAAGCGACTTACCAAAATTAATATATCACTTCTATATTTCAGAATAAAATGTTTAGGCGTTCAGGATTTTACTGGATTCAAAAAAGAAAAATACAGTCATTTTTTTGAAGTTATAGAATTTTATAAATGGCGAAAAAGAGGCGACCTAGGGAACATATTATTGCGGATCTTAGTGTCAATCATGTTGAACGATATGTTTTCCTATGCGGTTACTCAGTTGAGCGAATCGAGTATGATTATGGTTTTGACTTGGTGATATTTACTTATGATGCTAGTGGTGAAATCGAAAATGGTCAGATTTACCTACAACTAAAGGCTAGAGATTCTCTAAGGGTACTTGCAGATAGAGAAACTATTGCTTTTAGTTTAAAACGTTCAGACTTGCAATTATGGCTGTTAGAGCCGATGCCATGTATTCTGATTGTGTATGATGCTCAAAAGAATGTAAGTTATTGGTTATACTTACAAGCTTATTTTGAAAGCTTAGAAGGATTTGACCTCTCCACAATTGGCGAAACATTTACCGTTCGCCTATCTAAAACAAATATACTAAATGAAGAAGTAATCAAAAAATTTGCCAAATATAGGGATGATGTTCTGAGGCAGTTACAAGGAGTTATTCGGCATAATGCTTAGAAATATTATGTTTACTGAGCTAGAACAAATGTTATTGAGGCTAGGGTTTACTAGCTTATCTACTGCTGGCTCTCATCATGTTTTTCAGCATCCTTCATCTGGAGCATTGGTAATTCTGCCAGGATATGACAAGAAGGCGTATGTTGATGCTATACATTTGGTAGCTGTACGCCGAATACTCATAGAAAACGGCTTAATCGATAAAAGTTCTTTCAGCAGCTTTGTCGAAAAGATACCAAGTTAATTGCCATACCTTCAGCAAGCTTTGCTAAAGCGTTTATTTTCATCAACTGAATCACGAAGCTTATTATATTACCAATAGTCAAAATCCTCATAGACATAAATATGGCTCTTACTGCATCTACAATGCTACCCCTAGGTAGTTCAGCACCAGATTTTCAGTTACCAGATGTGACAACTGGTACAACCATCTCTCTGGCTAGTTTTACCAATAAACAAGCACTGTTGGTTATGTTTATCTGTCGCCACTGTCCTTTTGTGAAGCACATACAATCACAATTGGCACAGCTGGGTAAAAATTACGAACACAGTGATTTGGGAATCGTGGCTATCAGCGCCAATGATGTTGATAATTATCCAGATGATGCTCCCAATTTATTAAAAACAATGGCAGCAGAATTGGATTTTAAATTTCCCCTTTGCTATGACGAAAGCCAGGAAACAGCCAAAAATTATACCGCAGCTTGTACTCCTGACTTTTTTCTTTTTAATAGCACTCGCCAACTAGTATATCGAGGACAGCTGGATGATAGTCGTCCTAGCAACAATCAACCCGTAACTGGCAAAGATTTACGTGCTGCGATTGATAGCATATTGGCAGATAAAGCAATTGCAGGGGAACAAAAACCCAGTATTGGTTGCAATATTAAGTGGAAACCGGGCAACGAACCCAGCTATTTTGGTTAATGTTTAATCTCCAAATTGAGAACATAACGCCCCAACTGCATTTTTCCTGTCCAGAGTTCATATTCTACCCGCAAGTGCTCTGGTACTGAGTACCCAATAAGCTCAAGGGTATTAGTAAAGTTACGTAAGCGAATTGGTTGTTGGGGCTGTAAAGACTCATTGGGTAGCCAATAGCGCGTGACTCCATAAACCCCTTTTTCCCAAAAATGCCGGTAACTTAACTGAGAATTTCCTTGCATGGTCATAATTACTCGGTACGGAGAAATTTCTAGCCAGAGGATTCTCGGACCAGTGGGTCCATGTATTTTGTCTGCCTCTAGTGATTGAGGTGCTGCAAAACTGATATTCAAAGAGTTATTTTGTTGGGGTGGTGCTGTCAATAGCAAATGAAAACGATCCCGGTCTTTTTGATACAAGGTTGCGGCAGTTTCCACCACAGACCAAACAGGTAGATCCACGGAAACCAGGGAAAGGTATACAAGCTTACGGTGATGTGTGAGCATAGGAGCAATGAAGGCTAAAGCGATGGTGGAGGAAATAAAATAAAGTACCAGGAGCGTATTTCCAGTCAGGTAAAGCGATAGGATACTAGCTGGGAAGTCAAAAGATTGTGCTAATGCCACTCTTGGACTTTTGTTACAGTCACACGCCAGTTTATTCTAATGTCGGCTTCTGTTATTAGCTTAAAAACTAAAGAAAACTTCTCTCAAGATTTAGTTATTCAACAACCTCCTAATGGTATATCTTTACAAGGTTCGATTCGGGTTCCGGGAGATAAATCCATATCCCATCGTGCTTTAATGTTAGGAGCGATCGCTCATGGGGAAACGGAAATCCAAGGACTGTTATTAGGGGAAGATCCCCGCAGTACAGCCAGTTGTTTTCAAGCAATGGGAGCAAACATTTCCGAATTAAATACAAATTTGGTGAAGGTACAGGGGATTGGGTTGGGGAATTTGCAAGAACCAGTTGATGTATTGAATGCTGGTAACTCTGGTACTACCCTAAGGTTGATGCTGGGAATTTTAGCATCCCACCCAGGACGGTTTTTTACGGTAACAGGTGATAGTTCCTTACGCTCCCGTCCCATGTCCCGGGTTGTTAAACCTTTACAACAGATGGGAGCAGATATTTGGGGACGTAAAGGAGGTTCTCTAGCACCATTAGCGGTTCAGGGGAAATCCCTCCAACCCATTCACTACCACTCTCCCATTGCTTCAGCACAGGTTAAATCCTGTGTTCTCCTAGCAGGTTTAATGGCAGAGGGGAAAACAACTGTAACAGAACCTGCCCTTTCTCGGGATCATAGTGAACGGATGCTCAGGGCATTTGGTGCCAAACTCAGTACCGATCCCCAAACCAACAGCGTTACTATTACTGGTGGAGCCCAACTATACGGACAAAAGGTAGTTGTACCCGGTGATATTAGTTCTGCTGCTTTTTGGTTGGTAGCTGGGGCAATTGTACCTGGTTCGGAGCTGGTGATTGAAAATGTTGGAGTCAATCCCACCCGTACTGGTATTTTAGAAGCTTTAGAGATGATGGGGGCAGATATAACCAAGGAAAATGAGCGAGAGGTGGCTGGGGAACCAGTCGCTGATTTAAGGGTACGTCATAGTCGCCTACAAAGCTGTGTAATTGCCGGAGATATTATACCTCGGTTAATTGATGAAATTCCAATTTTGGCTGTTGCTGCCGTATTTGCCGAAGGGAAAACGGTAATTAAAGATGCGGCGGAATTACGGGTAAAGGAGAGCGATCGCATTGCCGTAATGGTCAAGCAACTCAACCAAATGGGGGCAAAAGTCACTGAATTAGATGATGGGATGGAAATTACCGGCGGTACTACCTTAACGGGGACTGATGTAGATAGTTATACCGACCATCGCATTGCCATGAGTTTAGCGATCGCTGCTCTAAATGCTGAAGGTAAAACTAGTATTCATCGGGCAGAGGCTGCTAGTATTTCTTACCCGGATTTTACTGCCACTTTAGAAAATATTTGTGGTTAAACTGATAACTTGCAGCAATCTCGTTTAGCCCACATTCCCGCCTTGAAATTTATTTCAAGGCTAACACTTCGACTTCGCTCAGTGTTAGCGATGAGCGTAGCCGAATCGCTAACAAACCAAGCACGTTTCAACGTGCTGAAAGTCTTACGAGCGTCTGATTTATCAGACTTTGCCTTTGAGCCTGGGAATTCATTCCTAGGCGGACATTTGGGCTAATTGAGAATGCTGCAAGTTATGAGGTTAACGGGACTTCCCAATCAAAAAATCTGCCAATCATCAATTTGCCCATCGTCTCATAGGGTTTTAGGGTGCTTGTCACCCCTTGAGCCTGCATTCCCTATTCGACGTTGTTTTTCCTCTTTCAAGGCACTGAGAGGCACTCTTATACCATTTATTTGTTTCCGCAAGTCAGAATCATCAGACAAAGGGTCTTGTAAGAATTGCTCTCGTAAAATCTGAAAAGCTCCTTCAAAGTTCGATATTGCCCGATCCAATTCTGATGGTGATAGTTGGTTTGCCTTTGTTTGCAAACTTACAGCTATTTTCCCTAGAGCGTGTGCAGCACCGGAACGCGCATTTTTGTCTCTATTTGAGTCTTTAAGAACTGTCACCAGTTTCGGTATTGCTGGTGAAGCTGCGGTTCCAATATTTTCTAAAGCTTGCGTGGCACTCTGACGCACATAATATTCTTTGTCTTTAAGAGCTGCTGCCAATTCAAGTACTGCTGGTGAAGCCTCTTTGTCTAGATTCTCTAATATTTGTGCGGCACTCCGACGCACATCATATTCTTTGTGTTTAAGAGCAGCAGCCAGTTCATTCACTGCAGGTGAAGCTGCCTTTCCTAGATTTTCTAAGGCTCTTGCTGCACTCCGACGTACATCTTTATCTGGATCTTTAAGAGCAGCAGCCAGTTCATTCACTACAGGTGAAGCTGCTTTTCCTAGATTCTCTAAGGATTGTGCAGCTCTCCTACGTACATCTTTATCTGGATCTTTAAGAAATGTTGCCAGTTTCGTTACTACAGATGGATCTTTTAGACCAATTTTCCATAAAGCATATGCAGCCTGCCAACGAACATCTTTGTCTGGGTCTTTAAAAAGTGCCCCCAGTTTAGGTACTACAGATGAATCTTTTTTACCAATTTCTCCTAAAGCAAATACAGTAGTTTGACGCACATTTTTATTTGGATCTTTAAGAAGTGTCAGCAGCTTAGGT
Source organism: Calothrix sp. MO_167.B12 (assembly GCA_030066045.1). Taxonomy (GTDB): domain Bacteria; phylum Cyanobacteriota; class Cyanobacteriia; order Cyanobacteriales; family Nostocaceae; genus Calothrix_A. Next base: position 5,517 of record JASJCJ010000123.1, read on the forward strand.
ACTATAGATGAATCTTTTTGCCCAATTTCTCCTAAAGCGGATGCGGCTATAAAACCTTCATCTTTTGAATCTTTAAGCGCAGTAAATAGTTTAGGTAAAATATCTGGATAAACAGTTGAAGCGAGGAAATCATCGGTATTTATAGATACTAGTAATAAAGCAGCAAAGCTACTTATTTTTATATCTGGATCTTTAAGCTGTTTATTTAAGTTTTCTATAACAGAAGGGTAGACTTTACTTATATTTATCAGAGCATGGATAGTCGAATCTTTTTTGCCAGCTATACCAGCTTGATACCGAAGTTTGAATACACGTATAATTTCTGGTACAAAAGGCAAAATTTCAGCGTCTACAACACCTATTATTCCTATAGCTAGTGCTGCTCTTGAACGTACAAATTGGTTTTTATCTTTAAGAGCTGCCTTGAGTTTGGGTAATGCTGGTGAAGCTTTTTTACCTAGATTCACTAAGACTTGTTCTACGGCAACATCTTTGCTGCTAGTAACTGCTTCCACCACTTCATTTAATGCAGGTAAAGCTGCTCTTCCCAGATTTGCTAAGGCTATTGCTGCACTCCGACGTACATCTTTATCTGGATCTTTAAGAGCAACAGCCAGTTCATTTACTGCAGGTAAAGCTTCTGTGCCCAGATTTGCTAAGGCTATTGCTGCATACCAACGTACATCTTTATCTGGATCTTTAAGAGCAGCAGCCAGTTCATTTACTGCAGGTGAAGCTTCTGTGCCCAGATTTTCTAAAGCTTGTGCAGCACTCCGACGTACATATTTGTCTGGATCTTTAAGAGCAACAGCCAGTTCATTTACTGCAGGTAAAGCTTCTGTGCCCAGATTTTCTAAAGCTTGTGCAGCACTCCGACGTACATATTTGTCTGGATCTTTAAGAACAACAGCCAGTTCATTTACTGCAGGTGAAGCTGCTTTTCCTAGATTTTCTAAAGCTTTTGCGGCTTCTAAACTCACATCTTTATGTGGGTTGTCAAGAGCTACTGTCAGTTGATGTACTGCACCAATATTCTTCAAGGTTAGTACAGCACTCCGGCGTACATCTTTGTCTGGGTCTTTAAGAACCGCAGCCAGTTCATATCTAGCCGGTGAAGCTTCTTTACCTAAATTCTTTAAGGCTGTTGCTGCACTCTGACGCACATCTTTATCTGGGTGTTTAAGAGCTACTGTCAGTTGATGTACTGCACCAATATCTTCTAAAGCTCTTAAAGCACCAGAACGCACAAAGTTGTTTGGCTCTTTAAGAGCCTTATTGAGTATGTACGAATTTGTTGAGTGATTTTTGACACCTATTATGGCAAAGTCCCTTAAAATTCTAACAGTCAGATAGCGTATATTCGCGTTGGGATGTTTTATGGCTGAATCCAAAGAATACTCAGAATAAGAATACTCACTTTCAGTTGAGTCTTGAAGGGCTTCACGTAGAATCAATGTGTATATTTTTTGATTACGGAAAATTGCTTGTAAGAAAATTTGCACATTTAATTGTGCAGCCCGAATTTCTTCCTGTGAATTTTCAGTTACAGCACCAGCACTGGAACTAGTATTTAGACGACTACAAGCTAACACCAATGATAATAAAAATAATACTAAAGTATATAAATAAATTCGTGAACTAAGCCGATAGGTAGGGAAACACCAAAATAAACGCATTCTTTTATATCGAAGAATCTTATTTTTAGCCTATTTTTGTAATTTTTTGTTTAAATACCAATATTATTAGCTTATATAATCATCAAAAATTGATTGGTATATAGTAATAAATCTTTATGCTTCTCCCTCGTATGAATGATTTTCATTTTGAGGTGATTTTTTTGGCGGTAAGCGTTAGCGCAGCCATGCCCGAAGGGCTATAGCTATGCCGTAAGGCTTATCGCTGTTTGAATAATTCCTTGCTGTGAGTATCTTTCCTACTTCCTCTTCTTCCTGGAGATACGGAACCAATGTTAGACTTACAGCAATTGGTTGATGAGGGAGCATCCCAATTTTTCAAAAATATGCGGTAGTGGGAGCATCTTGCTCCCTTTACATACCAAGCGAGCTTTCCGGCCACACTACAAATTCAAACATTTGGGATGCTTCCGTTGATCAACTGTATGACCAGTTGGGGTATAGATATTTTTAAGCAGCAGTCCGCCACTACCTTGATCTCAAAATGATGTGACATTATGTCTCAATTGTAAGGATTAAAGATTATGTCAGGTCAACTTAATCATTCACTCAAACTAATTGTCCCACCCTCTTTAGACCTGAAGGTGAGTCAGCAACAGTTTGAGAAGTTAGCCAATGCAAACCGAGACCTGAGATTAGAAAGAACGGCACAGGGGCAATTGATTGTGAATCCACCAACAGGATGGGAAACAGGGAAAAGAAACCTCAGCATTACCCGGCAATTGGGAAATTGGTATGAGGAAAACCGGGAAAAGGGAGAAGCATTCGACTCTTCCACAGGATTTGAACTTCCCAATGGATCTAATCGTTCCCCGGATAGTTCTTGGATGTCACGTTCTCGCTGGGATTCACTCACAGAAGAACAAAAACAAACTTTCCCTCAAGTTTGTCCTGATTTCGTCATTGAGCTGCGATCAAAGTCTGACAATCTCAACGAACTACGGGCAAAAATGCAAGAATACATAGACAACGGTTTGCGTTTGGGTTGGCTAATTGACCCCCAGAATCGACGGGTTGAAATCTATCGCTCAGGACAAAAAACTGAGGTGATAGAGAATCCCAGCGAGTTATCTGGAGAAGATGTGCTTCCAGGTTTCAAGCTGAAATTGCAAGGTATTCTCACCTGAATTCAATAGAAAGCATCCCAATTTTTCAAACATATGCGGTATAGCATTACCCAATTAGATTAGGATTTAAGATCAAATAAAATACAAAACCTTACCCTGACAAAAGCGGACATCCCTCTCCTTAATAAGGAGAGGGAAAGATTTTTACGTAGTAAAAAGCGAGGGTGAGGTTTATAGGAAAAATTCAAACAAACTTTCACCCCTTAATCACTGCAACTGGACGCAGACGAGCCACCTGATGGGCAATACCAGCTTTACTGACAACCCCCACCACTCGGTCAACATCTTTGTAAGCCTTGGGTGCTTCCTCCGCTAAACCGGGCATAGAACCAGCGCGGACAGCAATACCTCCTTTTTCCATTTCTTGACGCAAGCTCGCGCCCCGAATTTCTCGTTTGGCTCGGTGGCGACTCATTACCCTACCAGCACCATGACAGCTAGAACCAAAAGATAGGCGATCGCTTTCTGTTGTACCCAACAAAATCCAGCTTTCTGTTCCCATAGAACCAGGAACTAACACTGGTTGCCCTAAAGGACGGTAATCATCCGGTAAACCAGCAAAACCAGGACCAAAAGCCCTTGTAGCACCTTTACGATGAACGCATACCGTCTGTTCTTCTCCACCAATGGTGTGGGTTTCAATCTTGCCCATATTGTGGGCAATATCATATACCTGACGCAAATTAACAGCACCACCAAATACCTGTACCATAGAGAACACTTGCTAACTGATTTAAATCAGCTTTGGCTGCTGCATACTCAATATCCGATGCCAAAACTCGCACACCGCAGTTGATATCATAACCAACTGCTCCCGGAGAAATAATACCTCCCGGTACTTTGGCAGCCATGACACCACCAATGGGCATCCCATAACCTTGGTGAACATCAGGCATCACCACAACATGTCCCACAAGACCGGGTAATTGAGCCACATTCACCGCTTGAGTAATTGATAAGTCTCCTAGGGCATCTTCCAGCAATTCCTCATCGGCAAAAATCCAGACGGGTACTTTCATCTGGGGATGAAAGGAAGTAGGAATTTCCCATAAATAATCATTAATTTTGTGAAAATCTTGTTTATTCACCATATATCCTCCCTGGTTTGAGAGATGGTAATTTTATCCAGATTACACATCCAATACGAGAGTAGTTTCTAAACCAAATTCCGTGTTCCGAATCGACAAATTGTTATAAGTTACTGCCTTGATCTCTTTTTGCCACCTCTGAACCGGCATCAGCATAATGCGGACATATAAATGTTGTTGGTCTAAATTGATAATCTCGAACTTATCTGCTGCCAGATTTTCACTTTCGTGCAAGTAAAGCAATTCGTTTAACCAAGCGACTAATAGACTTTCTGCATCAACACCTTGAAGTCTAATTTCTCTTGACTGGACATCATCTTCAGCCAACTCTAAACCAGCTAATGAGTAAAGACCTAAAGTAGCTTGAACAAATAGCTCTGATAAAGTTTTCCCCCAAACCCTATACGCCCAATCAGCAGTATGTTCAACTTCCTCAAAGCAAACTTTATCCATAGGTTTACCACCGCAAACAATGTTATCAACCATAGGATTTGATTACGTTTTCTGCTAATATAATGATAGATAAATAGTAATGGTCTTTTTTTAAAGAAATGCAAACTTAAATTAGCAATTGTAAATTAATTTGGGAGGATAAGATCATGCTAAATAAACAATTACAAAACCAGCCTCCTATATCAAACACGAATCAGGCAAAAGAAATTATCCCCGATCCTTGGTCAGAAAAAACATCCCCAGAAACAACTTCACCTGCGACTCCTGTTTGGAAACAAGTTATAGAACCTCATCCGTTGATTGTTGCTGAGGAAAAGGCAAAAGTTTTTAACTTACCCGCACCAAGAACAACAATAGACCACAGTGCCGTGCAAGTACTGTTGGAAGATGAAATCAAGATCAAAGGTAATGGTAAGTTGCAAGAGCATATACAACAAGCCTTAGGACTGCTGGCGTGGATGGCAACAGCAACACCAGAATATGCAACCTGAGAGTTTGACGGGAGCATCCCAATTTTTATACAATACCCACGTCCCGGGTATTGCTACACGAGCAAAGCCCACGAAGGTGGGCTTGTAAATTCCTCTTAGCCCGCCTATCGTGGGCTTGGTTTGTGGTGGCTTCAGACAAGGGAGAACGTCAAACTGGTATCAGATTTCAAGCACAGGTGCTGGTTGCCACACTTCCCCGTAAGTCTCCCGCAGAGCTTGCCAAGCCTCTACTTGCCCTGGTTCATATTCTCCTGGTTTACCCCATTGCAGAAACAGACTTAAAGCAGGTTTCTGGGTATCATCTAAGAATCGGATGGCATAGGTAGTAAAGTTACCTCGCTTCGCTTCACCTGTTTCAAATTTCACCTCAGTAATTTTGTCCATATTCAAGTGAAATTCAAAACCTTCGGTATGCATATTGGCATACTTTCCTTTATGTAATTCGGCGTAAAATAACTTTTCTACCTTACCTCGCGCTTCTAATACTGCTGCACTACTGGTAACAATTAAACGCAATGTGCCGAGTGCTTCACAACCTGACAAAAAGTCTTTTAATGTTTTAGTCATTCGTCATTTCTTGTTTGTTATTAGGATTTTACACAACTGGCATCATGTTTTGTTAGTACCAAGTAATTTATCGCTACTTAGAGGCACTAAAGTGCCTACTACTAATAACAACTTCACCTGTTGGGATAATAGGGAGGCTCAACCTGGAAACCAGAATATAGAGCCTTTGGCTCTTTTTGAGAATGGTGCAAGTTGTTAGTACTACCAACGTGAACTATCCCTAGTTTCGTTACACTATACTAGGGGGTTTAAACTTTAACCATCTATAGTTGAATTTATTACAAAAAGGGGAGTCAGTGCTGCCGTCGGCAGCACTGACTCCTCATCCTCTATAATGATTATCATTTTAATCATTGATTATTGGTATTTCTTTGAAGTCCCTAATAAATTGGAAACAACGTTTCCACATGAATATCTCGCTCTGGAACAAAGTCAATCCCTGGGGATAACTGAGCAAATTGTATATCGTTCAAAAACAGAGCACCTGTATCAGAATTGTAAGAGACCTCAAGATTAGAACCAATTGGCTCAATGTAAATGTCAAGATTAAAATCAATTAGCTCAATGTTAAGGTCAAAATTAAAATCAATTGGCTCAATGCTAGGATCGACAATTAGATTATCGGACTCAATTGGTACTACAGTAGCGGGATTAGTAACGGGATCAGGTTCATAAAAATCTACAGAATGTAGATAATAATTAACTTCAATTTTATCCCCTTCATCAGGATTAAAATCTTCAATTACACTAATTGCTGCTGGAGTCGTTGTGGTTCTAGAAGAAAGGGTAAACGTGAAGGTATCGGCTCCATCACCACCTGTAGCAAAATTGAGGTGTGAGCCTAAGTTTAATTGATCGTCGCCCTCACCACCAAACAGCCAATCTCCCGTGAAATCACTGTCGTTCAGTTGAGGAGAACCCCCGCTGAGGGTATCATTTCCTGGTCCCCCACGGAGGGTGTCTTCATTGTACAATCCAATCAGTTGATCATCACCCTCTTCTCCATAGTAGGTTTTTTTGCCAGACTGACCGGGATAAATGAAGTCATTTCCTCTACCACCGTAGACCGTATCTTCGCCATAACCGCCTCCTATTACATCATCACCTCCATTACCAAAGATTAGGTCATCACCACCTCGGCCATAGATTCTATCGCGCTCATCTCCACCGTTTAGTGTATCGTTATCGTTTGTCCCCTCAATCTCGTTATACTTGGGTCGCATAAATGTTGCCATAGCTATTTCAGTTTCACTTCCACTAATCACTTCCGGTTCACTTAGTTTTCTAGGAAGTTAGGAAAAACGCAGAACGAAATAATTATGGTTTTAGGGTTTGTTTTAAACTGCGATAGCTTGCGCGCTTCGTGAAGCGTTCGTCGTCAGGCAGTTCTGTTCGCATAGTGGTTTTGAAAGAACAAGGAACATCCCAAGGAAGCTAATTAATTTTGTCTCCAGATGCCAGCAAGCAAAAAACTTATTTCTCCCAAATCCCTAGGAGCAAATTATTTATCATTTTCTCTAACTTCAAAAAAAATCGGCGAACCGTGCCTTATAACGTGAGGATTTTACAATGAGCTCTAATCAGAAATATAGAACCAATGGTTCTATAATTTCATAGAACTTACGCATTGACAAAAACAATTAATTATGTATGTGACTATCCAGATGTTCGATCTTGTTTTTTTGACCATTAATTAGCGATTGCTCTGGGATGGGTTGCGTAGATGCAACGCGGCTTGTCGCAAGACATCGCTAATAGGCTAAAACGACGTAATTTCGTTAATACACTGATGGTCGATTTGTATAGTAAGTCCTAACCAATTAAGCTTCATGCTGTTCGTAAGCAGTAACAATACGCTGTACTAAAGGATGGCGGACTACATCTTTTTGAGAGAACTCGCAAAAGGCAATTCCTTCCACATTTTTTAAAATCCTGATAGCCATTGTTAACCCAGATTGTTGATGAGGCTGCAAATCTGTTTGTGTGATATCCCCAGTCACCACCATCCGAGAGTGGAAACCCAAACGAGTTAATACCATTTTCATTTGGGATGCTGTGGTATTTTGAGCTTCATCCACAATCACAAAGGCATTATTAAGGGTACGTCCCCGCATATAGGCAAGGGGAGCCACTTCAATCACCCCTCGCTCCATGAGAGATGGTAGTTTTTCTGGATCAATAAATTGATTGATGGCATCGTAAAGTGGACGCAGGTAGGGGTTGATTTTCTGCTGTAAGTCTCCTGGTAAAAACCCCAGCTTTTCTCCTGCTTCCACCGCTGGACGGGTTAAAATTAGTTTTTCAAATTTATTATCTAGGAGTGCTTGTACTGCTATAACTACGGCTAAGAAGGTTTTACCTGTACCTGCAGGACCAATGCAAAAGGTCAAATCCCGTTTGCCAATGGCTTCGATGTATTTTTTTTGGCGGAATGTTTTGGCGCGAATGACCTCACCTCGACGAGTTTTCGCCAAAGTACCTTTTTGTAAATCTTGTAGTTCCCCTTCCCGATGGGTATCCAGGGCTTGACGTGCCGTTAAAATATCAGCACTAGAAATAATATTACCCTGATTCCAGAGATTTTCTAGCGATCGCACTAATTTACTGGCGATCTCCATTTGGTTTGGGGTGCCAGAAATCAACAGTTCTTGACCACGTAATACTAAGTTTGCTCCTGTGAGTCTGGAGATAATTTTCAGATTTTCTTCAGTATATCCCGCAAGAGCGATCGCACTGTCGATACTCGGCAGTTGAATTGTTAAGGCAGCTGCCATACTGTTTTAACCTGAGTTCGGTGTTAGGAGTTCGGTGTTAGGAGTTAAAAGCTTTTTTTGTCCCTTTTTCAACCCGTCGAACTCACGTTATTTTAATTTTTGGAGGAGCAATAACTGTTTAAGGATAAAGTAGAAGCACAAGGTTTTATGGAAGAATGTTAACCTGTGCATCTACCCTATGCTTTTTTAATTGCGACTGCTTTGATTGAACTCCCTTCGGCAGAGAAAACAGGCAACACTACTGTGGTTGCCAAAGCTCCCCGTTTTGTCTAATCAAACCAACCAAGAAGTTTGCCAAGCCTGGGGAAATACCCACCATTCGGATTAACGGGAGGGTGGTTTAACAATGGGTTTAGATCCATTTCCACGTTTTGGTTTTAATTTTGGTGGTGGTAATTTTTCTTCCCCTGTTTCTGGAACGGGCGCATCTTCCCGTTCTGTGCCTGTATTACCATATATATCCAGATATACCGATTGTCCGATAGCCGCAGCCGCTGCGGCAATTACTTTGCGTACAGCCTGGATGTTACGCCCTCCCCGTCCAAATACTTTTCCTTTATCTGCATTCTCAAAGGCAATACGAATCCAGACACGTTTGTGATTCAGAGAAGTTTCCCAATCGACGCTTAAGGATTCTGGGGATTCTAAAAATGGCTCGATCAAAAATTTCACCAGTCCAACGTAATCAGGACTGGGATTGGGAGATTTCTTGGTTAGTTTCCGATTACGATGCTGATGTTGCACTGACCTGTTCAAAGACATTGGCTTTTTCCAGGATGCGACGGACTGTATCGGTAGGTTGGGCGCCTTGTTGCAGTCGCTTAACAATGCCGGGAACGTCCAAACGTACTTCATCCGTTCTGGGATTATAAAAACCCAGTTCTTCTAAGGGACGACCATCACGACGTGCGAGGCTATGAATAGCAATGATGCGGTAGCTTGCTTCCCGCTTTTTACCGTATCGCTTTAGGCGCAGTTTAATCATCTTGAAAAATCGTCTTCCTGTTTTCTAGTGTCATTGAGAACTTAGCAATGGAGAAAGTTAGTGAATTTTAGTTACCTTTCCCAATACATAAACAAGTTTAGTGCTTTTTACTTGTGTTCTGCTATTTGCTAAGGGTTTAATTTTTCCATATAAATTTACATATGGAATAGTTACATACTGAAATGACTATTTTAGCACCTGCTGTATGTTAGCAGCTATCTCTGAGAATTGACCTGACCAGAACTATCACTGAACGCAGTGAATTAGTTACCCAATGGAGATAGTAACCGTCAACTGCCCCATCCACAAGGAGATGGGATTTTACGCGCATCAGATAAATGCGGTAATTCCCTTTGAATAATTACCACGCAATGGCTCAATGGGTGACTTTTGACTGACCCGCAGTGGTAATAGGTTGTTTACAAATTGCCAAAACCTTTTTTCTTTTTATCTTTTTTAGGTTTCTTTTTTTTACCCCCAGTACCCCCATAACCGCGCCAACCTGGAGCTGGCCGCTTACCCATCCCAGCCATGGGATTACCCATGCTGCCACCACCAAACATTCCTGGCATTCCAGGGAAACTTCCTTGTCCCATTTGTTGCATCATGTTACGCATTCTCTGGAAATCACTCACCAGTTTGTTAACATCTGCATCCTTATAACCAGAACCCTTGGCAATGCGTCTGCGACGACTGGGAGAACTGGATAATAAATCGGGATTTTTCCGTTCTTCGGTGGTCATGGAATTGATCATTGCTTCGCAGCGTTTAAGTTGGGTTTCCCCTTGCTGGAGTTGATCGTCTGTTAATTTATTCATCCCTGGAATCATCTTCATGATCCCTCCCAAGGAACCCATATTCTTCAGCAGACGCATCTGCTTGAGAAAATCGGTAAAGTCAAATTTTGCTGACAGGATTTTCTCCTGCATTTTTTCCGCATCAGCAATATCGATTTCTTCTTGGGCCTTTTCCACCAAGGTTAAGACATCGCCCATACCCAGGATTCGCGATGCCATGCGATCGGGGTAAAATGGTTGTAGGGCTTCGACTTTTTCCCCTACACCCACAAACTTAATCGGTGCTCCAGAAATGCGGCGGACAGATAGAGCCGCTCCACCTCGGCTATCACCGTCTAGCTTAGTTAAAATGGCACCAGTAATACCTATCTGTTCATGGAAAGTACGGGTGAGGGTAGCCGCTTCTTGACCAGTCATGGCATCCACCACTAACAGGGTTTCGTGGGGTTGCACTGTGTCCTTGATCCGGGCTAACTCCGCCATCATATTTTCATCGATCTGCAAGCGTCCGGCAGTATCAATGATAACTGTGTTTACCCCTTCTGCCTTTGCTTGCTCCACACCTTGACGGGCAATTTCCACGGGATCGGCATCACTTCCCATGTCGAACACTGGTACTTCGATTTGCTTACCCAGGGTAATTAATTGATCAATCGCAGCCGGGCGATATACGTCCGTAGCCACCATCAAGCAGCTACGATCTAATTTACGCAAATGTAATGCGAGTTTGGCAGTGGCGGTGGTTTTACCAGTACCCTGTAAGCCAGCCATTAAGACGATAGTGGGAGCAGTTTCTGTTTCTGCTAAGGGAACGTTGGTTTCCCCCATAACTGCTACCAATTCATCATGAACGATTTTAATGAATTGTTGGTCGGGGCGTACCCCACTAATCACCTCGGCTCCCTGAGCCTTGGTTTCAATTTCATTAATAAAATCTTTGACTACCTGGAGATTAACATCCGCTTCTAACAACGCACGGCGAACCTCTCGTAAGGCATCTTGAATATTAGATGGGGAGATTTTATCTTGACCCCGTAGTTTTTTCCAGGCTCCTTCTAAACGCTCGGCTAGTGCATCAAACATAATTTGCTTACAGGTATTGCAGTAAAATAGAATTTCGCCAGTAGCTTTGGCGATCGCGCTAGGAAATTTTTCCTTTTGCCAGTGTTACTTACCAGCTTAGTCTTTTTCTATCAAGGCATGGTGGGAGCGTGAGAACCCCTACGATGCACGCGAGGGGATGAAACGCGACTCAAGGGGATTGATCCCCAAGTTTTCTGATATCATGATACTAGCGCTAAAGCGCAATCACTATTACCGGGCAACTGGGCCCCATCATGGATCGTCGAGACAAATATCACCACTAAAATCAGTAACGGTGAGTCAGCGCGGTGGACGGGTTCCCCGGCATAAAGCGACTGACGTGCCCCTTTCAGGGGAGCTAACGCTAACGCGGAGCGTCTCCGAAGGAGATACCCGAAGGGTGACGCGACCTGCACTCTGGGAGCCTAAAAAAGGTAGAGAAATTGTTCATACAAGAATTTAGACCCGTTTGGGGAGGGGCACTTCCAGCAACTCTAAGCAAAATGCCTGTGGAGGCGGTCTGGCGGGGGCAAAAAACATAAGTTATTTGTCTAGTTAAGAGCCTAAGAGACAGGAAGAAAATGTGGAGTAGCACGGGTTTACCCTGCTTGGGAACAACATTTTTGAATCCCCTTCGTTTCAACAAGGGGAGTATGTCAATTACGCCTTATATGAATTAGAAGCTGGAACAACCTAGTCTCGTTCATATAGTTAGAAATGAAGATGAAAGTGGAGACTAAAAGCGTTGATATAGCTAGTGAATTTTTAACTCACATAAGGCGTTATGACCCAGAAGATTATTATCCCATCTGGTATCAGTACCGACGAGATAGAATGGAATAACTGTTCCCAATTAGGAGTGGAGGTGTGACATGAAAATTATCCTAAATCACACCATAGTGCCAGCCCATGATAAAGAAGCATCTGCACGTTTTTTTGCCCATCTGTTTGGTCTCAAGGTAGAATCCCCCATAGGTCACTTTGCTGCTGTCCGTGTCAATGACAGCCTAACATTTGACTTTGCTAATCGAGAGCAATTCGAGTCCCACCATTATGCTTTCCATGTAAGCGATGAGGACTTTGATGCTATTTTTGCAAGAATCAAGCAAGCTGGTATTGAATACACTAGCGACCCCATGCACCAAAACAAAGATCAAATCAACCATAGAAATGGAGGTCGTGGTTTCTATTTCTATGATCTTGATGGTCATAACCTGGAACTTTTGACCCGTGGGTGATGGAAAAATATCGGTGTTAGGAAGTGGTATGGCTAAGGGAAAAAGAGCGTTGCCTAAAATTGCGGAATGATTTATCTCACGCTCCAGGCGCAAAGATGCAGATAAATAAGGAGTTTGAGATTTCAATACATCAAATTTCATCTCATGATTCAGCAAGCCCGAATTAGATTTTTCAGGGTTTATGTGTTTCTTTCATTTGTAGCGGGGAATTTAATACTTTTGACTTTTGACTTTCTTCTTGTGGGAGGCTGATAGATAATTGATAGGGTGGTAGTCCCCAGCGAGCAATACGTTGTTGTAGCCAACCTGTGGATAAATAATTTGCGATCGCACTATTAACTTCCCTTCGCAATTTATCATACTGCAATCCCTTGGGCATGACTACCGATAAGGGTTCTGTGGATAATTTTATGGGGATGAGACGATATTCGGGATACTCTTGCACCCAACCCGTAAGGATGGTGGCATCCGCAGCGAAGGCAATGGCACCGTTGTTTTCTAATAGCGATCGCCCTTCTTCGTAAGATTTTACACCCACTAATTCGGCGTTGGGTACGTAAAATCTAATACTGGCTATGGTACTAGAGTTTTTCAGAATTGCTATTTTTTTTTGAGCTAAGTCTTTTAACTTTTGTAATGAAGCATCTTTAGTAATTAGCAGAGTCCCATCCAAATAGTAGGGCATACTGAAACTCACGATTCTCGCCCGTGAAGCCGTTGCCGTTACCCTGGCAATAGCCAAATCTACTTGATCATTCAATACCATAGATAAGCGATCGCGGTTTGCCACAGGCTTTAATTTCCCAGCATTAGGTTTGCCCAGCAAATCTGCTGCTAATCGCTGGGCTAAATCAACCTCTAAACCTTGTAAATTACCCTTTGCGTCCCTAAATGCCAATGGACGCACATTATCTTTAACAGCAATCTTAATATAACCCCGTCGCTGAATTTGAGATAATTCGGCGGCTGTTGCTGACTGGGGAATTGACGTAATTACCAAAGCAACAATTAATACCCAGAAAACAGTAGCGGATATTACCAGATGTAACTTTGATAACGGATTATTTCGTCGATTGAGTAGATTTACGAGCCATCGCCCCAAGCAATTCATCATCCGTAATAATACCTGTTACATCCGTAATACATCCGTCACTATCCTTACTTCGATTGGCTGGCCAGTTCAGCAATTTTGCTGAATCCATCGGGGTCTAGTACCGCGATTTGTGCCAACATTTTCCGGTTGAGTTGGATATCAGATTTTTTCAGATTGCCCATAAATTTGCTGTAGCTCATACCATGTTGGCGCACAGCAGCATTGATGCGGGTAATCCAAAGACGGCGGAAATCGCGCTTACGCTTTTTGCGATCGCGGTATGAATTCCGCAATGCCTTCATTACCTGCTGGTTAGCGGTTCTAAACAAAGTGGAATGGGAACCACGAAAACCTTTAGCTAACTTGAGAATTTTTTTGCGGCGTTTGCGAGCAACATTACCGCGTTTTACTCTTGCCATAGTTTACTTTCCAGTCAATTAATTTACAAGTATGGGAGCATTCCCCGTACATTGTCCATATCGCCTTCGTGGACAATTACAGTTTTCGACAATTTACGTTTTTTGTTAGTAGTTTTGTGCTCTAACAGGTGATTCTTAAAAGCTTTGCGACGCACGACTTTACCGCTACCAGTAGCGCGAAATCTTTTTGCCGCAGCCTTACGAGTTTTGATTTTGGGCATGGATTGGCTTTTGTTCGACACAATCCCTCATTATAAACTAAGATTTCTGAAATTAATTGCCAAAGGAGAGAAGGAGTGGAGGAGGGAAGGAGAGAAGGAGTGGAGGAGTGATGGAGTGATGGAGGGAAGGAGGGAAGGAGGGATGGATATGTTGCAGATGCAGGAAAATATACTTATTATCTGACAGGAGCATCGCTGTCAGTGACAAAAAATAATAGAGCAATACTCAACGAAGATGTAATTGGTAGTTGTTATCGAGCTAATCAGTAGCTATATTCTTTCGGGGGTTAAATCTTTCACAGTTACCTTGCGAACCCGACTGAGATTAATTTTCTGCACAGTGCCATCATCCATTTCTAGGTGCAGAATTCCCTGAATGGGTAGTTGAATGGATGTGGTGCTTTGCTTGGGTAATTGTACAGAACCACCTACGTGGAGGCGATAGCTGGCAGAGCCTTTGCTATTTCTACGACTAATCCGCATAATAATAGTCTGGTGGCGTTTAATCTGCAATCGCCGAATTTTACGTTTACTTTTGGAGATGACACCAACATCAAAAGATAGTAATTTTTTGGCGTTGGTATTAAACAAATCGACACCAACATAGCTCAATGTGTTGCGTTTGTTGGGTGTGACATCTAGGGTAATAACTACCTCACCTGGTTGAACGACAAAGCTGTAGAAATATTCGCTGTGATTATTTTGATCCACTATCCCTGTAATATTGGATTGAGTTAAGATAGTTGGACGATTGCGATCGCTAGACTGAGCTTCAACTGAGTTAATTAATGCTGTGATTGCTAAAATTAGACCTAGGGTAGATGCAGCGATCGTATAAGTAGACTGGGAGTCACGTTTGCTACTTGTAAGCATGGCTAGCCTGATGGAAATGAGCCACTTATACATACGTTTTATAGGGGTATTATATACAAAATAACTTTGTGCGAAATTAGGTATACATCAATCTACAACTTACAGATATTGTATTCCGAAATTATCATGCGATCGCAAAAGAGACGTTACAATGTAACGTCTCCTCAACATTTATTGTTTGAATTATTTAGAAGAGCCTTAATCCATACAGATTAATTACTTAGCTTTCGGATCTACAGCAAACTTACCACTTTCGGCAACATGGTATGTAATTGATTTGCCGTTACCACTGACTACCACTACCCAACCTTTAATTGGTTGATATATATCGGGGCAAACTTCACCAAAGTTAAAGACACAGGAATTAGGAAAGATTTTGGGTGTTGCGACAATTTTCAATTGTTTTACAGGAGCACCCAATCGTTTGGATGCATCTTTAAGTAATATTTTGACAATGTTTATTGGTAAAGGAGATGAAGGTGTGGTTATGGGTGTAGAGGGTGGAACAATACTTTGAGCAGTTGCAGTATTACTGAGACTGAATCCTGCTACACCTGACATTAAGCCTGTCAATGCCAAAATAGGAACAATACTACTTACAGAATATTTGAGTGTATATTTGATCATTTTTGTGTTTTGTGTGAGTTTATCAATTGGACTTGGGACAAAATTTGATTTTTTGTCTTTCTGTTCCAAGTATGTTTAATTATTTCAATTGATAGTTGAGGAAAATTGAGGACTTAGAAAACTCAGTGAAATTCAGGTTTGGGTTTTTGAGGTTATCAAGAAGTAGCAAAAGAGACGTTACAATGCAACGTCTCCTGAAAATTTATTCTTTGAATTGTTGGGAATAGCTTTAATCGATACAGATTAATACTTGGCTTTAGGATCTGCAACAAACTTACCATTTTTAGCAACATGGTATGTGATTACTTTGCCTTTACCCCCGACTTTCACTACCCAACCCTTGATTGGATTATATTCCCGAGTACAAATTTGACCAAATTTAAAAACACAGGGATTGCTAAAGGTTCTTGGTGTTGCTTTGTATTTCAAGTGTTTCCAATGAACACCCAATCGTTTGGATGCATTTCTAAGCAATCTTCTAACAATTCTTCTTGGTAAACGATGGGAATGTCTACGTGGGGTAACAAGGGTAGGAGATGGGGATTGAGCAATAGTTTGGGCAGTTGCAGTACTACTGAGGTTGAATCCTACTACACCTGATAGTAACCCTGTCAATGCCAGAATCGGGAGAATACTACGAGTAGAATACTTGAGTGTGTTTTTCATTATTATTTTTGTGTGTGAGTTTATGAACACATTAAGCTACATCTGTCAGTTGTATTATTCCGGAACTACAACAGAAAACAACAGAAAGCCAAGATATTGATTTATAAGTGGGGGATCTTTTAGGTCTTAGAACGTAATGTGGCGACATAGTAGATAGTAGGGTGGGCACTGCCCACCTTACCCTTCCACTCGAAGGTGCAAGATATGTGTAAATAAGTAGAGCTTAACGTCCTTGGCGTATCGCACTAAAATTAAAGCAATCAGCTTGTCTTCCCCAGTCATGACTCAACTAAAAAACAAACTTACCCTTGAAGAATTCCTCGCACTCCCTGATGGAGAAATAATTTACGAACTAATTGATGGAGAAGCTATCCCAAAATTCAAAGACGATAAGATATCCGCAGTCGCTTATTGCCCGCTAATCATAAGGGACGGGCAAGATGCCCATCCCACAATCAAAGGATAATTTATTTCTTGGTTTTCTCTTCTGCTGAGAGTTCAATTGAATGGTTTGGATGAAAGATTGTAATCAGAAATTCCACATCACGGGATTATTATCTAAACTATCAGTGACGATGCGTCCAATGCGATCGATTTCTTGTAATTCATCCGCAGACATTTGTATGGATGCAGCTTGAGCATTAGCAACAGCTTGCTCGCGATAACGAGCCCCTGCAATTGCATTTGTTTGGGGTTGGGCAATTAACCAAGCCAAGGCTAACTGAGCTAGGGTACAGTGATGATTAGCGGCAATAGGGCGTAATTTGGCTAAGGCTTCTTGGGCGTGTTCCATGTTTTTGCCTTGAAACAACCGATTCTTAGATCGGTTATCGTTGGGATCGAATTCATGACCAGCAGCAAATTTTCCGGTTAGTAATCCTTGTGCTAAGGGTGAATATGCAAGAATAGAGATATTGTTTTCAATACAATATGGTACTGCATCCTGTTCTACACTCCGCCAAAACAGAGAATAAGGTGGTTGCAAGCTATCAATACGTCCATACTGAGCAGCTGATTCTAACTGAGCGCGAGAAAAGTTGGAAACACCAATTGCCCTAATTTTACCTTGCTGTTTTAGTTCGTTGAGAGCCTTCATCGTTGACTCAATGGGGACAATCTCACTATTAAAAGCACCAGAAGGCCAATGAATTTGGTATAGATCGATATAATCAGTATTGAGGTTTTTCAAAGAGCGATCGCAAGCCTCAATTACCTGCTCGTATTTAAGATGATTCGCAAAAACCTTTGTCGCCAATTCTACGCGATCGCGCACATCAGATAAAGCCTTAGCAACAATTCTTTCCGAATGTCCATCACCATAGATTTCAGCTGTATCAACGGTAGTAATTCCAGCCTCAAAAGCAGCTCTGATAGTTTTAATTGAATCATTGTCATCAATGCCTACCCACTGTCGTCTTCCAGCTTGCCAAGTACCCATTAAGATGGGAGTAATTTTTACATCAGATTTACCCAAAGTTCGTTTTTTCATCATTAATCCTTACTAGTAGTTCTCAAGATAATTTAATTTATTCCCTTCACTCTGTGCGGGGAAACCCCGCCCCTACTCCTTCCCTCCTTCCCTCCTTCCCTCCTTCACTCCTTCCCTCCTTCCCTCCTAAATAAATTCCCATGAAAGAACCAACCAAGACTTTTCATGCACTCAAAGAATGGGCTGTAGCAATTCAAGCCTTAGAAGCCGGAAAAACAATTATGTTACTGCGTAAAGGTGGTATCCGCGAACGGGGTGGTAAATTCCAAGTAGCTCATAATCAAATTGTGCTTTATCCTACCTACGAACATCAACAGCCCTCTCTCCTCAAACCAGATTATGCCAATCTAGCAATTCCAGTTACCTCTGGTTGGTATCCGGATATGGTGAAGATTACTAGCTGGGCTGAAATAACTCATATTTTGCCAGTCGTGGATGAGTCTATTATTCGTGAATTACTTCCCTTTCATATCTGGAATGAAAATTTTATTCACCAGAGGCTTCAGTGGAAACCGACTCAACCTTTGTTTATTTTGACATTACGGACTTACAAACTACCCCAAGTACAAGAAATTCCTCACAGTGATAAATATGGCGGCTGTAAGTCATGGATTGATTTAACCCAATCAATTAACCTCACGGTTGCAAAACCAGTTTTATCGGACTCCGAATACAACCAATTAATCGCAGAAATCAGTAAAATTATCGGTAATCGCTTGTATACTCTATCTGATTTGTGAATATTTTTAGATATCGAGCTGGTAAGCCCTTGAACCATAGAACATATTAGGAATCTGTACCAGTGTAATCATAAAAACTAATCGCCTAATTTGATACTAAAATTCAAAACAGTAGTCATTCATACATACATTGGTAAAAACCGCATATACCATTAGATAAATCTTTTTGTTAAAAAAGTTAACGATGCCTCCATGATTTTTTATTCTTGTGAGGCAATGACATTCACAACATCAAAGATCTACATTTGTCAGGAATATCCCTCTTTGCAGATGTAGTTAAGTTGACGTAATTCCCTAATGGCGGACGAAAAGTCCTTCTTCAGAGTGAGGTAGGTATTGACAAAAGTCTGTCATTATGCAGTTAGAACTAAACGCAAAGGAGTTTGCTATGTATCAGCGAATGTGTTGGTTATCTCAGTCTGGTGATGATGGAGAAAAAATTTTGCACTTACAAACTAAACCCTATGAACCTTGGCGTCCTTACCAGACTTTTCCCCAATATGCAGTGCCAGACTACGATATACCGGGCGGCTCTAAAGGTTTTGCGACCTATCACAAACTATTGAAAGCAGGTTGGACTTTAGTTCCCAGCGCGAGGGCGAATGAGTTTTCTGGTTCAATTGCTCCAGTTGATGTCAGGGATAAATAAAGATGCCATTGACCAAAAATAATGGGATACAAGCCCCGTCTTTATAGGAGGGCTTGACCAAGTTTTGGTACGATCAACAAAAGTCGCCATAGGGCATTGGGAGACTCTAAACGGACATGGAGGGAAGGTAAGACTGCTTTAGCAGCACATCCCTGTGAAGTGTCAAGGAATCCTTGCTCATGCGCGGACGAGGAGGTATGTCAACAATCTAGTACCGTTGCGGGTCAGTCATCAGTCAAAAGCACTTTTTCTCTAGCTTTGACGTTTCATAAATTATCTGCTGATGTCCGCTGAATTTTACCTTTTTCAGCAAGAAGGCTCACATCTTACCCGAAGGGAAGTGTGAGATGAATTGCGAGTGAGTCGAGTTGCGTGGTTTGATAGCATTTGAGCATAGCGAAAACAAAGAAAACCACAGCGACGAGACGAGCAAAG
>JASJCJ010000124.1 GCA_030066045.1 Calothrix sp. MO_167.B12
ACCCCTTCGGGTTGCGCCACTTGCTTTATGCCGGGGAACCCGTCCACCGCAGTGGCTTACCGTCCACCGCAGTGGCTCCCCAACCTACAACAATTACGAATCTCAAGGTGGTTTTGGTTTAAAGTAGAGTTTATATTTCATAGTAAGTAGTTAAAAAATCATTACCTTCTCTATTAATACCGCCAGATAAATGACCAAGCTTTTTGGTATAAACTTGCTTGTATAGACAATTAAATCTTTCTTGATCAATTGAATAATATTGACACATCTGAAATAAAAATCTAGAAATATCTTTTAAGTGAAGTTGAGCTTTATAAAGATTTATATCAAAAGAAAATCTGGAATTATTATCTTCGCTTACTTCAAGATAAACGAATGAATCATTAGTAATTTTATCTGCAGAAATATTTATAATTTCCTTAGCTATTTCAAAGGATACTTTATCTTGGTAATTATCATAAATGCATGATATTTTTTTAAGTATAGTTTTTACAGAAATTAATGGATAACAGGTATACCTGGCAATACTACCTGCGTTACTATGCAGGGGATTCCATTTAAAGCCCAAATATAAAAGGAAAGGGTCAGTTTTGTTTACTTTTCTGGATATTTCATGTTTTAATTTATCCCAAAATTCTAAATACACTTTGTAAATACAACCTTTTTCATTCTCCTCAAATCCAAACAAAATCATGTTTGCTTCAGAAATACTTTCCTGGAAATATTTGAAGTATTTATCTGGCATTCCCATCTGTTTGCAGATAGAGAAAAATGTTTCTTGTTCGGAATTGACAATTCCTACTAAAAAACGATTCCAAAGCATTTGTTTTTGGAGCATTTTAAAAGAACCTTCACAGCCATACTCCATCTTTAAATTATCTATAAGATTCAAAATTAGATTGGCTTTTTCATCTTTCATCTTTTTATGAATCATAATAAATTTAATTATTCTAGTACATCTATCATAAAAATTTTCACGGAAGTTTTATATCGTAACTAATTACCCAGACATAATATCATTTGTGAATTTGAGATGCCCCTGCTACACTGCTTGCAGTTAGCGACGATATTTTTCATACGATAAGAGTATTTATAAATTTAGTAATAAATAATACCAGTAATTAGGTTGTCTCGGAACATATTCGATATCTAAGTATGAAATTTTTCTCATACAAATAAATATAAAAAAAAACTTTGTTACAAAATAATATAAATATATATACTTATATTATTTTATATGCTAGATGCATTTGGGGCTAAGCAAATTTATTAACAAGGTTATCAAAAATGTAAAAATTATTGTGAGTCAAACAAAAAATAACAAGGAAATTATAATTCATTTTTAAATGATTGCTAATCAAAATTAGTATTTTTTTATCATCATCAGTAAGCCATAGCCTTTATTTCGCAGGCTTTATAGCTTTTGTGAAATCAATAAAACAGCCATGATTTTGCAAATAAAAAGTTAAAAACATGGAACATTTATTTATAGAAAGCTAAGGTTAAATATAGATTAAGTAAAGGTTAACAATAAATTAAAATTATTTCAGTAGTTTTTCTGAAAATTATGTGATACTATTTTGACTTAAGTGCGCTACCAGTATTTTGTATAAAAAATTCAACTTTTCTTCTAGAACACTTGAATTAAAGCTGCAAAATATTAATTTAAATGATTAGTATCTTATTTTCGTTGTGAGTAAGTATACTTGCGGGTTGCAAGTAATTAGAGAACATCATTTGAATTCCATCGCTATATTTTCTTTCAATTGTCAGTATCTGAATTGGTAACCTCAAATGAATAATGCTTTAGTACTACAAGATGTAAGTGTTGTTGTAGCGGCTAATAATCTTAATCCGAGTATTCTTACCTATGACTTTCTCAAATACAGCGATATTATTCCTGCTGATTTGGAACTAGCACAGAAACCTATTGTTAATAATCAAGGTTCGCAAATTTCATTTCGTAATGGTTTAACTCTAGTTGCTCAAACGGATCGTCTCAGTTTTATAGAAACATTTGCCGAAAAAGGGTTAGGAGAAATAAAAGTTCCAGAGATTGCTCACAAGTACGTAAAAGTTTTACCTAATGTAGAGTATCAAGCAGTAGGCATTAACATCAGAGGCTATGTAAGCTCAAGTCAGGCAGATGGAGAGGCTGAAGTTCAAAGCTATGTAAACAGTTTACTAGCTTCAGGTTCATGGCAGGAAGTTGGAAATAAACCAGTCAGAGCTTCAATTCAATTAACTTTTACTCTAGAGGATAGTCAATTAAATTTAAGTATTAATGAAGGTAATTTATACCTACCAGAACAGCAAACTAAGCCTATAGTTCTATTTTCTGGAAACTTCAGTTATAACCTTGAAAGTGATGACAAAGAGGAGAAATTTAAGTCTTTACATCAAAATATAGACAAATGGCAAGCAGATGTAGAAACTTACCAAGAAATTATCAAGAATAAATTTCTTAATTTTGAAGAAATCCCTGTGATGAATGCACCTGAAACGTTAGGAAATAATCTATTGGCGACTGCTCCCGTTTAATATGGCGTTTTTCACTTGGGTACAATACAAGCACTTACCTCACTCTTCCCCTCTCTTTATTAAGGAGAGGGGTGTCTGGAGGACGAAGTAAGGTAAACTTTGTATTCTACTCACTCGAAAACTGCTATATTGTGGATGTTTGGAGGAGATAATATGTGGTTTTTCCGTACCTACTATCTACATATGTCTGCAAGTCAGGTTGAAAGTCTTATTGGACAGAACTAAAGCTACGTGTCACAATCGGTGGTTGGTGCGTGACCCTATAAGTCTAATTACTATGTTCAAATATTAACTCAGGGTCACACATCCTACAGAAAAAATATGCCAGTTACGTAAGCACATATCTTGCACTTTCTCAATAAGGGTAAGGTGGGCAAAGGTGGGTTACGAAAAATTAAGGGTTTCAGACTCTAATTTTCGAGGGTAATCTTATGGTGCAAGATGTGATATCGTTTCCGTTTGTATCGGAATTATTTCAGTTACTCTCTCTCTTCCTCTTCCTTTGCGTCCTTTGCGTCTAAAGCCCTACGGGCATGGCTTCGCTAATGCGGTTTTTTATCATTCAGATGCTATCGGATTTGATATTACTTATTACTTATTACTTATTACTTATTACTTATTACTTAATTCAAACCCTCTTACAAGAAAAAATGAGCGAACGATGAGTTGCTGGGTACAAGTCACTCTAGACAGCTTGAATCACTTGCTTATCCTTGAGATATTGTAAAGCTTCAATAGGCCGGTAGGCAGAAAACTTTCTATTGGTCTGCCTGAGAAATTCTCTGACAACCTCGCTAGCCGGTTTAGATAGCTGGCATAATTGACACAGGAGATATAAGTCTTGGCTCGAAAAATATTGATTCAAACGTTTTAAACGAGTTGTTATTTGGGGGGATGATTGAAAGGAGAGAATGGTTGTAGGAGAAAGAGCAAGATATCCTTGACGACGCTGCCAAAAAGGAGACAAAGGCCAACGAAATTCCTGACTATAATATTGGCGGCGTTCTTCTAAGTATTTTTCAAAGTAATGTTGAGTTTGTTGCTGATACAAGACAAAAGCATTGTCCTGTCCATCCCGGAATTTTTTAATAGTATCAGCAGCTTGTATGCCCGAAGATAATGCCTTATAAATACCAGAGGAAGACAGGGGATCAAATTTGCACGCAGCATCTCCAACCGCCAGCCAATTTTTGCCACTGGTTTGATCTAAATACTGAGAAAAGGCCGGGAATATTTGTAGTTTTGTCGGGTGAATTAACCCTTTGAGCAAACGTTGAACATGATGGGTTTGTTCTAGTGCTGTTGTCCAATTTTCCGGACGAGATAATCCATATTGATGGACTAAATCGCGATCGCACATCAAAGTAATAATAACCTGATTCTTTGGCAAACGAGCCGCATACCACCAACCGAATTCTACAGCTTCAATTAAAGTATAATGAGTTTTCAACGCCTCTGTGCCATCTAGGGAAAAAATCGAAGCTAATCCTAATAAGTTATCCATGCGAATGGGACGAGAGCCTTGCCAATGTGAAAAAATACTACGGGAACCACTGGCATCTACCACAATTGAAGCATTAACTTGGCTTTGATTTCCTTGTTGATCCTTTACTCTCAGATTCCACTCCCCGTTTGTCGCGCGACTGCATCCCACCACTTGCCTCCCTCGCATTACCGTTGCACCTCGTTTAGCTGCTTCCCCTAACAGCCATGTATCAAACCGAGAGCGATCAAGATGCCATCCTTGTCCTCCCATAGAAGTCCAAAAATCATTAAAAGCGAGTGTGTCTCCTCCCCAAGCTGAAGCATTGCCCCAAGACGGTAAATGGTCTTCTTGTTTAAAGGAGTCTAACACCCCTAGTTTAGCTAACAAGAATTGGTTACTAGGAGGGAGACTTTCCCCAACCCGAAAGATGGGTTGAGTGGACTTCTCAAAAATGCCTATCTGCCAATTTTCTTGGTTTCGCAGTGCCAGTGCAGTTGCAGCTCCGGCTGGGCCTCCTCCAATAACTGCAATATCTAGTTCCATTGGTTTTGTTGGTTAAAAGTACAAAGCAGAGATTATATCAAGTCCTGATAATTACTTGTAATAAAATTAATATAGGAATCCTATTTGAATTTTGAAAATATACTGAGACTCAAATGCTTATATAGCAAACTTAATGTCTAAAAACTTGTTCAGAAATCAAACCTAGTCCTATATTTGTAGGTTGGGGAGCCACTCCGTTGCGCGGGTACCCCGCGTTATAGTCAGTGGCGTTTGAGGGTCTACACTTCGTTCTACCCAACCTACATTTTATTACAAGTATCAAACAGGACATGATATTAGTCCCGTGTAAACCGAGATAAAAAACAGATGTCTTTGCTGCCTCTAATATCTCCCTTGTTCTTCCCTAGAAGGTTGCGACATTCAAAGCAAAGTCCAAGCCTTTATCTATACTTCTAGGGGTTTAAAACCCCATCCCCTACGGGTTGTTTGTTTTGTGTTGGGGTTTAAATCCCCATTACAAAACGTAATTACGAATTACGAATTACGAATTACGAATTGTTTAAGGACGATGTGAACGAACCTTGGGATTAGGTTTAGATGGACGACCTGATTCGTTTGCTTCATCTTCTAAAGTGCGTTGAACTTCAACAAAATCAGGATTTTCTGCCGTTCCCTTATTGAGAACAAATCCTAGTTCATCCCAATGGTCAACCATATTGGTGTTGAACTCAAATCGTAAATGGGTAGTTATTTCGCTGGCACCATTATCAACGCCAATCCAAGGAACGTTGTTTGAACCATCGCGAGTGACTTGGAGGGGACGTTGAGCCGGCCACCAATTCACAGATTGGTTGTTGTTATTGGGATTGTCGAGGGGATTTTGTACAGCACACTCATTAAAATCAGCTTGCCAGGGAATAGCCATAAATTTGGTGAAATCTCCTGGTTCGAGTCCTTCCGCGAGGGGGGTAGCATCTACACTGAGGGGATAACCATAATTGCGCTTTTTCAACCGCAAGGGTTCGGCATAGATTTCTGGTCGTCGGGCAAACCAGGTCATTTCAATACCAGGGGCAAAGGCTGCTCCTGAACAGTTTTCCAATGCTGCACGGGTTAAGTTATCTGGTTGCGTTTCTGAGGGTTCAGTAGTTGTGGTTATGCCCTGATAGTACTGTGTGGCGAAGAACATCTGGGTTTCGGTAAAGGTAACATACTTGCTTTCCTTATCCGTTCCGATGACACTATTGGCTGAACCATCCCCTGCCAGCATGGGCATAAGGCCAGGCTTATTACCAGTTTCATTGTCCTGTTCAGGCGATCGCATCAAGTCATACAAGAATTTCGATAGGGTGTCACCATAATTAAATTTATGCTGTGCAACATCGCTACTGACTCCTCCATAGGGATAAGCTCGATCAAGGATGCGTTGAACTTCTGACTCAGGGTGAGTCTGGTATGTGGTTTGATATTCCCCATTGTTGTAGATATCTGGACGATAATCGGGGAAAGTTCGCACCGCTACGTCAAAGATCACATCATACATGGTGATTTGAGGCACAATTTCTGGAGCATACCGAGGAGGCGTGACGACTACCCAAGCCGTATCAGCGTCTGCTGCAGGTGTAACACCATCACTGAAGACCACTTTTGCAGAAACAGGACCGTCAGAGGTATCGTCCCACCAATTGTTATTGTTGACATAATCAATATCGTTGGCTGGGGGATAGGTTTGATCTGTTCCAGAATGTCCATAACCACCCACAACAATTAACTGTCCCGTATCATCTGTATGAATTTCTCCGAGGGAATCAATTTGATTAGGAGATAGGGTTGTGGGAGGAAACGTCATGGGGTTTCCGTCTGGACGGGTGGAAGTGCGACTAAACTCATCAGTTTGATTAGCACCTGTTAAGGTTCTTGGTCCAGGATCGGTAATGAATTTGTTTGCTCTTTCGGTGGGATCGGTAACATCAGGATTACGCAGGTTACTATCGCCATTTTCATCAACTTCAGGGGGAGGATAGGTTCCTTCTCCTTTGGAGGGTGCAAACTTATACCAAACAGACTTTTTATTGGCAAGGTGAACAGTCCACTCAATGCTGTCTACACCATTTGCTCCCGGGATTACTTCATAAGGATCGCCCCCGGCTTCTGGATAGCAATAAACTCGGAATTTTACCCCTTGACGCTTCATTAGTTGATTAGCATCTCGAAAATCATCGGGGAAGGTTCCACTAGGTAATCCCCCAGTGGTTTCAGGAGCGAGGTAGTATTCGGGGCTATTACCGACGCGGGCTACTCCAATCGCTGGAAAAATTTTGTAAGTATCTGCCATGTTTTAATCTTTAACAGAAATTGTTTAGATCACTATCAAATCAGACAAACTGGTTAATACGAATTAGAGAGATTTTCCACTCGTTCTAACTATATCAATTATCTCATTTGATGTCTTAAAAGCTTATTTGATATCCTAACCCTCTTCTAATAAAAATCAATATTTCTTTACATCCATAGGGAATGCGATCGCTTTTTTCGGACACTTTTATCACTCTAGACAGAGGAAAATGGAAATCCCAATAATCTAACTGATTGAAAATCGAATTAGTGAAATAATTAACCTTCTTTTATTACTTTTGTAAGAGAATATAGCATTTTTCATTTGGATGGAATACAGTTTTATGGGATAGATTTTTAGCATATCTTAAATATTAAGAATAAACTTTGTACTTTACTCAACTGAAAATCGCTATAATATAGGCTGCTTAAAGCATAGGATTTTTACGAAAAATCCTGATTTCAGCTATTCTGTTTAAAAATAAACGCTCAAATGTCCGACCTATCTACAGTTGAAAATTGGGCTTTTATTTTTATTTTCCCAGGGTGACAACAGAAGGTTATACCAATTCAAATAATGTTTGCGACACATAAATTAAATTACTCGTAGGGGTTTAGCAGTGCTAAACCCCTACCCATCTGTCGCATTCTTTTTTTAAATTGGTATTAATTGCCAACAGAAAAAGGTAGCCATTGTCTAATGTGCTGATTTTTTGTCAAAGATACATAACCAAGACTGGGTAAATGACCAGCGTTAGGACGTGTTACCCATAATGGAGCAGTTTGACCTAACAGTGACAGCGATTACTAAAACGTTATTATTTTTCCATTGAGTTCTATCTAAGATTATAATTAAACGGCTCCTCAACTTAAATTCTTGTTGAATAATCAATTGAACTATCGGAAACCAAAAAAAAGTAAGCTTAAATTTGATCGAAGTCAAAAGTTTGAAGTCAGCAGGTTTGAGCGGAATTTCTTCAGACTTCTGACTATAGGTGTCAGAAACCCCATCCCCTATGGGTTGTCCGTTTTGAGTTAAGGTCAGAATCCCTATCTCAAAACCCCTTCTTCCTTCTTCCTTCTTCCTTCTTCAATGTGGTTATTTACAGCAGTTTTCATCTATTTGAACCACATCTTCATGTAGGGGTTTAGCAATGCTAAACCCCTACGGTGTGGTCTATTTACCTGAAAATCGCTGTAATGTGCCAGTTGCGTAAGTCCTAACTTCATCACCCCATTACTTCATCATCTCATCACCTAGTGGTCTGTCCCATAAGTTCTGATAGATAAATAATTGTAGTGGGAGCGTCTCGCTCCCTGCTGTAAGCTGTGGCGTATTTAATTTGTATATCGGACGCGGGCAAGAATTTGTATATCGGACGCGGGCAAGAATTTGTATATCGGACGCGGGCAAGATGCCCGCACTACAGCTGCCCTTCAAATATTAATGGGACAAAATACTAGGAGAGATTTCATTGCCAAAAATCCGTAACTTTGTACCCCATTTCTGTCAGCATTTGCCGTAATAAAGGCAAACTTAACCCAATCACATTACTATGACAACCTTCTATCTTCTCCACAAATAAACCACCCCGTCCTTCCAGTGCAAAACTACCGGCACATTTGAGGGGTTCACCAGTGGCAACATAAGCCTGAATGGTGTCCCTACTCATGGGTGCGAAATAAACCCTTGTAATTTGACACTTAACTAGAGTCTGATGACTGCATGTATCGATTAAAACATGACCAGTGTATAGGTCGCCAAAATGACCTTGCATTTGTTGCCAGCGATCGCACGCCTCTTTTTCATTCGCTGGTTTACCATAAATATTACCATCAATGGCTAATACGGAGTCACAACCCATAATTAAACCAGAAGTAAATTCAGGAGCAATGGTTTGTGCTTTACATTGAGCTAGGGTATTGACTAATTCTTCTGGGTTACTGAGTTGAATTTGCGACTCATCAAAATCACTGGGACGTACTATGGGTTCAATCCCCACCATTTGTAGTAAACGCCGTCTGGCTGGGGAAGCTGAAGCGAGAATGAATGAAACCATTTTTATCTGAAAATAGTAGCAGTAGTTAATATTTGATGAGTAGAATTTGGTAATTAAACCTCATCCATCTATCTTGAAAACCGGAACTTTACCTCCAGGGAATACCAAAAAATAGGCGTTGCTGATTGAAAATATGAATTTACCTCACGCAGTGAGTCCACTTGCGGTGGACGGGTTCCCCGGCATAAGCAAAGTGGCGCTCGCGTAAAGCCTACGGCATAGCTGAGTCCTAGCGGACACGCTGACGCGAACGCTTACCGCGTAGCGTGCGCTTTGCGCTCAGCGTATCCGCAGGATTCACCCGAAGGGAGGCGCTCCAGGCGCAGAGAGGAAGAGTTGAAGATACATAATTTTTCGAGTTCATATTCCAATTCAGCAATGCCCAAAAAAGAAATTATCTTGTAGGGGCACGGCATCAGTAAGATTATTTTATATGCAAGAATATTGTAGATGCCGTGCCCACCTCACCCGATTACATATTCCTAAGCAAAAACTATTGGTTGCAAAATAGACACAGTTTAATACACCACAAAAGAATTGACAGAATCTTGAATAATCCCTTTTACCCTACGCCAACGTCTTTCTGCTACTGAAGCGTTGAAGGTAAACAGTTTACCCCGGCTAGTGGCGATGCTGGCGAGATTATGTCTTTTTTTACCATTAGGTAACTTAATTGCATACTCCAATAGGTAGTATTTTTTGTCCTTAAACTCCTTCTCCTCAGCATTAACTAATTCTGCTGTTCTCCCGGAACCTTCTGGCGCAAGGGCATTTTTCCCTAGCTTATATCCTATTTCTGTGGGTGTACCTAGTTCAGTTAAGGTTTTCCCTTCCGGCACAGGACTAATTACCACTGAGACATTTTCTGTGGCTTCAATTAAATCATGGAAAACAACATCAGGACCATTGGCTACTTTCACTTGTATCCAACCATTGGGGTATAAGAATTGATAACCATCTTGGGTATCTACAAAACTTTTCAGTCCAGCCGCAGTCGCTATCCCAGGATTTGTCAGGGTGAAGGTGAAAATTAAACATAAAATCAAGGTAATTCGTTTCCACATGGGTCTATTTTCCTTTGGCTGGAGGCAATTTGAGATGAATATAAAAGTATGGTTTTTATTGTCCCATCATATTGGGCTGTTAAGGTAAAAACCACTCCAGACCCTCCCGGGCGCAAAGCGAAGAGAGATGGAAGAAAAAGTCGGGAATGTGGTTACAATATCTGCATAACTATATAAATCCCACTCGAAGTTGATGGTGTTACGGTGGTTGGAATTGTTATTGTTTCCCATAGTAAACAGCTAGCTGAAGGTGTACGAGAACTGGCTACACAGATGGTTCCGGGTGAAGTGGCTGTGGCAGTTGCAGCTGGTATGGATGACCCTGAAAACCCCCTAGGGACTGATGCGATGCAGGTTTATGAAGCGATCGCATCTGTGTATACTGATGATGGTGTACTGGTGTTGATGGATTTGGGTAGCGCTGTGATGAGCGCGGAAATGGCTCTGGAGTTTTTAGCTGATGAGCAACGCCAAAATGTACATCTTTGTGCAGCACCTCTGGTAGAAGGGACAATTGCAGCGGTGGTTGCGGCTACATCTGCTCAAGATATACACCAAGTTATGGCTGAAGCCCAAGCAGCATTGACGGCGAAGGCAACTCAATTGGGTTCTACCCCCATTTCTCTGCAATCTGAGCAGGGAACAGGACAGGGAAAAGAGATACAGTTATTTGTCCGTAATGCTTTGGGTTTACACGCCCGTCCTGCAGCTAAGTTTGTAGCTACGTCGGCAAAATTTCAAAGCAAGATTTGGGTAAAAAATTTAACTAAAGGGTCAGAATTTGTTCGTGGTGATAGTATTAATCAAGTTACCACCTTAGGGGTACGTCAGGGGGATAAATTAGCGATCGCTGCTGATGGAATTGATGCTGATGCAGCCCTATTAGCGTTACGAGCATTAGTAGACGGTAACTTTGGTGAAGATGATGCTGCTCCCGTATCTTCCCCTGTCTCCCCTCCGACTCTGGTATCTACATCTCCCTCCCTGCAAGGGATTCCCGCTTCTGGAGGGGTGGTGATCGCTCCTATCCTTAATTTTCTCCCAGCCCCACTCACTGTCGATGGCAGTACTTGGGAATTTATACCGCAATTACTCGCAGATGAACCAGAGATGGAGTGGCAAAAGTTACATAGTGCCTTGCGATCGGCACAGCAGGAAATTCAAACCCTATTATTCCATACTGATACGCAAATTGGTGATGCGGAAGCGGGAATTTTTGATGCTCATTTGCTGTTGTTGCAAGACCCGATGGTAATTGAAAAGGCTCACAAGTATATCTTTGAAGATAATTTCCAGGCAGCAACCGCTTGGCAAACAGTAATGGATGAAGTTGCTGCAAACTACCGGCAACTGGAAGATCCTTACTTGCAAGAACGGGTAGCTGATGTGGTGGATGTGGGTCAAAGGGTGTTACATCTGTTACTAGGAAGACCCCTGGCTAAATTGGATATCTCTCAACCTGCCATTGTGGTGGCAAATGACCTGACACCCTCAGATACGGCGAGTTTAGACCCTAGTAAGGTACTGGGAATTTGTATTACCTCTGGTAGTGCCACCTCCCATACCGCCATTATTGCCCGTTCCTTAGGTATTCCGGCGGTTGCGGGTGTACCATCATCAATTTTGCATTTAGCAGATGGGACTATGGTGGCAATGGATGGTGAGACTGGGACGGTATGGGTAGAGCCAGATGTAGAAACGGTCAACTTCTTACAGAGCAAACAAAATACCCAGCAATTAGCCCAACAGCAAGCATTAACCATTGCCCATCAACCAGCTACAACCATTGATGGCAGTCATCTCAGTATATTTGCGAATATTACGAGTATGAATGATGTTCAGCCAGCCTTGGATTTGGGGGCTGAGGGTGTGGGGTTGTTCCGCACTGAGTTTTTATACATGGATAGAGATACGCCACCATCAGAGTCAGAACAACTAACAGTTTACCAGGCGATCGCCCAAGCTTTGGAAAAACGTCCCTTAATTATTCGCACTTTGGATGTGGGGGGAGATAAACCATTACCCTATTTAGATTTACCACCAGAAACTAATCCTTTTCTGGGTGTACGGGGGATTCGTTTTTGCTTGCAGCACCCGCAAATATTGAAAACTCAGTTGAGGGCTATTTTACAGGCTAGTGCGGGACAGAATATAAAAGTAATGTTTCCCATGATTACAACTATGGGGGAAATCCAAGCAGCCAAGACAATTTTGGCAGAAGTAAAAGAAGAATTGCAGCAAGCCCATATTCCCTTCGACACAGCTATGGAAGTGGGGATAATGATAGAAGTACCCTCAGCAGTTGCCATCGCCGATAAATTAGCTACAGAAGTGGACTTTTTCAGCATAGGTACTAACGACCTGAGCCAGTATATCATGGCAAGCGATCGCACAAATCCCTTGGTAGCAAATTTAGCCGACCCTTTGCATCCATCGGTATTGCGAACCATCCAGCAAACAGTGCAAGCAGCCCATCAAGCGGGGATTTGGGTAGGTTTGTGTGGAGAATTGGCAACCGAACCCTTAGCAGCACCAATTTTATTGGGATTGGGACTAGATGAGGTGAGTTTAAATGCTCCAGGGATACCTAGACTAAAACAAACAATCGCTCAATTAAGATTACCCCAAACCCAAGCGATCGTTCAAGCAGCATTGCAGGCAGATGAGCCTACCCAGGTACGGGAGTTAATTGCCACTGCTTTATCTCAAACCATTTGACCATTAATACACATATCTTGCACTTTCTCAATAAGGGTAAGGTGGGTATTGGTGGGTTACGAAAAATTAATGGTTTCAGACTCTAATTTTCTCAATAATCTTATGGTGCAAGATGTGAAAATACCAATTTGAAAAAACAATGCAACACATGATTTATTGTTAGGGGCGGGGTTACGGTGGGATTACAATTGGATCTGTCGCCAACATTTTTTGATTTGGTATAATTCCTTAATGGTACAAGCCTCCCTGATTTATCTGTGGAATCAATCTAAAATCTAAAATTATTTGACAGCTATAGAATTACTATTTAATTTTTGAAAAACACGTAGGGTGTCCTGCCACGCAGCGTAACGCACCATCTGGTAGTCTGTTCTGTGTGTTAGCTGTTAGCATAACGCACGCTACAAATACCTAATTTTATTCAACAATCAAACCGGATTCCTATATATCCAAGGTATGTTGAGCTACAACATGATTGAAAACAAAATCTACAGTTTGTATTATTCCTAATATTGTAGACTATGAGCAGTAAACTTTTGACTTGCGCGTAGCGCTATATTTCCCATTTTAGTAGAAGAAAGTATTTAATATCAAATGGAAGGAAAGCAACTTTCTTTTTTCCCTGATGAACAAGAGTCAAACATTCCTAAAAAACAAAAGAAGCCGAAGTTAGGGCGTTATGAACGTATCCAGCGTGAGTTAGAAAACGATAATTCTGACCCCTATAAGGTGTTTGTTGATATTAGTGCTGTAGCAATGTCAGCAAAAGAATCTCAAGGAACGGAAACTACTATTGGTAGAAAAATTTCTAAGTATACATTTGTGGATCTTTTCTGCGGTGCCGGAGGAATGACACAAGGATTAGTTCAAGCTGGTTTTAAAGCATTAGCTAGTGTAGAAATTAATGAAATTGCTTCTGCTACCCATCGTCAAAACTTTCCCCAATGTCATCATTTTTGTGGAGATATAGAAAACTTTAATGCTACACAATGGCTGGAACAAATAGGTTCACCACAAATACATTTGACTGTAGGAGGTCCTCCATGTCAAGGATTTTCAGTTGCAGGAAAACGAGATCCTAATGACCCTCGTAATCGTTTATTTTATCAATTTATCCGCGTTGTCTCAGAAATTCGTCCTTGGTATGTGGTAATGGAAAATGTACCAGGGATTTTAACTATTCAAAAAGGAGAGGTTAAACAAGCTATTTTTGCAGCTTTTCAATCTATAGGTTACAACAATATTTCTGTGGCTATTTTAGAATCTGCTGCTTATGGAGTACCACAAATTAGACCTAGGGCAATCTTTATTGCTAATAGATTTGGCATCCAAAACCCTTATCCAAAAGCTCAATTATTACCCGAACAATACAAACCAATAGAATCAGCAATTGCCGATTTACCAGCATATACTCCCATACCAGAAATAAACCATCAATGGACTAGGCATTCACCTGAATATATGGAGCGTATTGCCAAAGTTCCCCCAGGAGGTTCTTTATATGCAAAATACACCGATGCGTTTAAGCGGCAATATCCAGGTAAACCTAGCATGACTGTAAAAGAAAATCATGGCGGTACTCACATTCATCCTTATCTCAATCGTGTAATTTCTGCGCGAGAAATGGCAAGATTACAGACATTTCCAGATTCTTTTATATTTGCAGGGACAATGAAAAAAGCCATGTGGCAAATTGGTAATGCTGTACCGCCACGCTTGGCAGAATGTATTGGTTATGGACTTATTCCCTACTTAAATGATATTGCCCTCGATAACATCAATAAAGTTAATGCTACTCATCTTGAGCAGAATGAGCAGCTATTACCAAAGCCGTAGGTTAGGTTGAGGAAACGAAACCCAACATTATTTATTGATTTCAATCCCATAGCCTTTGAATGGGATAAGCATCAAACTTGACATCTCTGCTAATCAAAATAAGAGAGTGATTGATAGCTTGAACGATTAACATTCTATCAAAGGGATCGCGATGATTTGATGGAAAAGTAAGTGCTGAATATAATTCAATATCTTTATTGATAATGGGTAAGATTTGAATATTTATAGATTGCAATTCTTTAGATAAATCTTCAATAGGTCGATAAATTTGTAACTTGCCTATATTAATTTTAATAGCAATTTCCCAAAGACTAACGATACTAAAATACAAATTCTCTTGGGTATCAATAATATCCTTCGCTTTAATCCCTAGATTAGCATCACCTAGTAAATACCAAAGAAAAGCATGAGTATCCAAAAGAGATTTCATACTACATATATTCCGCCAAATCTTCTAATGGTTCATCAAAATCATCTGACATAATTATTTGACCTGCCCAACTACCATAACCCTGAGCAGTTTCCATCTTTGACTGAGATTGTTTATTATTTGGATATTTTTCTCGTAAATATTCTGCATAATGCAATAGTTCCGTCTTCAAAGATTCAGGCAGACTAATCACGATTTTCCATAAAGCTAGCTCAGTATCCATAACTACTGTTAGACAATTATTAATTTTATGATTATATCATATATTTTTTTGTCACTTTATTTTGTCGAGTCCTGACTACATATAGAGCTACGCCCAAGTCAAAAGTCACGCATTTTACTAACAAATTATACCTAGAGTAATCTTTATCTACCCCCTTCTCCTTAATAAGGAGAGGGGATGAGGGTGAGGTTCGCTCTTACATTTACCAGCTTACTGAATATATGTATTTACAAACTTTTTAGACTTCCATTTATTGCAATCATTTTTCAAATTCGTATAAATTGCCAAAAATAATACCAATTCAAATAATGTTTGCTACACATAAATTAAATTACTCGTAGGGGTTTAGCACTGCTAAACCCCTACCCATCTGTCGCATTCTTTTTTCAAATTGGTATAAGTTATCCAGAACCCAGAATGAAAGAATCGGGGTTCTAATTTGT
This sequence comes from Calothrix sp. MO_167.B12, assembly GCA_030066045.1. Taxonomy (GTDB): domain Bacteria; phylum Cyanobacteriota; class Cyanobacteriia; order Cyanobacteriales; family Nostocaceae; genus Calothrix_A. Next base: position 15,640 of record JASJCJ010000124.1, read on the forward strand.
ACAAAAAAACCGGAGCATATCCTGGCTCCGGTTAATAAACGTTATAATTTAACCTAATCTTCGACAGGAGATACTAGGAATTAACCTAGATTAACTTTTACAACCTTCTTCTTGTCTTCAACAGTTTTTGGCAGTGTCAAATTCAAAATACCATCTTTGTAATCAGCAGTAACATTAGTATTTTGAATATAGGTAGGTAGAGGAATTACACGCTGGAATTTACCATAGTAAAATTCACTTCTGGTATTACCATTTTCTTCCGATTTAGTTTCAGATTTACGCTCGCCACTAATCGCAACTGTGTCCTGTGTAACTTGAATATCTAAGTCCTTAGCTTCTATTCCTGGTAATTCTAATTTAAGATGAATGGCATCATCTGTTTCGGAAATCTCAGCCGCAGGAGTCTTAAAAGAATTAGTCAAATCTTTGAAACTGACTGGTACTAAATCATCAACTAAGCGGTTGAAGCGACGTTCTAGGGTATCAATTTCTTTCCAAGGATTATAACGAACTAACATCATCTATCTCTCCGTTTATTTGTTGATTAATTACTGTATTTAACTTGTTCCTTTGATTCTTATATTAATAAGGATTAACAATGATGCAAATTCGGTTTTTATCACTTAATTAATCATGATTACCGAACGATAAATTAACTATGAAAAAAGGTACGGTTAACTGTAAAATGATTAGTACGGTTAACTCGAAAGACCAATGAAAAGTCAAGAAAATTGGGAAAGCACAAGCGATGCAGCTGTTGCAGAAGCATCTTCTCTCACCGCAGAACAGTATCAGAAAAAGATGCAGCGACGTAAAGAAGTGCAGGAAAAACGTATTGCTCAAGCATCACCAAATAAAGGATTAATTATTGTCAATACTGGTAATGGTAAGGGAAAAACTACCGCCGCCTTGGGAATGGTATTGCGATCGCTCGGTCATGGGTATAAAGTAGGTATTATCCAATTTATTAAGGGAGCATGGGAACCCTCAGAAAAAAAAGTGTTCGAGCTGTGGCAAAATCAGTTAGAATTTCATGCAATGGGTGAAGGCTTTACCTGGGAAACTCAAAATCGCGATCGCGATACGGAAAAAGCACTCGCTGCTTGGGAAAAAGGGTTAGCATATATCCGTAACCCAGAATTTCAACTGGTACTGTTGGATGAAATTAATGTGGCTCTGAAACTTGGCTATCTCAAGATTGAAGAAATTTTAACTGGATTAGAGCAAAAACCCGCTGATAGTCATGTCATTCTCACTGGTAGAGGCGCACCAAAGGCTTTAATTGAAATCGCAGATTTAGTCACGGAAATGAACCTAGTCAAGCACCCTTTCCGAGAGCAAGGTGTAAAGGCACAACCAGGAATAGAATTTTAGGCAATCTGCAGATATTTATTCAGAAATCGGGGAGCTAAACACGGGTAACCTATATAGACAAAGCTCACGGAGGTGGGCTTGGACTCCTCTAACCTCCGGGCTTTAGCCTGCGGGCTTTTTGAACAAATGGGATATTCCCGCCCCAGCATCAAGATCAATTTACCCGCACGGACATCTTATTTATGGGCTTGAGATGCCTCGGCTGTATCATAATCATGTACAGCTCTACCATTTCTACCATTGGTATGACTATTCGGGTTGCGGGGCTGAATTACACCATAACCACCATGGTTGCGTTCATAAATGACGTTAATTTCACCAGTGTCGCTATTGTGAAACATATAAAAGTCATGTCCCACCATTTGCAGATGTTCTAAGGCTTCTGTAATCGTCATCGGTGGCATGGCAAAATATTTAGTACGAACCACCTCACTAGGAAGTTCTGGAGTGCGATTGCCAATTAAATCCTCGACAATATTCTCAGAGGGAATAACTTCCTTTGTTGCCTGAGCCTGGTTTTTCTTATTCTGACGACGCTCTTTATATTTACGTAGCTGGCGAGCAATTTTATCTGCCACTAAGTCTATGCTGGCATAGAGATTTTCACTACTTTCTTCCGCACGGATGACACTTCCATTGATAAAAATTGTTACTTCCGCAGATTGTTTGGGATTAATTCTGGGATTGCGAGCTACGCTCAGATGCACATCCACCTCATTAGTGATGTTTTGAAAGTGATTTACCGCTTTTTCTATTTTCTGATGCACATAATCCCGAATCGCATCGGTGATTTCAATATTTTTTCCGTGGATGACAAGCTTCATCTAAACTCTCCCACTCAATATGTTTGATGTATTTTGGGTTTGTCTGAAAACCACTGCGGCCATTTCGATCACTGCTGCCATAATTAAATGGGTAATATCTTCTGAGGAACTCCTCCTGATGAATATCTTTTGGTGATTCCCAAACTTAGCCTTTGTAACGGAATAGGGAATTTCTAGAAGGGGAATTAGTATTTGATAATATCATCCATTACCTGCTACACAAAACTTGGCTAAAACTATCTAAGTTTCACCATTCAACTAGAAATTATTTCTAGAGGGTCTGCCTCCTAAGTTGCTTAATGCCGGGAAATACAGACCACCGCAGTAGCTTACCACTGCGCGTCTACAAGTCGGGGAAAAGGGATGGAACACTGGCTCACCAAGGTAGTCGGCTCCTTCCTGTCCACAGATATAACTTCGGGTAGCCCACCCTACTAATGCCAAATACTAGTCAGATTTGGATCAACTTTTAGTTAATAGATAACTAAGATGTACTAACCTTTCAGTAGTTAGTTTTGGTTTTCGACTTGTATCCCAAGTAAAGTATACCGCAAGTTTTGACTAAGTTTAGGAAATTTTACATAAGTTTTCAGCTATTTAGGAATAGCTTTTGCTTGTATTATAGCTTCCATGCTAGATCCTGATTCCAAAATAGGATTTTATTCAAGAGCAGAAGCTCTCTGGGTGTTTTAATCGCTTATGAATGGTGTCTACTGAATTAGAGAGATACCATTGGCTGATTCGTTTGCTTATTTTTTCTTGGCACGGTGCTTATTGCAGATCATTCCTCCCAAAACCATTGAGGTTATATATTCAAATTAGCATCTTGTATTTTGCAAAACTAAATCCCTTTACGTTCCTTTAAAATCCTTTGCATTGCTTGAAGTTTAGGAAGGCTCTGGAGTAGTGGCAGGGAATACTGGCTAAGTACTGATGTAATTTAATTATTTTTTAAGTATTTTGCTATGCCCACACCGCAAAAAAAGTGTTTGCTATATCACCGAGGATTAGTACCATATATAGAGGCTCATCAATGGCAGCTTACCCTGTTGAGCGATCGCATTCAAAATCCCAACTTAGACGATGTACTAATATTATTGGAACATCCAGATGCTTACACCCTAGGGCGTGGAGCCAGTAAAGATTTCCTCAAGTTCGATGTGCAAACCAGTGATTGGGAAGTACATCGTGTGGAGCGTGGGGGCGAAGTGACTTACCATTGTCCTGGACAATTGGTAGGGTATCCCATATTAAATTTGCAACGTTACCGCCAAGATTTACACTGGTATTTGCGGCAGCTAGAAGAAGTGTTAATTCGAGTACTAGAATTTTATGGACTTCCGGGGGAACGCTTAGCTGGTTTTACAGGTGTTTGGTTAGAAGGACGTAAAGTAGCTGCTATTGGGATTAAAGTCAGCCGTTGGATTACAATGCACGGCTTTGCATTGAATATTTGTTCAGATATGACTGGCTTTGAAAGAATTGTACCCTGTGGCATTGCTGATAAGCCAGTAGGTAGTTTAGCAATGTGGATTCCAGGGATTACAGTGGATGAAGTTCGTCCCCTAGTTGCACGTTCCTTTGCAGAAGTATTCAATTTAGAATTAGTAGAATCAGTTATCAGTTAACAGTTATCAGTTATCTCCTTCCCTCCTTCCCTCCTTCCCTCCGGGCGGGGAAACCCCGCCCCTACTCCGAACTCCGAACTCCGAACTCCGAACTCCCTCTTCCCCCGGGTTTTGGCATAAAGTAATAAGTACAACAGTAGGTGGTGAGTGGAATGCAAGGTCAAATAGTGGGTGGACGTTACAAAATTATCCGAAAGATTGGCAGGGGTGGTTTTGGTATTACCTTCCTGGCTGAAGATATTCAACGTCCAGGAAATCCCCAATGTGTTGTCAAGCAGTTTCAGCCTAGAAATACCGATCCTGGCACATTAAAAGCAGGAAAAATTCTCTTTGACAGAGAAGCAGAGGAGCTGGAAAAGTTAGGCAACCATGACCAAATTCCCCGACTGTTGGCACACTTTGAAGAGAATCAACAGTTTTATTTAGTACAAGAGTTAATTGAAGGTCATGACCTCACTCAAGAAGTATACCCTGGTAAGCAATTGAGTGAAGCTGAAATCATCCAATTGTTAAAGGATATTTTAGAAGTTTTAGCATTTGTTCATAAACAAAACCTTATTCATCGAGATATTAAACCTTCTAATATTATGCGCCGCAAATCTGACGGCAAGATTGTATTAATTGATTTTGGTGCTGTTAAACAAATTGCAGAGTTAGAAAGCAATCCCCAGGGACATACTACTTTTACTCGTTATATTGGTACTCCCGGTTATATGGCGAGCGAACAAGCCAAAGGAGATCCTAAGCTTTGTAGTGATATCTATGCGGTGGGGATAATTGCTATTCAAGGGTTAACGGGTTTGCATTATCAGCAGATAAAAACAGATGATAAGACGGGGGAAATTGAATGGCAAAGTCATGTGAACGTTAGTCCCAATCTGGCCAATGTGATTAATAAAATGGTGCGTTATCATTTTCCCAAACGTTACCAGTCTGGGGAAGAGGCTTTGCAAGGTGTGATGGAGTTGATACCTGAGCCTCAGCCTCCATCTGAAACACCTTGGAAGGCTTTGGTAGGGGTGGTATTGGGGACTGGGTTAATTGCGTCGGGGATAATTTTTTACATATTTAGAAGTTCTGCACCCAATTATTTACTGTATCCAAATTCTACTTATGGAATTCAAATAAAATATCCGGAACGCGGATGGGGAATACAAAAACAAGGTTTACCTGGTGAGGTGGTTAAGTTATTTCCTACTAATCAAACAACATCTTGTCCTCTAGATGTGTTTATTAATGTTAATGATTTCCCAGAAGGTCAAATATTCTCTTTAGATGAATATAAAAATATTGCTTTGAACAAGATTAAAGATAATAATCCCAATACGAAAATTACAGATAATTCAAATTCGAGGACTACGTTATCTAATTTTAGAGCTTATAAGTTAATTTATAATCGCCAGGATGAGCAATGTAATTTAAAGGTAATGGAAATTGGAACGGTAAGAGGTGGTAAGGCTTACTTTATTACCTACACAGCAGAAGAAAAGCAATATTCTCAATTATTACCAACAGTAAAAAAAATGATTAATTCATTTCGGATTGTGGAAGGGATGTAGGGGCGCAATGCTTGCGCCCTTGTCAACCGCTGAGCGTCAGTCAAAAGTCAAAAGTACTATCCCTTCGATGTAGGCGTAGGGCGTGTTTTCAAACCCAAAATTGGCATACAGCAGTTTTCATCTATTTGAACCACATCTTCATGTAGGGGTTTAGCACTGCTAAACCCCTACGGTGTGGTCTATTTACCTGAAAATCGCTGTAAATTGTAGGTTGGGGAGCCACTCCGTTGCGGAGGTTCCCTCCGTTATAGTCAGTGGCGTTTGAGGGATGTAGACCCGAAGGGGCTTCTCGCAGAGTAACCCAACATTCTTCGTTCATTTGTTGGGTTTCACTTCGTTCTACCCAACCTACACCATAGTTTGAAAACAGACCCTAGCCTTCGGTGTAGGGTATCGAAGGGCTAATGAAACTCAGAAAACATTTTCCTCTCCACGGATAAATCCGGGGGCTTGTATCCAGTCTATTTTTTGGTCATTAGTAAAATCAACGCTCAGACAATCGCCACAGCTTTACAGTCTTGTCCCTACTAGCAGAAACAATGGTTTTACCATCCGGACTAAATGCTACACCTTTGACCACATAGCCATGACCTTTGAGGATTTGCAATAACTTTCCTTGAGTATTCCACAAATGCACTGCCCTGTCATGCCAACTACCACCGGCAATGACTTTGCCATCCGGGCTAAATGTGACACTGGTAATATAACCCTTACGGCTATTATGAATGGTTTTCAACATTTTTCCTTGTAAATTCCATAGTTTCACCGTCTTGTCATCACTGGCAGAGACAATTGTTTTTCCATCTGGGCTAAATGCTACACTTTCTACATCATCACGATGACCATAAAAGGTTTGTAATTCCTGACCCAGTAAATTCCACAGTTTTAATGTCTTGTCATTACTACCTGAAACAATGGTTTTACCATCGGGACTAAAAGCAATGCTTCTAACGGAACCCTCATGGCCTTGAAAGGTGTGTAATAACTGACCCTGGGTATTCCACAGTTTAATCGTATCATCAAGACTGGCGGAGGCAATAGTTTTTCCGTCTGGGCTAAATACTACACTATTAACAAAACTTTTATGACCTTCCAGGGTTTTTAATAGCTGTCCCTGGGTATTCCATAGTTTTACTGTTTTGTCCCAACTGGCGGAGGCGATGGTTTTGCCATCCGGGCTAAATGCCACACCAAAGACTGGTTTGCTATGACTTCTCAGGGTTTGCAATTCTTTTCCCTGAAGATTCCACAACTTGACTGTGTCATCCGAACTACCAGAAGCAATGGTTTTACCATCGGGACTAAAGGCGACGGTGTTAAGCACAGAAGTGTGGCCTTCCATTGTTTTAGCCAGATAAAATTGCCCAACAGTTGATGAGCTGGGTGGGAAGGAGGAAGATATCGGTGATGATGTAGGATTCTTGGGTGGGGAAGTTGCTATTGATGGCACAAGTTTCACCACCTGATTAATGGGAATGGCCAAATAATCCGTCCCTGGGGAACCGGGACTAGTTATTGCTCTGCCATTAATCCCTACTAACCTCCCTTCCTCATCCAGCACCGGACCACCACTCATTCCCGGTCTAATTTCATTACTATACACCCAGCCATAACCATCTTTGGCAGAATTGAGGATGCGATTAATTACCCCAGTGGAAAAGTTGTAGCAGCGTGATTCTTGACAACTTCTACTAGGAGTCATCCAACCAGCAGCATGAACTGTTATACCTTCTTTGATTTGGTTGGAGTCAGCTATTTTGGCAGGTTGGTAAGTTTGATTGCTATTGAATTGTAAGATGGCTAAATCAACCCCAGGTAAGCGGCGCATTTTCTTGGAGTTAACTTGGTAATGCTTACCATCTTGGGTTTGGATGGTGTAGGTTCCAGCAGTGTCTACAACGTGCCAATTGGTAACTACTGTGTAGGTGTTTCCTTGTTTCTTAACTATGACTCCAGTTCCCCCTGGTTTTGGTCCACTGATACGGACTGTAACCTGTCTGGCAATGTTGTTGACTTCCACTGCGGTTAATGCCACTGTGGTCCGTGGGGAGATTACTGCAATGGTGGTGGCGATGATTGCTGTTGGGAGTTGGGAGGAGAATTTCATGATTATATGGGATGCATAATTATTATTTCTGTAGATGCCCAAAAAACAGTCATTTAAGTCTTGTCATACAAGGATTTAAAAAATGTTGCAAATTTTGTGTCTATGTGCGGAATGTGGCGAGTTTCACATAGGTATTAATGGGAATCGCCAAATAATCTGTTGTTCCTGTTCTGGGATCTCTTAGACCTAGTCCATTAATCCCCACCAATCGCCCTTGGTCATCCAGTACTGGACCGCCACTCATTCCTGGTTTAATGCTATTAGTGTATATCCAGGTATAGCCATTTTTCGCATTGGATAAACGCGTGGAAATATTCCCACCTCGAAATTGATAACAGCGTTGTACGCAAACAGCATCGGTATTTGCCCAACCAGCAGCATAAACTTTTGTACCTACCGTCACTTGGTCAGAATTAGCTATGTTTGCAGTGTCGTAAGTTTGGTTACTCTGGAATTGGAAAACTGCTAAATCTACTCTTGGTAAACGTTGGACTTGGCTATATTTGACTTGGTAACGCCTACCATTTTGGGTTTGTATAGTATAGGTTCCTGAGGTATCTACCACATGCCAATTGGTAAGGACAGTATAAGTATTGCCTTCTTTCTTAACTATTACCCCCGTACCAAGTTTAGGACCACTGATACGAACTGTAATCTTTTTGGCAATGGCATTTACTTGTGGTAGTGGTAATGGTGGGTTTGTTGCTACTGGTAGATAATTTTTGTATGGATCAAGCTTTAAATAGGTTTTAATGGGAATTGCCAAATAATCCGTCCCTGGTTGCCCAGGACTAGTTATTGCCCTTCCATTAATGCCTAATAGCTTTCCATCCTCATCTAACAGTGGGCCACCACTCATACCTTTTCTAACTTGACTACTATGAACCAATTCATAACCTTTCTCATCAGGGTTACGGATTTCATTAATACTCCCCTCACGAAAAAATTTGTAACAGCCTTTTTTTTGATCTGAACAACCTCTAATTCGAGCAAAACCAGAAGTATATACTTTTGTACCCTCTGTTCTTTGGTTAGAAGTATTTATCTTTGCAGGTTCATAATTCTGATTACTCTTGAATCTTAAAGTTGCTAAATCTACTCGACCTAACTGTTGTACTTGATTCACTTGGTGACGTTTACCATCTTGAGTGTGAATAGTATACTTTCCTTCTGTATCAACTACGTGCCAATTGGTAAGAACAGTATAAATATTCCCTTGTTTTTCAACTATTATCCCAGTTCCCCCAGGATTAGGACCACTTATGCTAACTGTGATTTTCTTGGCAATAATACCAATTTCTTGTGGTTCTAATGCCACTGCGACTTGATGCATTACCATGACGTTGGTTGCAGCCAGGAGTATTACAGGTATTCCATAAGCAAACTTCATTAATCTGTCCTTGATTTAGCTATGGTTCAGATTGTAGTGGGAGCGTCTCGCTCCCTATTTCTAACTCTACGGTGTACACATAAGTCCTACTTCTCTTCGTTTGGACTTAAGCCCCCTAAATCCCCTGCCCCCGTGACCCCCAATCCTGGGGGTACCTGGGGGACTTTGAAAATTCTTGTTCCCCCAATTTTGGGGGTTAGGGGGCGTTTGGTGGAGATTTGGATAAATTCAAGCGCTTTTGTGTACACATGAAATTTTTAACCAGGGAGCAAGATGCTCCCACTCCTTCAACCTTGCAAAATTAACGCAATGAACCACTAATATCGTTTCCGTTTGTATCGGAATTATTTCAGTTACTCTCTCTTCCTCTTCCTTTGCGTCCTTTGCGTCTTTGCGGTTTTTTATCATTCAGATGCTATCGGATTTGATATAACAGATTTCCTCTGAACATCTTTCAACACACCCAATTGCGGAAATTGCTGAAACACCCTCCTCACAGGAACCGCAAAACTAGACCTAGTAATCTTTTCCTGCAAAGACTGACTCGGCTCAGTCCCATCCTCATACAAATCCGCACCATCCCACAAAGGCTCCTTATGTAACCCATTAATCCCCACCACCTCACCGCGAATATTCAGCAGTGGTGCGCCACTCATCCCCCTACGAATATCATTGGTATAACCGATTTGATAACCTCCTTTTAAAGCCT
>JASJCJ010000125.1 GCA_030066045.1 Calothrix sp. MO_167.B12
GGTTATAATACCATATTTTGTAGTCATAATATTTTTGAGGGAAACGCTCGTGATAAATCCCTTTGAGTCGGGTTTCATCCCCTGGTTAAAAACGAGCGGGGTTCTCACCCTCCCATTATGCTTTGATAGACATCTCCGAAAAAGAATATAAAAGCCTTATGCAGTCAGGGTTAATATCTCATTTTCACCAGAGGTCTAATGAACAGTAAACTTATTACTTATTACTTGCACGTAGCACTATAAAACCCATGCAACATAGGCAAGAACTGATTTCCCGCGTTGTAGTTACAGCCCAACAAATGCGTGACATTGAAGGACGTATCTTCTCAGGGGGGATGCCTGTAGCTGCTTTAATGGAAAAGGTGGCGGGTTTAATTACCCGGCGGATTATCCCAGATATTTCTGACTCTAAGTATATTGGTATTCTTGTCGGTCCTGGCCATAATGGGGGGGATGCTTTAGTTGTTGCCCGAGAACTACATTTTTGCGGCTATGATGTGGGGATTTATTCTCCTTTTACTAAACACAAGGAGTTAACAGCACAGCACTTACAATATGCCCAGAGTTTAGGTATACCTTGTTATTCTGAGATTGAGCAGTTATCTAATTGTGATTTATTAATAGACGGCTTATTTGGATTTGGGCTAGAAAGAGAGATTAAAGAACCCATCGCTAGTGCGATCGCTCAGATTAATCAATGGTATATACCTATTATTAGTATAGATATCCCTTCTGGTTTGCATACGGATACAGGGGAAGTATTAGGAATTGCCATTCGCGCCACCAGTACCCTATGTTTGGGTTTATGGAAATTGGGTTTATTGCAAGACCAAGCTCTAGATTACATAGGTAAAGCGGAGTTAATTGATTTTGATATTCCCTGGTTGAATATTCAAGCAGTGTTAGGAAAAATACCCAAAATCCAACGCATCACCGCCACAAAAGCATTATCTGTAATTGGTACTAAAGGTATACAACAAAAACATCCTGGCTCTACTATTCTCCCCCGTCCACTCATTACCCATAAGTATCAAGAAGGGCATTTATTACTGATTTGTGGTTCCCAACGTTATGCGGGGGGAGCAATACTAACTGCTTTGGGTGCTAGAGGTAGTGGGGTGGGAATGCTTTCGGTTGCCGTACCGGAGTCCCTCAAACCCCTATTAGTATCCCATTTACCAGAGGCATTAATTATAAGCTGTCCAGAAACAGCTACGGGAGCAATTGCCAAATTAGAACTACCAGCCAATATCGATATTAATACATTTAATGCGATCGCTTGTGGTCCTGGTTTAACAACTGAAGTCAGTAGCATTATCCAACAGGTACTAGCCGGTGAAAAACCTCTGGTACTTGATGCCGATGGTTTAAATATATTGGCGCAGATGGGAAGTACATCCACATTACAAAAACGGCAATTCCCCACCATTCTCACCCCCCACGCCGGTGAATTTAAGCGTCTATTCCCTGATATCCCCAACGTATCCACCGATAGAATTCAAGCCGTACAGACAGCAGCAGCCCAAACAGGAGCTATTATTTTACTCAAAGGGGCAAGAACCGCTATCGCTAATCCTCAAGGTGTGGTGTGGATTAATCCTGAAAGTACTCCCGCATTGGCGAGGGGTGGTAGTGGTGATGTGTTAACAGGGTTATTGGGTGGTTTGCTCGCCCAAACTGCTACTAGACAAATTCCTTTAGAAGATATAGTTTCTACTGCCGCTTGGTGGCATTCTCAAGCAGCTATTTTAGCAGCAAGCGATCGCACAGAGCTAGGAGTAGATGGTGTGACCCTGGCAAATTATTTGATGCAAGCATTGTGTTAATTTTGCACAAAATGATAAACTTTTGACCAAACAGTAATCGGTATTAAGCTGCCAAATTAGAATTTAGAATTTAGAATTTAGAAATTTTTCCATTCTGTATTCTGCATTCTTAATTCTTCATTCACAATTTTTTCCCTGACTATTGCCCCTCTATTTATCGCAGAGCATCCCACCATCCCACTTTTTCACAAATATGCGGTAGTGGGAGCATCTTGCTCCCTATAAAAGCAGGCAAGATGCCCGCACTACAAAAGCAGGCAGATGCCCGCACTATAAATTTAAAAATTTGGGATGCTCCCATTTATCGATGGAGTAACTGATAATTGATAACTGATAACTGATAACTGAAATTATGCTGGATATAAACCAACCGAAATTGCCAGATAATCATTGGTGTCGTCAATTAGATAAATTTACTAAACGTAATCAAACAGAATTGGCGGCACTATCATGGGCTTTATGGCTAGAAAATGGTAATAGTCAGGGTACTATTGGCATTGACTTACAACCCCAACCCCATTTTGTTTATTGTCCTCAAGAACATATAGAAGCTCTCAATCATCGAGTTGATAATAAATTACAGGAAATCTTGGGAATTATTGATAATTACCAACCTGAAGTAGAAGTGCTGATGATTGGTATTGGCAAAGAGCAGATTCAGTTAATTTATTTTCAACCAGAGTCACCACCACCTGATTCTTTTCAGAAACTAGGTCAAAATGTAAACTCATTATTAGAATTATTGGAAACCAGAATGAGAGAAAAGTTGCAGCTCTAAATAATCCTCATTTGATTTGTAAAAATGGAAAAGCTTAGATCCTCGACTTTTGGGAGCATCCCAAATTTTAAGAAATATTCCCTTACCGGCAGAAGATTACCTATAACGTAGGTTAGGTTGAACTGATAACTTACACCATTCTCAATCAGAGCCAGAGCCTCCTGTTATCGGAGTTAGTACAAATTATTACTTTGAAGGGAGTGTGCGGGTGAGGTTTTAATAGCAAAAATGATACCGATTACTGATATTATGAGCTTTTAGTAAGTTCTCTAGGCTGAAACTAAACAAATTTTGTAACAGTTATGAATCGTCGTGACTTCTTAACTTGGGTTGGTGTAGGGTGTGTAGCTACTAGTTTACCAGTTGCGATCGCAGCCTGTTCACCAGATAATAATAGTAATGCCCCAGCAACATCTACAAATCCAGCAACACCTACAAATAATGAAGATTGGCAGAAGGTTGGCTCAGTGGCAGATTTGGATAGTAAGGGTCAATTACTAGCTAAAAATTCACCCATTGGTCCAGTATTGGTGGTAGGTACATCTAAAGATAGTAATCTAATCGCTGTCAATCCTAAATGTACCCATTCAGGTTGTATAGTGGCATGGGAAGCTGACAACAAAAAATTCCTCTGTCGCTGTCATGGTTCTGAATTTGGGATTGATGGACAGGTTCTCAAAGCTCCTGCCAAACAACCCATACCCACCTACACTGCTAAAGTGGAAGGTGAGGCAGTGCTAGTAAAAAAAGTCTAGACACAGAGAAATTCCGCACTTAAGCCCATATCTGCCGTCATTTGACGGATTTCTTGCTCGTAAACAGGGTTCATAATTAGTATTAATTCTGGTTGATAATCCCGTAAGAAATCCGGCGCAACAATTCTTTGACCCGTTCCGGCTACATACATTTCTTGTTTGCGGGGATTAAGGTCTACTATAAACTCAATCTGATTCCTATTCTTCAACAAATTGAGGAAAGTTACCCCTTTAGAACCTGCACCCCACACCACTGTGCGTTGGTCTTGACTAGTGATATACTCCAGCTTAGTTTGCCAAGTTTCTACCTTGTTGGCAAATCTATTACCAAAGGTTTGAATATCTTGGGTAAGTTGTTGCAAATCACTAATTTGTTGTTCGTCCATTTCCCTGTTGCTCTCTCCTGGTACAGCCTCTAGGCAGAGAAACTGATTGCGAAATTCCTCAGAGGTTTTTTGTACCTGGAATCCATTGGATGCAAAAGCGTAGGATAAGCACACGGGAGCGAAATAGCAACAGTGTTCGTAGATAATATCCCAAATAGCCATGTTTTGGAATGTATCTAAAGCATTAGGAACTTCAAAAAATATCGCTGTATTGTGACGATTACCAATGGCTTGGCGGAGATTAGCTAACAAAGTATTTGGTTGGGGAATATGCTCTAATGTATGCCGACAGCAAATAAAATCACTGGCATAGTCTGCATATTTATCGTCATAATAATCTTGAATAAATGTGGTTTTATCTTTAACTTTTTCATGTTCTGGTAAGGGTACATAGGTGGGGTCAAATCCTACTCCCCGATTATTACCTAGTTCGCATAATGAAACTAAAAATTCTCCCTTGCCGCAACCAATTTCAATAATATCTTTATCTTGTAAGTTATGAGTTTCTATTAATCTTTCTGCTAAAGATTGAGAATAATTTTGAAATCTGGGAGAAAAATCCAAGGAGTTTTCATAAGCTTGGGTATAGTCTAATAGAGATGAATCAAACGCTACATTGCCAATGAAACCACAACTAGAACAGAAAGCTAGTTTAATATCTCCCTTATCACAATTTTGAGCATCTTTTCTTTCTGGCCATAAAACATTACAAAAAATGGGCATCTCTAGCATTTCAAAAAATATTTCAAAATGAGAAGAGCCGCATACAGGGCAGATATGTTGAGATGGATTATTCATGAATTTATCTATACCTTTTTAACATCTAATATTATCAATCATTTTAGAGGACATCCCAATTTTGCACAAATAAAATCTGGAGTGGGAGCATCTTGCTCCCTAATGTCCTCATGTTAGGGAACATCCAATTTTGCACCAATAAAATCTGGAGTGGGAGCATCTTGCTTCCTAATTTCCTCATGTTAGGGAACATCCAATTTTGCACCAATAAAATCTGGAGTGGGAGCATCTTTCTCCCTAATGTCCTCATATTAGGGAACATCCAATTTTGCACAAATAAATTTGTAGTGGGAGCATCTTGCTCCCTAATGTCCAATTTACAGTGGGAGCATCTTACTCCCTAATTACCAAGAAGCGGGCAAGATGCCCGCACTACAATATTTAATATTTGGGATGCTCCCATTGTTTTCCCTAATGAAGGATTTATCCTTACAAAGGAATAACCTTTGTCGATACTCCCATATCATCCAACATTTTTTGAATTTCTTCGCAATAGATAGAATTCATGACAATTACCGTATCTGGTTGATATTCTTTCAAAAATTCCGGAGACATGATTTGTTTACCAACTCCAGGAATAAATTTGCCATGACGGTGGGGATTAATATCAACCACATATTGAATTTTGTCAATGGTATCTAGAGTGGTGAGGAAAGCAACGCACTTAGAACCAGAACCCCAAACAACCACTTTTTGACCTTGTGCTTGCATAGTTTCTAGCTTCTGCTTCCAATCATCCAGCTTGTTCTGAATATTGTCAGCGAAGTATTTCACATCCTCAATGGTTTGCGCCAAAGTTTCTTCAAAAGGATGAATTTTATCCGAGGTTGTAGCCACTGGTATGGCTTCAATAAATAAATATTGATCCCCATAATCCCGATATAAATCCGTAACTTCAAAACCGCAAGCACGGAACAACCGAGCTAAGGAACCAGGAGTAAAATAGGAGGTGTGTTCGTAGTAAATATCCTCAAAAGCCATATCCTTGAGGACGCGGGTGGTATCGGGAATTTCAAAGAACACAGGAATATGGCGATCGCCGATAGAACGGCGCACGGTGGTGATAAACTCAAAGGTGGGCTGAATGTGTTCTAAGGTGTGACGACAGCAGATAAAATCACCCACATATTTGGCGTGTTGTTCGCCATAATAGTCTTGAATGAAAGTTACCCGTTCTGCGGCTTCACTGTTAACTCGTCCGGGAACTACGCTGGGGTCAATACCTACACCGCGATTATTACCTAATTCACACAATAGCAGCAGAAAATCCCCTTTGCTACAACCAATTTCCACAATATCTTTGTTGTGGAGGTCATATTTTTCAATTAAACGATTGGCTAAGTCTAGGGCAAATTTGTTAAATGTGGGAGAATAGCTTTGTTGGTCTTCGTAATTGGGAGCATAGGCTGACCATTTGCGATCAAATTCAATGTTGGTAATAAAACCGCAATGATCGCAAAATCCTAGAACCACATCACCACAAGGAAACTTCTGTGCTTCCTCCTGGCTGGACATCATTAAGCAACTATGGACGGGAACCTGAGGTACTTCATAAAACAGGGATAAACCTTTGTGTCCACAATTTGGGCAAGTATGTTCTGCCAATTTAGCTGCTGATGTTGATTGCTCTGATAATACTTGATTTCCAACCATTAAAATTATCTCCAATTGGTTTTAAAACGGTCGATTTTTCCAGTTCGCACAAATTTACCAGTTTATATCTTGTGCTCAATTCATGTAATAAAGAGGAAAACCGGAAGTATTTATTCCATAGTCAGGAGTCAGAATTAATCATATCCTGACTCCCAGACTCCCAAAAAATAAGAATTTTAACTACATAATTTTGGGTTGAGGAATGGGAACGATAAACTTACCACCCTTTTGCTGATAAGCTTGCTGCTGTTGCATAATTTCCTCAGCAAAATTCCAAGCCAAAATTAAGACATAATCAGGCATATCTTCCGCAATTCGGGATGGTGGCACAATTGGTAAGTGATTGATACTCATAAACTTACCCTGCTTAAACTGATTTAAATCGGCAACATAATCTAACAGGGTTTTATTGATACCAAAATAACTCAGTAAAGTAGTTGCTTTTGCTGCCGCACCATAACCAACAACCTTCTTGCCTTGACGCTTCAAATCCCAGAGAATATTTAATAAGGATTCCTTAACTTCAGCAATGCGATCGCCAAATTCTTGATAATAATCTATCCGATCTACTTTACGCTCAGATTCCATTTTTAACAAGGACTTGACAGAATCCTGAACCGCTTCTTGCTTCTCAATAAACAGGCGTAAAGAACCACCGTGGATTTTTGTCCGTTCCACATGATTTAAATACAAACCATGTCTGCGGAACAACTTATCCAAAGCAGTTATGGAGAAGTAACACAAGTGCTGGTGGTAAATCGTATCAAACTCGCAGTGATCAACTAAATCTACCACATAGGGAGCTTCAATTACCGCTACTCCAGTATCTTTTAACAAAGTTCCAAATCCAGCCACAAACCCATTTAAATCGGGAACGTGAGCCAAGACATTATTTGCTAAAAATACATCTGCTTGTTTACCTTCCTCCACCAACTTAATTGCTAAATCCTTGGTGAAGAAAGTACACATGGTAGGTACTCCCGCCTCATTCGCCACCGCCGCCGGCTTTTCGGCGGGGTCAATTCCTAATACGGGGATGCCCTTCTCCACAAAGTTTTTCAGCATATATCCGTCATTACTAGCAGCCTCAACCACTAAACTATTACTATCTAGAGGTCGAGACTTGATGATTGCCTGGGCACTGTCACCAAAATGCTTCAATAGAGATGGTGATACTGAAGAGAAATAGGGATAATCATCATAAAACAGGATTTCTGGTGGTACTGTTTCATTAATCTGTACCAGTCCACAATGGGGACAAAATGCCAAATCCAATAAAGCTGTATATTCGGGTTTTTCTAATTGGTCTTTGGTTAACAGTCTATCCGCCAAGGGAGTATAACCAAAATCAATAATTAATTCTAAATCTGGATTGCCACAAGAACGGCAGATGGGCTGAGAATTGGGCATTAAAATTTACTCCTATCACCTGATAGCAATAAGCCAGAGGCTTACGTTGAGTCGTTTTCGCGGATCGTCCGTAGAACTTACGCGTATCGTATCAATTAATTTGTTGTGGTATTTTTATAGATATTCGCAATCCTGAATCACTTAGTCAAAGCCTAGGTAAATTTCGGAAATATCCGGAAATAGCCAACTAAATTGCAGACTCAGGGCATAAGCCCTACGTTGTTTGAGTTATGACACCTACAAATGAACGCCAGTTTGTAGCTCTGTCGCTAGTAGTTAAAGTGAAGGCAAACGGTGCTACTAGCTTAAACTTGCTCTTACAACATTGTCGTTCGCGCAGCGTGTGCGAAGCACTTGGCACACACTACCCCTAAGGGAGGCACTTAACGGTGCAAATCAAGACGCCAAATGGTTAGGTTTTTATAGAAATTACCTATTATTTGGCGTCCTATCATTAACAGTAGGCTTGATTTTAATGCCTTACTGTTAGCAAGGCAAAACCTACAGGATTCAGGAAAGCACTGTTGTCAAACATGGATAATATTCCCAGGACAAGAGTTAGTCCTAGAATTGAATTACACAGCTGCTTCAGTCCGCCAACGTAGATTATTATCTAGGCGAGATTCGCGCAGTAATTTTTGGATGTGGGCAATTCGTTGGTATCTTGGTCCTTCAAATTCTTCCAAAGTTAACCCAACTTGTTTGTAGGTGTTGTAAAGTTCTTGCGCTCCCTTAGTCGCATTCCATTGTGGTTGGAAATCCGGTAGGGTATTCAGAATTTTGCTGCAATTAACTCGATAACAACGGGTATCAGGTGCTACTCCTTGGGCATATTCAATGCGACAGCCAGGCACAGTTTTTTCAACTATGTTAGCAATATCCCGAATCTGGTAATTATCCTCGTTGCGTCCCACATTGAAGGCTTGATTGTGAATCAATTCCCTAGGTGCTTCCATGACAGCAACAAAAGCCCGAGAAATATCTTCAATATGAACGATAGGTCTCCAGGGTGTACCATCGCTTTTAATAAATACCTTACCTGTGGTAAACGCCCAAGCCACTAAATTGTTTAACACCAAGTCAAACCTGAGTCTAGGTGATACACCATAGGCAGTAGCATTACGTAGGAAAGTAGGAGAAAAGTTGTCGTCTGCTAGTTTAGCAACATCTTGCTCTACCTTGACCTTAGAAATGCCATAGGGGGTAACGGGATTAAAATCAGATTCTTCTGTTAACCAGTCAGTACCACCTGCACCATAGTTACTACAAGAAGAAGAAAAGATGTAACGACTAACTCCCGCTTGTTTGCTTAACTCGGCCAACTTCACCGATGCTTGATGGTTAATATCATAGGTGAGTTCGGGGTTAAGATTGCCCAAGGGATCGTTAGATAGTCCGGCTAAATGCAATACAGCATCAAACCCTTCTACATCCTCTAATTGGATATCGCGGATATCTTTTCTAATTTCAGGTATTTCTGGCAGATCCTCGCCAAAAGTGCTGTTTTCGTATAAATCGCTATCTAAACCAACTACTTCATGCCCCTTAGCTACCAGCATGGGCGCGAGTATTGTGCCGATGTAACCTTTGTGTCCCGTTAGTAGTACTCGCATTATCTTCTATATCCTCCCAAATTTTCCAAGGTGCATTACCACTTGACCACAGAGTTTCTAGCCTCCGCTTATCCCTTAAGGTATCCATGCATTGCCAGAAGCCTGTATATTTATAGGCCATTAATTGTCCATCTTTGGCTAAAGACTCCAATGGCTCTTTCTCCCATTGAGTATCATCTCCAGCGATGTAATCAAAGATTTCCGGTTCCAAGACGAAGAATGCACCATTAATCCATCCGTCTTTGGTTTGGGGTTTCTCTGAAAATTCGCAGATTTGATCTCCATCCAATTCCATATGTCCGAATCTAGATGGTGGGTGTACTGCCGTCAGGGTGGCTAGCTTACCATGGGATTTATGGAATGCTAGTAGTTCTTGAAGATTAATATTTGAGACCCCATCCCCCCAGGTAAGCATGAAGGTTTCATTACCCATGTAGGGTGCCAATCTTTTGATTCGTCCGCCAGTATTGGTATACAAACCAGTATCAATTAAATCTACGTTCCAATCTGGTTTGTATCCCCCGTGCATTTGCACGTTCCCTTGGCGTAAATTCACTGTCAGATTGCTGTTGAGGGAACAGTAGTCCACCATATATTTTTTGATGACTTCTGCTTTATATCCCAAAGCAATGACAAAATCTTGGAAGCCATGATGAGCATAGTTCATCATGATATGCCACATAATTGGCTTCCCACCTATTTCTACCATAGGTTTCGGCTTTTCTACCGTTTCCTCAGATAGACGCGTCCCCAGTCCTCCTGCCAGTATTCCTACTTTCATATGCACATGAAATTTTAGAATTTATTACGTATATAGATAACACAAAATCATTCTTAGTTAAGTAATTTCACTTTATATTGATAAAAGTCTCTATTTATCTCAAAAAATTTAAGAAACTTTCATATACAAATGGTTCTATTTCCGATAGTAATTTTTATAACGTTTTAATTAACAAAGTTTTAATAAATCTTGAATTCCTAGCTATAGCTGATGATTGAATAACATTCCCAACTGTAGATATTTTTTATCAGTGAATACTTACTTTTTAATACAAAAAAAATGTTTTTTGACATCCATCTCAAGAGGTATTTTGCAAATATTTCATATTGCTTTGCTGTTATACTCTAAACAGATTTCAGTTATTAGTTATAGTTATCAGTATCAGCTAGCCTCCTGCTCCCCCCGGGAGAGCTGCGCTAACGGAGGAGCTACGCTAACAGTTACCCCATCGATGAGTGGGGGAGTGGGGGAGTGGGGGCAGAAAAAACCCAGCCCAAATTATGACAGTAATCCCCAGCTTTTAGCATAATCAGGGTTCATACCTATTATTCGCCAACAGTATCCTAGTGCTTTGTCCCATTAGTTTTGTAAGTTTGTCCTAAATCTGTATACTAGATATATTAAGGGTTTGAATCATATATAAACCCATCAGAATTAATGGGACACTAGTGGTGCATTTCATTAGTTCTGATCGGTAAACAATTGTAGTGGGAGCGTCTCGCTCCCTGCTGACAAAAAGCGTCTCGCTCCCTGCTGTAGCGGGCAAGATGCCCGCACTACAGCTGCCCTTCAAAAATTAATGCAATGAACTACTAGAAAGGCGCGGCTATACGTACCAAGTCCGCCTGCGCGGACTACGAAAAATCGAGGTTGTAGCCCACGTAGATGGGCTTTGTTCGTGTAACGATCCCCTTCGGTGGGCATTGTATAAAAATTGTGATGCTCTGCTGTAGACGCAGCACGTCTACAGCTTTGAGAATAAATATAGCACTACGCCTAACGGGACGTGGACATTTCTAAATCCAGCCAACCCTTTGACAGGCTGCTGTTCCCTGTTCCCCAGCGCGTAGTGCCATAACCGAAAAACTGAAAACTCTACTCAATTTTCTTTCCCTGCTTCCCTCTATCAACTCCTCAAAGTTCTCAGTAATAAAGAGTTAGTTACCACACTCACGGAACTAAAAGCCATTAATCCAGCAGCGCCAGCTGGACTAAGGGCAAAACCCATAGTAGGTAATAAAATACCTGCTGCTAAGGGAATCCCTAATGTATTGTAGGCAAATGCCCAAAATAGGTTTTGACGAATTTTGTTAAATGTAGCTCGACTTAACTGAATGGATGCTGCAACATCAGTTAAGCGATCGCTCATTAACACAATTTCTGCGGTTTCCATTGCTACATCTGTTCCAGATTTCAAAGCAATACCCACATCTGCTTGAGATAAAGCGGGAGCATCGTTAATACCGTCTCCCACCATAGCTACGGACATTGGGTATTGTTGTAGTTCTTGGATGGTTGTAGCTTTTTTGGCAGGGGGTACCCCAGCAATAATATCTGTACTATCTAATCCCAATTGTTTACCAATAGCGTTGGCTACTTCTTGGCGATCGCCAGATAGGAGCATGACTCGCAAATTCATGCCCTGTAACTGTTCTACGGCTTCCTTCGTGTCTGTTCTCAGGGGATCACTAACTGCAATCATGCCGATCAATTTTCCATCCCTAGCTATACCCACTACGGTTTTTCCTGCTATGGCTAAAGTTGTAGCTTGATTTTCTGCATCTTGGGGAATGGTAATTCCGTTTACCTGCAACCACTCCCAGTTACCTAAAAATACCGAGGAACCATCCACCGTTGCAGATACCCCCAATCCCGGCTCGGTGTGAAATTCGCTAGCGGTGGGGATCGTTAATTGCTGCTGTTGGGCTGCGGTTTGAATTGCATTTGCTAGGGGGTGGGAAGTTCCGCTTTCTACAGCTGCTGCTAGTTGGAGTAAGGCACTGGGGGTGAGATTCTCTTCTGGTACAATCGGTAAACAATCAGTAACTATGGGCTTACCAGTTGTTAGAGTCCCAGTTTTATCAAATACTACGGTATTGAGGCGGTGGACTTTCTCCAACACGTCCCCACCTTTAATTAGTAAACCCCTTTTTGCACCCATTGCCGTACCTACCAAAATTGCTGTGGGTGTGGCAAGTCCTAAAGCACAGGGACAGGCAACTACCATGACAGCGATCGCTAGTTTTAAACTTAGTAATAGTCCTGCATATTGGGTGGGGATCGCTGGTTGATAACCTAAAGGAGAGTGATGCAGGTGAGCAATGAGGCTGGAACTTTGCGCCATTGCTACCGGATTGGTAACATCTTGCCAAATATGAGTGCCGAAAAAGTACCAAAATACAAATGTGAGGATGGAGGTCGTCAATACCCCATAGGTAAAGTAGCCAGCCACCGTATCTGCTAACTTTTGTACTGGTGCTTTACGGGTTTGCGCTGCTTCCACTAAGGCAATAATATGTGCCAAGGTGGTATCATTACCAGTACGGGTAGCTTGAATTGCGATCGCTCCCGATTGATTAATTGTCCCAGTGGTGACACTATCCCCCACTTTCTTACTAATGGGCAAAGATTCCCCAGTCAACATTGACTCATCAACGCTAGTTTGCCCTGACATTACCTCACCATCAACGGGGATTTTCTCCCCTGGCAAAACTTGCAACCATTCCCCTACCTTTACCTGTTCGGCGGGAATCTCCACCATCCCCGAACCCTTATTTGATGACTGGGGATTGGCAATTAAACGAGCTACAAGGGGTTGCAATGCCAATAATTGCTTAAATGCAGATGCTGCCCGACCCCTGGCTTGTTGTTCCAGAGTTCTGCCCAAGAGGATAAAACCCAGCATCATCACAGGTTCATCAAAAAAGCATTCCCAACCCATTTGAGGAAATAGTAATGCCACTAAACTAGCTGTATAAGCCGTTAGGGTTCCCAAACCCACCAGGGTATTCATATTGGGTGCATTGCGCCGCCAACTTAACCACCCATCCACCAAAATTGAACGGCCTGGAAGTAATAATGTTACCGTTGCTAGGCCAAAATGGAACCAAATATTATTCAGAAATATCAAGGGTGGACTGGCAAGATTGGCAAAATGCCCAATCCCCGATAAAACTAACAGTATTCCAGCAATCATCAATTGCCGCCATGCAGACTGCATATGCTGACGCTGTTGGATTTCAGAGGTATCTGCCAGTATCCTACTCGCTGTTCGAGGTTGACTGGGGAATCCGGCAGAGGTTAACTGCTTTGCCAGAGCTTGGGCATCAACTACACCCACTTCTGATTCCACAACAGCTACCTCTGTTGCTAAATTCACACAAGTACTCTTAACCCCTGGATACTGAGCCAGTTGCTTCTCCACTGACTTGACACAGCCAGCACATTTCATACCCCCAACATCCAAGGTAATTTTTTCGGTAGTCGCCATTGGGGTTTTGTCTGTAGATTCCTCGGTTCTGGGGACAATTTGCATGGGAAATGTTTGAATCGTTACGAAATTTCAACGCCCAATTAAAAGCGTCTCTATTTCGAGGTTAGGCTAAATCCGGGAATAAGACAGACAGTCAAAAACATTAATTTTTATGAAGAGGCTGATAATTATGCTGAATTCTTCCGTGGCATCCTGCGTACATAGCTTAGGTAAATTACTGTTATGATTTGTAACGGGATCAGCACCATTTCGCCATGCCAAAAATTACTAATCTCTAAATTGGAGATGGTACTAAAATAGCCGCAGCCTATAAGAGCCAAGATTACAAAATAAATATATCTAACTTTTATATTAAACATGATATCTCTCGATTTACTACTTCTAACTACTCGTCTTTTGGAATCGCTGAATTAGGAGATGAAACGTCAAAATCACCTTTATTTTTCTTGGTAACTTCGTGCCTTTGCATCTAATGCGTCAGGTAAATTCATATTTTCAATTAGCAACGTCCGTCTTTTCATCTATCAATGCTCAATTTCCCCATTGATAACAGAACTAAAGCTGCGTGTCACAATCGGTGGTTGGTGCTTGACGCGATAAATTTCATTGCTAGGTTAAAACATTTTCGCAATGTCATACAAAACCTATTTTGCTGGAGTACTCAATATCTTTAAAACCAACCTTGTTTGTTAATAAAATAATTTTCTACAAATTCTTCGTGGCTTTTATTCAGATAAATAATTCCTTCCAGTAAGCCCACAACTTGCATAATTAATAATGTGAACCCATAGGAAAAATAACCACCAACAATAGAGATGATAATTGTTAATATTCCTTCTGCTGTATATCCCAAAATAAATTTATGAATGCCAAAACCACCAAAAATTATAGCTCCATAACCTGCTAAGAGCTGTTTTGTTGCGTAATTAGAGTTCAGATTAGCCATGAAAAATATCTCCTACATATGCAAGACTGCCATCTCGATTAAACAATTGAAAATAGTCATGAAAACTGATTATATATAAGCAAAAATCAATTGCTACTAATTACACAAATAGAGCAATTATGATGTTACATAATTCTAAAACTATTAATTATAATCTTGATGGCAATTATGAATTGTCAAAAAAATATATATACCCCGTGGATTATACATTAGACATCTCCGAAAAAGAATATAAAAGCCTTGTGCAGTCAGGGTTAATATCTCATTTCCGGAGAGGTCGATTGAATATTTAATTCAGATAATCTTCTTTGCAAAGTAGATTTGCAATCAGAGATAAAAAGATTGCTACACTATATTACTTTTTACAAATAAACTATACAATTTCCGGATTATTTGGGAAATCATTTGTGTAATGGGAATATTCCTCTTCAGGAAATTTACCACTAATTTGCATGAGATTATGTAAATGCAGTATGAGTGAGCTATTCACCCATCAATATTATTTGAGTAGCAATTTGAGTTTCTGCGAAGGAGCTTACGTCTATTTGAAACCCATATATTTATCATTACGTAGATTGTATATTATTTTTCCAAAGATTACTGATAAAGAAAGCATGAATTTTTACCAGATTTACAAAGGAAATATAAAATCAAGCCATTTCAGTTATCAGTTATCAGTGATTAGTTTCCCCATCGATAAATCGAGGGACAATATCTATGGAAAAAATTTTTCCAGCTTCACTGTTCCCTAGAGTTCCCCCTCCTATTGATGCTGCCGCCCGCTCGAGGGTTAGGGAGCTGATACCGATTACTGTTTGCTCCAATTAAATATGTGTAATGTGTAATGTCAGAGAATATTTAATAGTTCAATAATTCACTATCAGCTACTCATATTCTTAAGAACATTTTCATTCTCTAGTGGATTGCACCCTAATTAATATTGCCTTTATCAAGTCACTTGAGACTGGCTATACCAAATTAAGTTTGACACTCTCCCACCTAGAAGATGGGAGATTCTTCCAAGCCTAGACAGCATAGCTTGAAATAGCCAAAGTGCTACCTCGTCCTACATCTCCTGCCTTAAGGCACTTGAGTTTTGGACTTCGACTAGTTTCTATAACTATTAGCTGATGGATGACAGCAAAAATAGCAATCATAAACCCCTATTGTCAATTATAGTTGGCAATAGGGGTATATACAATGGGAGCATCCTAATTTTTCAAAAATATGCTGTAGTCGGAACCGGGAAGCTCCCTTGATATGCAAAGCGGGCAAGACTTCGGCGTGAGCTCAGTCGAACGCTGCCCGCACTACAAATTTAAACCTATACAATCAAGCAATGTATTTTAACGTTTTGCAATATAAACCTTGAAGTTTTATTTACCACTGCTGCCCAGAATAAACAAACTCATTAAAGTACCGCTATTCCAAAGACTGTGTAGTAACATGGGAGCCAGGAGATTACGCGATCGCGTATACACAAACCCTAAAACCATACCCAGAGCCATTAAAGGTATAATTTCTGACAGGCTTAAATGGACAGCTGCAAAAAGTAAGCTACTGATGGTAATTGCTCCCCACATTGGTACATAACGGGTTAAAGAAGGCAATAAAAAGCCACGGAAGAGGAATTCTTCAAATAATGGAGCAGCGATCCCCGCAGTAAAGAACAAGATGAATAGGGCTACGGAATCTTGGCTATCCAGTGCTAATTGCAACAAAGGATTGCTACCACCTTGTCCTTGCCACAATTTTTGATTGATTAGGGAAACTAACACCACTATGGGTAAAGCTACACAATAGCCACCCAATCCCCACAAAAACCATTTTTCTTGGAAGCGCAGACTGAACCATTCAGAGGTAAGGGGCAAAAAGTTCTTAATGGATAGATACAGGACTGTAAGTGTCCCGAATGCTACCAGTAGATAACTAAATAAAACCAAAAACGCTTGGGTTTGTATATTTGTCACTAAACTAGCAATAGGTAGTACACCTAATAGCAAGGGTATGACAAATTGTCCCACACAGAAAAAACCAAATATAAATACCTGTAATATTGTTTCACCATCCCAAGGGGTTGACCAAGACAATTCTTCATTTTTAGCCCACAAAGAATTTTTGCCTTGAACAATTCTCTGTATGAGCAGTACAATGAATAAAATCGCACCGATGATGCCAGTAAGTAAGGGTAGGGTGACAACAATCCCTAGTTTGAATACGGCTGATTCAGCAGTTTCTTGAGCCTTGACTAATAAGTTAGATAAATCTTCTTCCCGTTGCTGTAGTTTGTATAACTGGGAAAGACTAGTAAAGCGGAACCAACCTGTTAAGTTATTTTCAATTAATGGTTGAGCGTTGGGTAAAATGCGGGGAGGATCGCTCCAAATTCCTGACAATACTAATGCTGTTTCTGCAAAATCTGGGTATATATCCGAAGCTACTGTTAACTTTGTCCAGGTTTGCACAGCTGCTTCTATATTTTTTTGGGCTGCTTGTATAACTCCCAAGTGTAAATCTAATTTTGCAATTAACTTTTGTACTTGCTTTGAGGATTGTTGTAACTGTTGTGATTCAGGGTTGTTTGATTTTAAATTATCTCCAGATGTAGTAGGCTGTTTTGCCAGTTGCTTTTGGATTTTTTCTAAATTAGTGGTGGCTGATTTACGTACTTGCTGATATTGTTTAGCAGCAGTTTCCAAGGGCTGTTTGCCCAGAAAAGCGGTTTTTGCTGCTTGTAGATTCTCAGGAGCAGTGTTTTCTGGATACCATTCTTGTGCTTGGAGAAGAATATTGGTTTGATAAAGTTCCAAGCTGCTCTGGATTTGAGGCTTTTGCCAACTATTAAATAAATTGCCACCGTACCACAATATTGCTCCCAGTGTTAGTAAAATCAACAGCAACCGCTTGAGTGTCATTTCAGTTATCAGTTATCAGTTATCAGTTATCAGTTTCTCCGGAAGGAAAGCATCTTGGCAACTTTTCTCGCTAGCTTATACCAATTCAAAGAATGTTTGTGACACATACATTCTTTGTAAGGGCACGGCATCCACAATATTTTGGTGTATATAATTATCTTGCTGGTGCCGTGCCCCTACCCATCTGTCTCATTCTTTTTTCAAAATGGTATTAGGTATCAAGTTCGCAGTTGATTGGGTTTTTCTGCATCTTTTCAACTTCTTTTCGCTTAGGCAAGGTGCTCCCCGACTTCTAAATAAATATCCGTACATTGTAGCGATTCCTAGGATATATACTCTAAACGGATTAATGATTGTAGGTTGGGTTGAGGTACGTAGACGCAACAGCGGCTTGGAGTAAGCGAAGCTTTCTCGAAGAGTAGAGTAACCCAACAAAAACCTACTTGCTGTTGGGTTTGGTTTCGCACCACTTGGTGGAAGCAAGCTACAACCCAACCTACACGATATTTTGAAAACAGTCCCTAGGGTAGAGTAACTTAACAAAAACCTACTTACTGTTGGGTTTGGTTTCGTACCACTTGGTGGAAGCAAGCTACAACCCAACCTGCGAAAAGTTAAGTTTTTAGCTGTTGGGAGTATAAGTCGGGGATCTAAACATCTGCGACTGTGAGCAGAATTAACTAGCTATTTATTGCCAACTCCAGGCAGCAATAGCCAAAGCACCCCAACCAACCATCAACGCTAACCCTCCAAAGGGGGCTACTGCACCGAAAGATTTGATCCCAGTTATACTCAGAGCATACAAACTACCTGAAAAAATCACCACACCAATGATGAATAGCCAGCCACTAGTTACTAGTGTGGTGGGTGGAGATTCCATACGGGTGAGTAACAAAGCTACAATTAATAAGCCTAAGGCATGGAACATTTGGTAGCGTACACCAGTACTAAAAATTTCCAGCGAGCGCTCGCTGATTTTTGAGCGTAAAATGTGGGAACCGAAAGCCCCTATAGCCACAGATAAACCGCCTAAAATTGCTCCTAAGCTCAAGAAAATCCGAGTCATGGCATTCTATATTGTCACCGAATTGGGCATTACATATCAAAGTGATACAATACAGCCCCTTCTTCGCTAACTTTAAAATTCGCGTTGAATTCTTTAGCTTTGATATCTAAATATTCTTTGGCTGTGGTAGGTGGTAACTGGGATTGGATGGCAAAGCCTAATAATGAGATTCGCCCTTGGTTTTCTTCCACCATCTGGTAAAACAGTGATTGTAAATTTTCACTAACTTTTTGGTCAATGGCTTGTTTCTCCTGCTTACTTTGACGATACAGTCCTAAAGCTAACCATCCTCCAATGAGTAGGGTAGGTAAACCAAAAATTAGACCTTGCTTGGCAGTAATATCTAGGTCATAAACAGCTTCTGTATTTTGAATATCTTTATCTTTACCATCAATACCTGATGGCAGAGGTTTCAGGGTTTGATATTTATCAATCTCAGCGGATACAGATAAAGACAGGAACATACATCCGAGTGCCAGCAGCCAACCCGCAGCCAATTTTCCAGCAGTTTTCATCGTTACATCTGTTGATTTGAGCTTTGTTTGCGATTCTAACCTCCCTTCCTCCTAGAGCGTCAATTAAGTAATCATATTTAGTAGACAAGGGGATGAGAAAAGAATCTACTATACACATATCTTCCAACAATGAAGTGGAAGGGTAAGGTGAGCAGTGCTCATCATACAGATAAATAAGGTTTTCAAGCTCTGATTTTCTCCTTAATCTTGTAGTGCAAGATATGAAAATAAAGACTCATGAAGATTTAGAGCTAAGTCGAGAATTGTATTAATTTGTGCTTCCACTGAAACCATAAGCCATTAAATTATTAACATGACCAAATGCTTCTGCCTTCGTCAGGCAGCGGCAGCTGGAGGCAGAAGGCAGAAGGAGGATTTTTCCGCTCAAACCCTTCTGACTTATGGATACAAGCCCCGTAGTTTACGACGGAAGGAGTTTGGGAGTCCTCCAAGCTCCTGACAAACATAAAAACGCTCAAACCCTCTTCCTTCTTCCTTCACTTGACTTAGTATTTTCAGTTATAAAGCTACAAACTAGATATCAAATAAGTAAGTAATATTACCTTGTTCTCTGGGCTCAAAAGAAGCATGAAATTCTTTTGCCTTTCCATCCAGATATTTTTTTGCTTCATCTCCAGATATTTGGGCTTCCATTGCCAATTGTAAAACGGTTATCTGTCCAGACTCGGCTTTTAGTAATCGATAGAATGTAGCATCAAGACTTTGTTTGAGTTGTTTTTGGTGTTTTTGGTGCAAGTTCCATACTATAAATCCTCCACTAGCAGTTGCGATCGCACCAAGAATATAACAGCCAATAATACCAGTTAGCTGCTGTTCCCGTTCTTTCTGGGTAGCTTGCGGATTGTATATCAAGGGATTGGTTATTGCTACCAATAGAAACAGAGAGCCCAGAGAAAGGAGTAAACCAGCAGATAACTTTTGAATAAATTTCATAGCCACACGACAAGATATGGAGTGTTATCTTGTCGCAATTATAACCTTAATTTCTTGTGGCTTCCAGTAAACGGGAGAAGTAAAAACGGGTACGTGTCATGGAATCACGTTGGAGGCTAAAGCCATTCTTTTCCAAGACTTTGATGACATCACTCTCACGGTGCATATAGGCACGGGTTGTTTTACTTGGTCCTGGGAAAAAACTACCAATTTTCTTAAGAATGGTCAAAAAACAAGTTTTGGGGGCAAAACTGAGAATAATCCGCGATTGCGCCACGGAACAAAGGTGAGAAATCATCTCATCCATTTTTTCCTGGGGATAGTGGATGAGTACATCCAAACAAACAACTGTATGATAATTGCCATCAATGGCTTCTAAATCCTGCACTGCAAAGGTAGGATTATCATTATTGTTTAAGGTGTGTAAAGCTCTTGCTTTTCCTTCCTCTACCATTTTTTCAGAAATATCACTGGCATATACTTTTGCTCCAGCTGCGGCTAGGGGTATGCTCAGACTACCTACACCACAACCAGCATCACAAATTGATATTTCTGCCAAGTTTCCATCTGCTTTGAGCCAGTCTAATACCTTATCCACGGTTTGCTGATGCCCATTGCGAATATCTAATTGGACTTTGTTGACATCTCCATCTCCATAGATACGCTTCCAGCGATCGAAGCCGGTAGAATTGAAATAATCCTTAACAATAATTTTGTCGTCAGCTGCGTTCATGCCTGTCTCAAGTTAAAGGTTCCCAAATCCTAAAATTACCATGTTTGCCTATTCCCCAAGGCTATACAGCAATCAAATGTTGCTAATTGTGAAAAATATTTCTTCCATTCACATCTTGTAGCGCAAGATTCTTGAGAGAATCAGCAGCCCCAAGCCCTTATTTATCCGTAGGGTAGTGCCCGCCTTACTCTTCCACTCGAAAGTGCAAGATATGTGTTCCAAACACCTAAACGACTAACCGTCAACCATCAACTAACAACTAACAACTAACAACTGTCAACCGTCAACTGTCAACCGTCAACCGTCAACCGTCAACCATCAACTAACAACTAACAACCATCAACCTCTGCCAACTAAGTTCCCTAGTAGCGTCATCAAAGTGCCAACGCAACAAGTTTGCAGGTTGTTTGATATCCATGACTGGCAAACCAATTGCTTGACGGGGTGAATCAGTAGCTAGCTTAATAGCTGTTTCTACGTCGCAGATTCCCCACTTAACTAAATTTTGTACCCCTACCAACAAAGGTAAAGTTGTTCCTGATAAAGTTCCATCTGGGAGCCTTGCAGTACCATTTCTCACTTCTATTTCTCGACTATCCCAGGGGTAAATCCCATCCGGTAGTCCCAAGGGTGCTAAGGCATCGCTGACAAGGAAAAGCCCTTGGTCATATTTACTGGCTCGTAGCAATATATCTATCATCATAGGACAAACATGTTGCCCATCGGCAATAAAACCACACATAACTTGGCTGTGGGTAATAGCTGCACCCAATAATCCTGGTTCTCGATGGTGTAATGGTGGCATGGCATTAAAGGCATGGGTTACCATAGTTGCTCCCATGTCAAAAGCTTGTTTTGCTTGAGTGAAATTGGCTTGGGAATGCCCTAAACTAACGGTTATACCCAGGGAACGTAAGTAAGGGATCACTTCACCCGTGGTATCTAATTCTGGTGCTAAGGTTACTATTTTGACAATGTGACCATAGTCACCCAAAACTCTCTTCATATTATCCACGCTCAGAGGTAACAAATATTCCGCAGGATGTGCCCCTCTTTTTTGTAAATTTAAGCATGGCCCTTCTAGATGTACCCCGAAAATTTTTGCCCCTTGATTGTGGGGTAAATAGTTAGCAATCGCTTCTAAGGAACGGTGTATATTTTCAATATTAGTAGTTACCAAGGTGGGTAAAAAACCATCTATTCCCATATCCCAAAGAAATTCACAAATTTTTGGCAATAAATCTACATTTTCCTGGCTTAAATCTGGAAATGCTACACCCAAAGCCCCATTAATTTGTAAATCTACACCACCTAACGAAATCCAATCACCAGCAACATCAAATACCTGTAAATCTGGATAATTCCCGCCATTGATTTCTATATCCATAGACGATATTTGTTCAATTTCCCCTGCCTGATTAATTAAAATTCTGTATAAATCTTTTCTATGGGGCAATCTTAAATTAAGTATTTCTACATATGTGTTACTCATACTTGGTATAGTTGGAATCATAAATTTTGCCAGATATTAACTGATTTTAGTTCCAGTGGGTAGCAATAAAACCAATTAATTGAGATGATTACCTCTATCAATCCCAAATCCAAAATCCAAAATCTAAAGTTCTATGTCTCCCCTAGTTGGTATTATCATGGGTAGCGATTCCGATTTACCTACCATGTCAGGTGCGATCGCAATTTGTGAAGAGTTCGACATTGCTTGCGAAGTAGCAATAGTTAGTGCCCATCGCACCCCAGAAAGGATGGTGGAATATGCCCAATCTGCCCATCAAAGGGGCATTAAAGTCATTATTGCTGGTGCTGGTGGCGCTGCCCATCTGCCAGGAATGGTAGCAGCCTTAACTCCATTGCCTGTGATTGGCGTTCCCGTACCTAGTCGCCATTTACAAGGAGTAGATTCTTTGTATTCAATTGTACAAATGCCCGCAGGTATTCCTGTAGCAACAGTAGCAATTGGTAATGCTAAAAATGCTGGACTTCTAGCAATACAAATTATTGCTACCCATCAATCTAAATTATTAGAAAAAATACAAAACTATCGTCAGAACCTATGTAAATCAGTGATGGCAAAACAAACAAACCTCGAAAGTCTTGGTTATAAACAATATTTGCAACAAATGTAAATTAAAAAATCTAAATCCATAGTAGAAGAGATTTTCTCAACTATAATTGCAAATATTTTATGTGATTTTATTTACTAAAAATGCATAAGGTATTACGGCGATCGCTGATGCCAAAAATCACAAGATTAAGTATAGTTCGCTTCTATATTACAAAAAATAATATTTGTTTATAAAAATTTAATCTTTACCTGGACTCAGCTTGAAACTTAGACAAAATCGAGGAAGTAACAAATTAGAAAGATTGAATTGATTTTACCAATTGTAACTTTATTTTTTCTTAAGTTGATAAATTGTATTTGAGACTACAGATTTTGTGCCTGTTTATTGACAATACTAGTTTCTCAGTAATAATCTAAATCATTTGTTATAAGTGATTAAAAAGATATCAGTGTCAGAGCAAGGAAACACAAGTTAATTGGATCGTTAGTGAAGTATTGCTTGATTATTTGTGACATTAAGAATCATGAATAATTAAGTCTTTTTGTCAAGTCAACAAAACTTTGTATAAATGTCTTGACTAGTGACTAGATTATTTGATTATCTGGTTTTCAAGCAGTTATTTGCTGGTAATTAATATCAGTAATAAACACTGAGTTACCTTTCTGAAAATGTAGAATATCGAAAACCAATTTTTGGGTTGTGGAAGATAATTCTTTGAGACTTAGCATATTCTATTCCCAAGTTAAGGATGGTTGATGAGGATGCAGGTAAAACATAAAAAAAGATGGAAGTTGAACAATAGGCGACAGTCTGCACACTGGAGTACCTATAATTCAAGATCGGAAAATATTTTTCAAAAAATTGGTAATGGAATTAAGGGATTAGCACCAAGCTGGCAAGCTTGTATTCCCATTGCTTGTTTGATTGTGTTGTTTTTTGGTTATGCCGCAGTAGCCCAAACCCCTAAAGGACCAAGTCAGGAAGACTTCGATAATTTGAAGGTTGCAGTTGATACCCTGTGGGTGGCGGTAGCAGCCTTTTTGGTCATCTTTATGAATGCTGGTTTCGGGATGTTAGAAACAGGCTTCTGTCGGCAGAAGAATGCAGTTAATATCCTGTCCAAAAATCTGATTGTCTTTGCCCTCGCCACCATTGCTTTTTGGGTACTTGGATTTGCCTTGATGTTTGGTGATGATGGCGGTAATGGCTTTATTGGCTTACAGGGGTTTTTCCTGCAAGGTGCGGATAATAGTCCAGCCACTGGAGATGCTTACAAAGGCGTATTTGGTGCTTTGGATTGGACTGGTATTCCCTTATCAGCTAAATTCTTGTTCCAGGTAGCATTTGCTGGTACAGCGGCTACCATCGTATCTGGAGCCGTTGCTGAAAGAATTAAGTTTGTTGACTTCCTGATTTTTAGCCTCCTCCTTGTGGGTATATCCTACGGTATCACCGGACATTGGGTCTGGGGTGGTGGTTGGTTAGCAAAAATGGGCTTTTGGGACTTTGCTGGTTCCACCGTAGTTCACTCCGTGGGGGGTTGGGCTGCACTAGTAGGAGCAATTTTTCTGGGAGCGCGTACTGGTAAGTATCAAAATGGGGAACCTACTGCCCTTCCCGGACATAATATGGCACTTGCAACTTTGGGTTGCTTGATTCTGTGGTTGGGTTGGTTTGGTTTTAACCCTGGTTCTACTATGGGCGCTGATGCCTCAGCGATAGCTCATATTGCTTTGACTACTAACCTAGCGGCGGCTGCAGGCGGAATTGCGGCTACCTTGACAGCTTGGGCATACCTTGGTAAGCCAGATTTATCCATGATTATCAATGGTATTTTGGCTGGTTTGGTAGGGATTACAGCACCTTGTGCCTACGTTAATTTTTTTAGCGCTGTAATTATTGGCTTGCTTGCTGGAATTATCGTCGTTTTCTCTGTTACTTTCATTGAAAGAATGGGTGTTGATGATCCGGTTGGTGCTACCTCTGTTCACCTGGTATGTGGTATTTGGGGTACTTTAGCAGTTGGTTTGTTTGCAGTTGGTCCAGGGATTTATTCTTGGTATGGTGCTGATGGAGGTCCTACCAAAGGTTTACTACTTGGTGGTGGCTTTGGGCAGTTGTGGTTCCAGATTGTTGGCATTATAGCTGTTGGCGTGTTTACCGTTGCCTTTTCTGCCATAGTTTGGAGTGTACTCAAATCCACCTTGGGTATTCGTGTTTCCCGTCAAGAAGAGTTGGAAGGTTTGGATATTGGGGAACATGGCATGGAAGCTTACAGTGGCTTCCTCACAGAAGCTAGTTCTGGTGGATTTATGGAATCAGGTTCTGTTGATGATATGTCATCGGAAGCTGGAGATATACCTACTATGTAAAAAACAGAGGGAGTAGGGCGGAAATAACTAGTAGTGCGTTGCATTAATTTTGACAAGTCACGGGGCTTAGATCCCTGACTTCTTAAAGAAGTCGGGGATCTGTTACCTAGGGCGTGTTTTCAAAGTAGCCGTCACCCTTCTAGGATACTGTTGGCGAATCATGGTTCAGACCCCCAAGTCAGAAAAAATAACTGAATGCAATTAGACTTCAAGA
>JASJCJ010000126.1 GCA_030066045.1 Calothrix sp. MO_167.B12
CCAATTCGCGCCATTTGGACGACCTCGACAAAATGGCAGGATATATCTAAACCAGAATTTTGGGCACTCCCAACTGCTCTTTCAACTGTGTCCTTGATTCTCTTCCAAGTCCGATATCCCATCAGTGTTAATAATTCAGTTGCTAACCAATACTCAATTCCGGAAGCATCAATTTGTTTAATTTCTTCAAATGGGCTAGTGTTGTCACTTACGGTAATCGAATCCATAATTCCTCCGAAGCAAACGCATGAAAAATAGGGCAACCCTGTCAACCAAAGCCACCATTAAGTTTGTTTGCTGGTCAATTATTCATTAATTAGGGTTTTATCAAGCATCAAACATCTGCATAAGCATATGTTTCGCTTCGACTTATAGAAGCTTGCCTATTATCCCAAATGGTAGCACAAAGTTATCACATAAGTATTAAGCATTAAAAAGCAGTAAACCCGCCTAATGTTCGACGGGTTTATCCTTAAGCATCTCTTTTAATTTTTCCAATAATTGCCTGAGAGAATAATTTTCTTCTCTCAGGCGGCTATTTCCCCCAATACCACCTCTTCCAATTTTTCAACTCGTTGCTTTAGTTCTAAAATTTCGCCTGATTCAACTTTGTTTCCAAGGTATTGGTCAATTAAGTCAATGATTACATCAGTTGCATTCTTTCCATCTTGCTTGACTTTTTGGTAAAAAGCATCTTTCTTTTCCGGTGAAATCCTAATATTTAATCTTGACTCAGCCATAGCACTTTCCTAATTTCTTGTTTAACGCTATCAACAAAAGCCTGGGGATAACAAGTGTACACACAGGTTTATAAATATTTGTTATCCCTGCGGGTTGACATATGGGATAACAAATATTATATTTGGATTTATCAACCTAAAACAAAAGGCGATCGCTCACAGCCTGAGAAACTTGCGCGATCGCCTTTTGACCCTAATTAAAGGAGATCATTATTATGACGTATACAACCGATAGACAGCAAGCACTTTTCGCTCCTTTTGTTGAGTTCAACCCAGTCGAATCCAGAAATCACACCACACAAGAAACTCAAGCTGTAGCGCCAGAAGAAATAACAACAGTAGAAATTAGCTTTTACGATCACGAAGTTTATGTTGGTGACAAACTAATCGCCTGCATCACATATGACCAGAATGATTTCGTTACCCAACCTTGGTTAGTAATGGTTAACGGCACTGAAATTCATTGTGCTAATTCGTGGATGCAATGCTACAGCTACATTCAATGGCACTACAAGCGAGGAACACTGCCAATACAAAAGCAGGATTTCGATGCTCCCGTTACCACTGACAATGAAGTAATGGCAGAGATTGCCAACGAGTGTGAGAGGTTTGAATTAGACTTGTATGACGATGGTATCTACCACAACGACATAAAACTAGGTGAAGTTAGTTGCACAGAGGGTCAATGGTGGGTTTTACAGGCATCATCTGAGCAGCAGGAAAAATTACCCTGTAATTCCGCATCCGATGCATTGTGGAGTTTATGGATGTTGGTGGTAAAGCAAGGAAAAACCTCGGTCATTACCTCGGTATTCACTATTAATGAAGAATTATTAGAACGTCCTTTTGACGAATTGACTCTTCAACAATGGAGACAACTTAAGGAGTATGAACCACTCCCAGAATCAGAAAATATGATTTTAGTTGCAGCATAAAACAAATCGGTGGGTATTATGCCCACCGCCATGAACTACATTTACAATCTTTTTTCACACTCATAGGAACCCTTGAAATATTGAATGAATTTAATTCTTGCTACATCACAATGTAATTATGAAAATCACAACAGTATCAATTAGTTATTCAAGAAAATTCAATTTAGGTAACTATGAATCTATTGATTTAGGTTGTTCTCTTTGGGCACAAGTGGATGAAGAGGAAGAGGCTGATAGAGTTGCTGAATTTCTTTACTTGCAAGCCAAAGCATCTGTCAAAAATGCAGCCATACCCGTGCTTAAAGCTTCAGAATATCAAATAAATAAAGTCAATTCTCAAAGCAAATGTAGCGATAAATTTGTAGAAAATGACTGGGAGGATTTTTAATGAATAATGCAATTACTTTAGGACTTTGTAATCCTCCTGAACCGATTTATCTATATGTCCATCAAGGAGAAATCAACGGCGAATCATATTGTTGGTATCGCTACGATATTGCTCAAGATAAAATTATTCCTGTACAGCAAAAAGGTTTAACCGGATATTTATCTGAGTTAAGGTTAACAACCAAAGAGTTT
Source organism: Calothrix sp. MO_167.B12 (assembly GCA_030066045.1). Taxonomy (GTDB): domain Bacteria; phylum Cyanobacteriota; class Cyanobacteriia; order Cyanobacteriales; family Nostocaceae; genus Calothrix_A. The sequence continues at coordinate 2,255 of JASJCJ010000126.1, forward strand.
AAGGGAAAAGATAATCTGAAGTTAGATATTGTTGTAAGTGCTGATGAGATTTACGTTATCAGAACAGGAATATAAACCAATTTTGCTAAGACGTTTTTGTTAGCTATTTCACAAGTAGATGATTTCTCCAAACCTTTGATTTTTGCTGCGATTGGGGGAGAAGAAAATGTTGTGTTTTGCAGGTTATATGATGCAGAAACTAAAACTCGGATTCGTCGTGAGTGGAATCCTCATGAAGATTGGGCTGCAATTATCCGCACTTGTCAAACTCAACTTGAGCAGGATTCAAAGATTAATCAATCACCAGTTTATCAAAGCTAATCATGAATCATAATGAATATTTAGTTGAAGAATTAGACCCACTAATTTTTTGTCAAATATGGGGATTAACTTATGAGAAAGCTTCCGAATATCTGAAGGTTACAGCTAGGACAATGGCTGCCTATGCTTGTCAAGGTAAATCAACCAAACGTAATCCTTCTTCTAGAGTCAAAGCTTTAGCAGCAATGCAACATAATACCTGGATTAAAGAAGGGAAACAACCCATATATATGCCTTTCAATAATTCGTAATACTGCTACGCAGAAGCAAGCTAGGTAATTCGTAATTCATAATTGCATTCATATAAAATACAAAAATGGGGTAAATATTATCATGTCATACCAAACAACTGTTGATAAAAAAGCCCAAACTGAATTGTCCGAATATCTTGTAACGGGAGATATTGATTTTCCTTTCCAATCTCTACACCAAGCCACTTCCTCAATATTAGAATACGCATTTGAAATAGCTGCTTGTAAACAAAGATTATCCAGAAAAGAATATAAACAATTACTCCAAGAACAAGGTTGGCAAGGGGAAGAAAAAACATACCTCAAAGTTGCAACTACCTTTGAGAAGTTTTCTCCCCAAGATTTAGCAAATATTGAGCCAGATACAATCTTTCGATTGGCAAAAAACAATAAGAAATACAAAGATGTAATCGAACAATTATCCGATTTACCACAAATCACCCAAGAAGATGTCAGGGAATTAATTAAACAACAACGTCGAGAGGTTCAACCGCCCAAATTTGAAAAACTGACTATTTGGCGCAGGATGAAAAGTGGTGGTAGATATTGCCAAATACCTCCTATTCATGAAGAAGATGAACGCACTGGGGTAACTTTACAAAGAATGATAGATGAAGAGGGTTTACTACCACAACAAATTGTAGCGGAAGCTATTTCATTGCGACAGGCATTGAAAGAGGGGCGGTTGATAATGGTTACAGATGCTTCCTCAACGCAATCTGATTGTGAAAATGCTGGTGATGCAGATTCAGGAAATGCAGATTCTGGCGATACCGATACAGAAACATATGCGGATATTGCTGAGTTAAATGATCCCCAATTTCCTAATCCAGATAGAGAGGAAGAAGCTATAGCTTGTGTTTTGGACAATCAACAATGTGCGATCACTGAACAAGAGGCTGTAAATGTTGATACAGTTATGTCTTTGTTACGACAAGCTGGTAGTTGGGAAGAAGTAGTTCGCAGTACGGAAAACTGTAGTGATGAGGTCAAAATTGCAACTTGGGAAATGTTGGATTCTGGGGATAAGGAACGCATTTATCAACTGAAACAGCAGCAGGAAAAAAAGCTGAAAGATATACCCCAGGTGGGAGACAAGGTTATATGGACAAATTGCCATGCTCATTTGAGCAGTTGGCAACCATTTGTGGTGAGTGCAATTGAGGGAGACTATGCAAGATTAGATTTTTACGCTCATCCCGTTTCATTAAATGAGTTGGAGATTTATATCCATTAATCTTGTGTCAAATATGGGGACTGACTTATGAGAAGGCTTCCGAATATCTGAAAGTTACAGCCATTACAATGGCTACTTACGCATGTCAAGGTAAATCAACCAAACAACCCTTCTTCTAGAGTCAAAGCTTTAGTAGCAATGCAACATAATGATTGGATTAAAGGAGGGAAACAACCGATAGATACCGCGTATTGCAGGTTGATGAGGTACAAAAGATCCAATCATGGTTTTAATCTAAAGGTTGTCTATCCTGCCGGTGTACCTCATTTTCTTGAAAAGTGCTGTATGCGTTTGTTACAAGCGATTGTTTGATTAATCAACACAGTTGTCGGCTATGTTTATCTGATAGGACGATCTCTTTTTTGTCTTTGGGGTAAGTTGTAATTATTTTGCCTTATGCCGAGCTGCAATGCGTCTGCGTGCCCCAGTAACATTGATACGCATTTTGATAACTTCCTTGGTAGCCTGGTAACATTGCATAGCTTCTTCTATTGTCATTTCAGTTTCGACAATGTGAAGTGCAGCTTCTTCTGAAATTAAAAGTGCCGGACCTAACCAGTTCGCTTCTTCTTCGTATTCTTGATTGAAGTTACGGAATCCATATTCATTGAATGGTGCTGTTGGTGGATGCATAAGAATAGCATGACTCAACTCATGTGAAAGATTTGAAGCCTGACGTAAAAAGTTGTGAGAATCATTGTGAACAATCATTCTTCGTGTATTATCAAACACCGTTACTGCAGAAAAACTTTTTGTATCCTGTGTAGTGAAATAGTTAACTGCCCCAGGAATTTCATTTTGAAATTTAGAAAGTGGAACAACGGGAATTTCTAAATGTTCAGCAAGCCGCCAAGGGCATAAAGGTGCGTGTGGTTTTACACCAAGCTCTGCTCGAAATTCTCTGGCATAATCATTTGCCTCTGTCTTAAATCCATATCGCAATTTCATCTCATTTGTCCTTGCGAAGTTTCTCATAAGCAGCTTTGATTACGGCTTCCATGGCAGATGCAGCTTCCGGTGTTAAATGGGGATCTGCACGCAAATACGCCGTAATTTGAGCAAGTGGTTCGGATTCAGTTAAAGTATCCTGCTCACCCTTGATAAAGGAATCTGCCTTCAGCCCTGACCATGCTAATAAAGCTGCCATGCTATCTACATCCGGTCTTCTCCCTTGAGCAATACGAGTCAAAGTTGAGGCACTAACACCAGATTCTTTTGCCACTTGCTTCCATGTCATGCGCTTGGACAGCCGTTGGCTATCCAATGCAGCATAAAAGGCTTCAACATCAAACTGTCCTTTTGCCATTTAACCTCCGATTGCACTCTTGCAATTTTAAATCAGATGTGCAATATAATGTATTGAATTGCACAAGTGAAATTGAAAATCATATTCGCAATAAAAATTATGATGAACAATATTATGGTTGAGGAAATTGAATTGGAAACTTGGGTTAAGCAGCATGGGGCTTCGCAACCACCCCTAGCACAACGCTATGTAGTGCGAATTGATGACCGACGTTACAAATTACACGATCCAGTAATTACAGGAAGACAATTGCTGGATGAAGCAGACAAGAAACCTGTAGATGAATACCTCATTTTTCAGTTCATCCATGGCGGACAATTGGAGGAGATTCGGTTGGATGAGACCGTTGATCTGAGAAAGCCGGGTATTGAAAGATTTATTACTTGGCACAGCGATCGCTCATTCCGTTTTGTAATTGATGGTCGGCGATTTGAGTGGGGAGCACCAATTATTACAGGACTGAAGTTGAAGAAACTTGCAGGTGTCGATCCTATTTCTTATGGAGTGTGGCTGGAAGTGCGGGGTGCAGAAGATCGTCCGATTGCCGATGACGAATCTATAGATTTGCAATCACCAGGGGTTGAAAGATTCTTCACTGGTAAGAAAACTACAACGGAGGGTTAAATAATGAGTTTTTTACCCTCAAATGACCGTCAATACCTAGATAATAAATGCTTACACTTTGAAGAGGCAGAAGACGGAAGGCAAAAAGGTGTTATCTTACGGGGATTTCACTTACCACCTGAACGTTTTGATACTAAACAGGCGGACATTTTAATTTTGTTGCCGAGTGGATACCCAGATGTACCACCTGATATGTTTTACCTTTTACCATGGATAAAACTAGTACAAGGTGCAAAATATCCCAAAGCAGCTAATCAACCATTTCTATTTAAGGGTCAGAAATGGCAGCGATGGTCGAGACATAACAGGGAGTGGCGACCTGGCACAGATGGTATATGGACAATGATCAAAAGGATTGAAAATGCCCTGGAGGTAGCTGCTTGACCACTGCAAGTTTAACATTACAAGAGCAACACTGGAAATACCTACAGGAAATACTGGTTCGCACCGATGGTGCAGAACGGGCAGCATATGTATTGTGTGGATTAGCGACAATTGATGCCGACCCTTGGGATGGACAACCACACCATAAATTCATCTCGTACGAAGCAATACCAGTGCCAGAGGAGGAAATCGTCTCTTCCTCTGCCGAACATATAACCTGGAAAACAGATTCTCTAGTCCACGCCTTGAAAACAGCGCAAGCCAAAGACTTAACGGTAGCCATTTTTCATAGTCATCCAGGAGGTCTGGAAAAATTTTCTGCCCAAGATGATGCCAACGAGCCAGACCTCATCGAATTGGCACAAAATCGTAATGGTTCAGACACAAAGCTTTTGAGCGTTATTCTAACACCATTAAGAAAACTTGTTGGTCGCCTGTGGATTAATCAACAAGAATTTATTTCCTTGCAGATGATTCGGGTTGTTGGTGAGTCAATCCGTTTGCATTATCCAAACCGGGGACAGGGTGTGTCTTCTCCAGCATTCCAGCGGCAAGCTTTGGCTTTTGGGGAAGCCCTCAATCAAGACTTATCAATGCTGCGTGTTGGGGTTATTGGTTGTGGTGGTACAGGAAGCGCGATCGCTATGTTGCTGCCTAAAATGGCAATTCGACAGATAGCCTTGTTTGATAAGGATATTGTTGAAGAAAGCAATCTGAATCGATTACATGGTGCAACCTTGGATGATGCTCGGGCACAACGCCCAAAAGTGGAAGTTATCAAGCGGGTTTTGACTGAGTTGGGATTAGGTATTGAAGTTAGAACCTATCAATCTTGGGTTGGGGAAACTGAATGCCGCCAAGCCTTAAAAGCGTGCGATATACTTTTTTGCTGCACTGACGATCACACAGGTCGTTTAATGCTAAATCGGTTTGCCTATTACTATGCAACACCTATCTTCGATATGGGGTTGGCAGTCGAAATTTCTCATAAGGAAACCGCAGAAATCAAAGCTCTGGATGGTCGCATTACTGTTCTGGTCCCTGCACCTGGACACGCCTGCTTATTGTGTCGGGAGGTAATTAACCCTGTCATTGCGCGGGATGAGACCTTGAAAAGGAGTAACCCAACGGAATATGAACGTCAAAAGGCAGAAGCCTATGTCATAGGAGAAGGAAATCCAAGTCCCGCCGTTGTTTTATTCACCACAGAGGTAGCCATCATGGCAATGGAAGAACTTGTACATCGTCTTCAGGGGTTCCGTGGTGAGGATGGTATGGCTGCACACAGAGTCCGCAAATTCCATCTGACAACGGATCGTAAACCAGCAGCAATCTATAATCTAAACTGTCCAGTTTGTGGAAATACTGGTGCTGAATGGTGGGGTAGAGGAGACGTTATACCTTTTCTCAATGTGGTGGGGTAAATGATGTTAATTCGCAATCTGATTAGGCGGTTAATGGTCTGGCTACGCTTTATTCGCCAGCCAGACTTTTCTGCTCGTATAGTATCTACACATCCTGACCCTGAAGATATAATACCAGGGCAGATTTCAGTAGTTGGCAACTCCAAATATCACAAATGGGCGTGCTTCCGTTGTCCAGGAGGGTGTGGTGAAAGAATCTTGTTGTCATTGAATCAGAAACGTCATCCCTATTGGAGAATGACCATAGATTGGTTGAAGCGACCAACACTCCATCCCTCTGTTAGGCAACTGAACGAATGTCAGTGCCACTTTTGGGTGCGTCAGGGAATTGTTGAATGGTGTCCTGACTCTGGAACCAGATGATATTTTATCTGCGATCGCCGTTTGGGCGGATAAAAGCGGAGCATCAGCTACCGCCCAACTCCTAAATCAGGATAAATGACAATCTCCACACTCAAGAGTATCAAAAGAACAAAAGAACAAGCTTTACAAAGCACAAAATATTAACTTCTATCTCCCAAATTAGCAGAATTAGCTACTATGAGGAAGAAAGAGGTTGTAATTTTAAATGACCAGCAGTCCAAATTCTTTTGAGACCCAAAAATTATCAACTAATTTACAGCAGGGTACTGAGTCTACTGCTCAGTCAGTGTTAGCATATTTAAAGATTGATTCGGCGACACATAAGTTTATACAGCCATCCTGGAAACGTTCTCATTACAGAGCAGCAATTAACTGGCTGTCTCGCTATAAAGCTCAGTCCAATGATAGTCAACTCAAGCAACTACGGGGATGTCTGGAAGCATTCCACCATCTTTGCGAAGTTGAAGCTTGGGATAAAGCTGCTGCTTTAGCTTCGGGTGGAGCGATGCTCAAAGTTTCTCTACAAACATTAGATAACTTAGAAAACACCTCGACACTTGAGCCATTTCACGTCCAATTAGGAATTTTGGGTTACTATAACGAACAAATTCAGTTATACCAGCGACTTTTAAGCAAGCTTGATTCCCAATGGGATGCTAGTTGTTTAAATGGTTTGGGTCTTGCTTATCGTGCTCTTGGAAAGTATTACCAATCAATTGAATTTCATAAACAACAGTTAACCCTGACTCAAAAGATTGGCGATCGCCAGAGTGAGGAGAACGCACTTTGTAATCTTGGTAATGTTTATGGTTCTCTGGAAGACTATCAAGAAGCGATTAATTACTATCAGCAAGGTTTGAAAATTGCTCATCAGATATTAAACCCCAAAGGTAAAAGCCAAATCCTTGGTAACCTAGGTGTTATCTATCGACTTTTAGGAGATTATCAACAAGCAATTAAATACCATATACAACAGCTTAAAATTGCCCAAAAAACAGAGGATAGAGGATGTTTTGGCAATGCACTAGGGAATTTAGGTATTCTTTATTACTTTTCAGGAGATTATCAACTTTCTATTCAGCATCTTCAGGAAAGTTTATTAATTGCTGCCCAAAGGGGTAATAAAATCGAAGAAGCCATGGCTTTAGGTAGCTTAGGAAATGTCTACTATGCGTTACAAAATTATTCGGTAGCATTAGATTATCTTCATCGGCAATTGGCACTATCTATAGAAATAGGTTTTTTAGAAGGAAAAGAAAAGGCATTAGGCAACTTGGCGGTAATCTACCATTCTCAAGGAAAATTTGAGTCAGCGTTAAATTATCATCATCAAAAATTGGTTTTGGCTAAACAACTTAGTGACAGACAAGGTGAAGCAAATACTTTAACTAATTTGGGTAATACCTACACTTATTTGGGACAATATGAGCAAGCCATTGAATGTCATAAAAAAAGTTTAGCAATTTCTGCTGGGTTAAAAGATAATTTCGCGGCTTCTGCTGCAATACATAACTTGGGCGATGCTTACCGCTTACAAAAAGATTTTGCTAGTGCTATTTCAATGGGAATGCGGAGTTTACATATTTTCGATTGTATTAATTCGCCTCAAGTCGAAATGGCGATGATGACCCTTGGTAAAATAGCATTAGAGATTGGTTTAGAAGAATATGCCACCGTCGTAGAAGAACAGTTACAAATAATTGAACAACAAGAAGGTGGTGAAGAAGCAGTAGAAAGATTAAGAGAATTACTTTTTGAGAGTTAGCTGCATCTGAGCAGAAACTTTGCGCTACATTTGTTATAGGTATTTTTCTTGCTTTAAACTGCTCATGGTGAATGCTTTCCCTACTCCTCCCAAAGTTTTTATCAGCTATAGCCACGATTCCCAGGAGCATAAAGATCGAGTTTTAAACTTGGCTGACCGTCTACGGAGTGATGGTATTGATTGTAAGATCGATCAATATGAGGAATCACCTGCTCAAGGATGGCCCCGTTGGATGTTAAATCAATTGGAATGGGCTGACTTTGTTTTAGTTGTGGGTACACAATTATACAATCGTAGATTCCGAGGTGAGGAGGAACCTGGTAGAGGTAAAGGAGTCACCTGGGAAGGAGCAGTAATTTCACAGGAACTATATGATGCCCAGGTAAATAGTACCAAATTTATCCCCGTTATCTTTGCTGACGAAGATGGGGAATATATTCCGATTGTAATTCGCGGATTTAGTCGCTACACATTAGATTCCGAAGCGGGTTATGAAAACTTATATCGTCGTCTGACTAATCAACATGACACTCCTCAACCAGAACTGGGTGAATTAAGGACGTTACCATTGCGCGATCGCCAACAAAGTTTTTTTGAGGAGCAAAAATCTCAACCTGTAGATAATCAACACAAAACAAAATCCATGTCTGCTAACTTTTTCGTTTATGATGATCGTACTTGGGTCGGTCGCAATAGCCTAATTAACGACTTAAATAGTCGAGTTCGCGACTCATGTCGCTTGCTGATACTTGTTGGTATTACAGGTATTGGGAAAACTGCTTTAGGAGAAAGATTAACAATTGAGTTAGAAGATTGGTTTAATAGTAATTGGGATAGTTATCTTCCAGAAAATTTTGATAAGGAAGAACAATCTTCTGATTTTGCCAGTGTCGCAGCAAGATTACTAGAAAAAGCTGGTGAAGTAGTTACACCTGATGACCGCAAGGATACTCAAAGATTACTTAATCGCTTAGTTAAACATCTACAAGAAAATCGTTATTTAATACAAATTGATTCTTTAGAAAAAATATTGCAAGGCAGTGAAGAGGATGGTTGGAGCGATTTTAAAGATGATTGGTGGATCAAGTTTTTTGATCGCTGGCTCAATACTAATTCTTGCAAAAGTTGTATTATTTTAACTTCACAGGACTTTCCTGCACAAATCGATCCAGAAAAACGATTTGAAAATTTTTGGCATTATCAACTTCTAAGTGGATTGGAAAAACCAGAACAATTAGCTTTATTTGGTAAAACTGGATTAGATGTTAGTTCGGAAGCAGAAGGTAAACCCTATTTAGAAAGAATTGGAACTGCTTATGAAGGTCATCCTTTAGCCTTGAAGGTGATTGCTGGGGAAATTATCAATCGCCCATTTAATGGTAATGTTCTGGCTTATTGGAATAAATATGGAAATGAAGTAGAAGAAGTTGAAAAAGCAATTGAGTCAGCGAAATCTGAAGGAGCAACTGTAGGGGCTGATGACCAGTATAATTTACATCAATACACCCGTAGTTTACGTCGAAATGTCAAATCTAGGCTAGAAAATACATATAAACGTTTACGCACAGATGTCCGTAATGCTTATTTGCTCATCTGTGAGTCTTCGGTTTATCGTTGTGAAGTATCAGAAAATTTTTGGCTTTCTCATTTGGAAGATTGGGATATAGATGAAGAAGGACAAGAAAAAGCTTTGAATACTTTACGCGATCGCTATTTAGTTGAAGAACTAATTAATGAAAATAATCAAGTTATGCTGAGACAGCATAATTTAATTAGGGGTGTATCCCTAGAACATTTGAGAAAACTGGATCAACTGGATGAAGAAGAAGGCAATATAAATAATTCATCTAGCCTGGAAACATCTAATCCTCAACAAAAAAATCTTGGTAATCAGGAGATTAATTATCAGATATTTTCTGATTTATCATCCGATGATGTTATTAAACTGGAAACAGCTTTGCAAAATGTGTTTAGACAATTTGATTCTGTAGCTGGTAGAAAGAGTATTTTCACAAGTTCTGGAATTAATGATATTTTTATTGATAATTTAGATTTTAATTTGAAAAATAGCGAATTTATCGCTATTTTAACTTCCAATCTTTTAACTTATAAAGTTTCTAGTCAAGATAAACATTATCATCCAATGATGGTTCTTGTTGACTATATTATTAAGCAACATCAGAAATATAACTTGGATGATAGTGCAATGGAGATTTTCAATAGAATAGTTATAGTAGGTAAAGATAAAATTCAAGCTTTATTCCCTTAGATGATTTAAAATAATCACTAAAAAAGTTGAGTAAAAGAAAGTGAGTACAGAAAAAGAGAGTATTATTCCTCCTAGTGATTTAATCCTAACTGAACTTGATATTGATCCATCAATCATAAAATCGATAAAACCTCGTTGGAAACGTACTCAATATAGAGCAGTAGTTAACTGGATTACAAAGTATAAAACTCAGCCAAGCGCCGTTAACTTAGAGAAGGTTAAAGGTATTCTAGAGTCATTTCATCATGTTTGTGAATTAGAAGACTGGGAGAAAGCACAAATTTTACTGTTTATTCACTTATATACTCCTACTAAAGAACAACTCCACAATCAACTTTTTACTTGGGGATACTACCAAGTATTAACTAAACTCTATAATAACTTGTTAGAAAAAACTGTCCCTTGACTCGATGGGATTATTCTTAACAATTTTGGTAATTTATATCTTTCTCTTGGTGATTCCGATAAAGCTATTAATTCATATCAACATGGTTTAGATATTGCGAAAAAGATTGGTGATTTACCACTAGAAAGTAAATGTTTAGGTAATTTAGGTTCAGCATATAGTAGTATAGGAGATTCAAGAAAGGGTCTTAAGTTTCAATATCAAAGTTTAGCTATTGCCCAAAAAATCAATAATAGATTACTAGAAGCAGGTTGCCTCATACATTTAGGAGAAACTTACCTGAGTTTGGTAAATTATAACCAAGCTATTGAGTTTTTACAGCAAGGATTAGAGATTGCTCGACAAGAAGGAGATTACGAAGAACAAGTTCAAGGTAATAGTGGTTTAGGTCGAGTTTACACAGTACGTGGTGATGTCGAAACAGGGATAAAGCATCATGAGGAAAGTTTAGTTATTGCTAGAAAAATAGGAAACCGTCAAAAAGAAGCAATTGCACTAGGAAGCTTGGGTAGTGCCTATTTGATTTTAGGTCAATTTAACAAAGCAATTTCCTATTGTGAGCAAGAATTAACTATTGCTAAAGAAATAGGATATCGTCGAGGGGAAGAAAATAGTCTGAATAACTTAGGAACTGTCTATCATCGTTTGGGTAACTATGATGAAGCCATTTTTTACTATCAGAAAAGTTTAAAATTAGCACAAAATATTCAAGACCAATATTGGGAAAGTAGTGCTTTAAGGAGTTTGGGAAATATTCATTCAATTTCAGAAAACTTTGATAGTGCAATTGACTTTTATCGGAAAAGTATAGATATCAGCCACAAGCTTTTGGATCTGACTGGAGAAGAAGCTGCTTTAGCACATCTAGGAACTTTATATAACGAAATAGGTGATTTTGTTGAAGCGATAGAGTGCTTTGAACGAAGTTTGAAAATTTCTACAGAACTCAAAGACATTGAAGCTGAGGGAGAGTATTTAGAAGATTTAGGTGAAGCTTACTATTCCTTGGAAGAATATGACAGAGCAATTGATTATTTTGAGCGAAGTTTAGCCAAAAGAAAAGAAATTGATGATCAACAAGGACAAGGAGAAGTTCTGGTTAATTTAGGATTGGTAAAAGAAGCATTTGAAGAATATAACCAAGCCATTGAATTTTATGAACAGAGTTTAGTTATTGCTAATCAAATAGATTATCCTTTGATTAAAATTAATGCATTCGCTAATTTAGGTGATGTTTATTATACTTTGAATAATTTTCAAAAAGCTGTGGAATGTTATCAGCAGAGTTTATCCTTGTTCGGGGACATAGAAGACAGTCATAATGAGTTAATTGTTCGAGAAAAATTAGAGTTAGCTCAAATTTTATTAAATAAGGCGAGAAAATCTAGGTAAATTTGAAGAACTAGTCTCGGAGATTTAAATGGCGAAGGTAGTCCATTAACTTTATCACATATCTTGCACTTATAGTCTATAAGAATAAAATTATACAATAAAAAGCTGGAACTGTAGGCTTTAAGTCCATATTTTTCGATTTATTGCTAAAAATATATGTTTATTGCAAGAAAAATATTTAAGTATTAAAACTTTGGTACAAGATGTGTGTTATCAACAACGGTTAAATCTGTCTCGGGAGGTAGGCGATCGCGATGGTAAAAGTCGTATTTTAGAAAATTTGGCTAGCGTTTATTATCCCTTGGAAAATTAATAATTTTTTAGGCGATGAGGATAAATCATATGATTACCTGCAACAGTCTTTAATTATTGCTGTGGAAATATGTAATAATCGTTCAGTAGAAGAATTGGAGTCAGATGAATTGGAATATTTGAATAGAGTATTGTCTCTGTGTAGAGAAAATAGAGATTTTGAAACTGAATCTACAATTATCGGTATCCTTAATGAAGATTCACTTTAATTATAGGATTGAATAAACATATAAGACAAATACAGATAGGATATTATGTTTCAATGCTCAGGCTTCATTATGAGGAAATAGAAAGATTACAAATAATATTAGTAGAACATTGTGAAGCTAAACCTTCTACTTACTTAAAATCATTAATAATTAATAGTAGAATAGGACAAAAAATTTTAAATATTAGTCATAATGTTTCTGCTCCCGAATGGGTAGAAATAATTATGGCTGAACTTTCAGAAAGTTATAGTTTAGATGGTAATTCTCAACGATTAGACTTTGTATTATTTTTAGAATATTTTCAGATAAAATTACCACCAAAATCTGACGAAAGATTATTTGTTAGAGGTATCATTAGTAAATTGGATAATTTGGCGATCTCTGAATCCCATTCCAGGTCAAAAGATATCAAATATTTACGAAATAAAGAGCTACAAAAACAATCAGAAATATCAATTGCTTCCTCCCCAAGTACCTCTCAAATAATTGATCAATCCATTATAGTTGACCATGATTTAGAAGACCTAGAAGATATATTAAGAAGAGAACTAGGTTTCAGAGGATTATTTACTTTTAGTATCAATGGTCATGACACAATTTTAAAGGAATATATAATTGAACGAATTTTGCGTGAATTGAAAAATCAAACAAATCCGCCTCGTTCTTATAAAACTCCAATTAATATTAATTTAAATAAATATATATCTATAAATTCACAAATAATAGAACAAAAAATCAGAGAACGTAAGATTTGTAATCAACTTGCTGATTTAGTTCGAGAAAATACTGTTATTATTATTTGGAACTATGATATCGAACAAAAAATGATAGAAATCATCGCTCATGAATTTTTAAGAACAATACAAGCAGAGTGTTTTCATTTATTACAGGAAAATAATCAATGTTTAGTGATTATTTTAGCCAATGTTTACTGTCAATTTGATATAGAGGAATTTATATCTCTCAAAACTCCCGAACAATTTATTTTAGAAGGAAAAAATGGACTAATAGAATGGTTTAAATATAAACTAAGTAAATTCAATCTACAAGATGACTATATTAAGCAATATGTTCAGAGAATAGAGGGTCAAAATGGGCATTTACTTGGAACTTATCAAGAAATTAAATACATTATTGATGAACTAAATGGAAGGATATGAAACAATGGATGATCTAAAACTGCGAAAATACGAAGGTCAAGGAAATAACTGTCAATATCAAAGATTAACTAGTAATGAAACAGAAGAAAAATTGAATGATATTCCAACTATCAAAGAACCTTATATCGCTTCTAAAGATTTAGCTGAAGCAGTCAATGATGCTCTCTATCTTCGTCGCCCATTGTTACTAGAAGGTGAACCGGGATGTGGGAAAACTCGTCTTGCTTATTCTGTTGCTTATGAACTGGGTTATCCTCTCAAAGAATGCTATATTCGCTCCACAAGTCGCGCTCAAGATTTACTTTATACTTATGACGCTGTGAGGCGATTATATGACCTCCAAGAAAGAAGTTTAATCAAAAAAAATGAATTTAATGCCGAAAATAAAGAAGAAAATGACACGAGAAATCAAAATTTTTCTCGACGACAATATGTGGAGTTAGGAAAATTAGGAGAAGCAATAGAACTTGCTGAAAAAAATATTCCTTCAGTGGTATTAATAGACGAAATTGATAAGGCAGATATCGATTTTCCTAACGATTTACTTTTAGTTTTGGATAAATTACAGTTTGAAGTCGATGAAGTCCAAGGATGGAAATTTGATGCACTTCAAAATCAAACAACTCGACAGCGTAGGGATTTTTTACCTTGAATCATTATTACTAGTAATCGAGAAAAAGAATTACCAAAAGCTTTTTTAAGGCGTTGTTTATTTTACTATATTGACTTTCCTCAAGAGGAAGAATTACAATATATTATTAAGAGTCATTTTCAACAAGATATGACTCCTTTATTTGAGCAAGCATTAATCAAGTTTTTACAACTGCGTAATGAAACTAATTTTGCTTGGCGGAAAAAACCCAGTACCAGTGAATTTATTAATTGGTTAACACTATTGGAGCGAAAAGAAGAAGTTAATGAAATGACTGCTGAAGATTTAGCTGATATAGAGCTAAATAAACTTCCTTATCTCCATTCTTTAGTTAAGAATCAAAGTGATCTCAATGCTTTAGAGCAGATAAAAATGTAGATGATTGAAACTGAATCATTTTTGTTGCCATTATTTCAGGAATTAAGGAAGCAAGGTATTCCTCTAGGGATATCTGAATATTTATTAGCACTAAAATCGATTCAAGAAGGAATAGGAATCGAAGATATTGATAGATTAGAACGCTTTTTAAAGTTACTTTGGGCTAAGTCTCAAGAAGATAGAGAACTCTTACATTTAAAATTTACTGAATTAGTTAAACCTCGTTTAGACAAGCCAATCAAAATAGCTACAAAAATAAATGAGGATAAGCCAACAACAACTGATATCAATGAACCTGATAAAGATGATACCACATTAAAAGATAATCAAGCTGGAACTGAAACTAAAACTAAAACTGAACAGCAAAATCAGATAACTACTCGTTCTGAGAGTGATTCATCTTTGACTAACTTTTTACCAGTAAAACATACTTCTAAACGAGGTACAGGCAAAAAATATATAGATAAAGAAGTTAAATATAACCTGATTCCTCGTTTACCTATTAGCCAACGTGATATGACCGTAAGTTGGCGAAATTTGCGATGTTTGCAACGAGAAGGTATTGCAGAAGAATTAGATGTACAAGGAACAATTAATGATATTTGTAAAGTTGGTTTTCTTCGTCGTCCTATATTACAACCTCGTCGGCGCAATCAGGTTAAATTAATTTTATTAATTGACCGTGAAGGTTCAATGTCTCCCTTTAATCCATTGATAAAAGCTTTACAAAAAAGTATAGAAAAAGGCGGACTATTAGGCAAAATAAGTACTTATTATTTTCACGATTTTCCAGAAGTTTATCTGTATCAAAAATTCAATTTTACTGAACCGCTTGATATTGAAAATGGATTATCAGAACAGGTGAGGGATAACAGTGTCCTTATTGTCAGTGATGCAGGAGCAGCAAGGAGAACTTATGATGGACAAAGATTAAAATCAACAAAAGCGTTTATTAAGCAGTTAAGACAATATACTTATTTATATGCTTGGTTAAATCCAGTCCCTCAAGCCCGATGGAAGACAACCACTGCTGAGGATATTAGCGAATTTGTACCAATGTATCCTTTGAATCAGCAAGGATTGAACGACATAGTTAAAATTTTACTAGGACATCCCTTTCCTACTGGAGTCAGGTTAGATGACCAAGACACTTGAAGCAGTTGTGAGAAGACGATGGCTACCCCCAGAATATGCAGTACGGGAGGTGGTAGCTTTCGAGCGTCGTTTTGGGGAAAAGCACTTAGCTCTTGCTTGTCATGCTGCGTTACCATTAATTTTAACTCCAGAGTTAGTTAATCTGATTCGCATCAATTTTCTCGACAGTGAAGATATTCCTTGGATAGCTGAAAGTGACTTATTGCTGTCTCCTTTGTGTCGTCCAATTCAAGAGGATATTTATGAAGTAGAACCCTGTGTAAGGGAAGTTTTGTTAGTAGAATTGGAGGATAAATTTGGTTGGCGAATACCGTTTCAGTTAGCAGAATTTTTACAGTTTTATTTAGAAAAACAACCAGATTGGAAACAGCGTCCAGAATTAACTCGCACGCAAAAATGGATCGCGAAAGCTTATTTGAATCCTGATGCTACTATTCAAGAAATAACGGATGATTTAGAGAAAAGTTTACCCCAAGATAATCCCGTTTTGGGTTTACCTGGTCAATCCTATATTCCTAATTTAGTGGAAATTTTAGCAGAGCCATTAGAACGAACTAACTTGTGGGATGAACGTCAAGATTTAGTGAATATTTCTCGTGTTTTAGCAAAACTAACTTCTGGAGAGAGGGAAGGGTTAAAAGAAGAAATCGAAGATGTAATAATAGGTGATTTAGAGGAAGGAGAGTTTGTTTTATTTTCTCCTGTAATTCAAAATTTCTTAGAAGAATTAATACAAGAGCTTGAAGTAAACAATGTAGAAACTTATAAAGCACCTAATGCAAAGCTTGGAATTGCTAAATTTTTTGCTTATGATGGTGCTTGGGTGCATCATGATAAAATTACTAATTACTTAAGTAATAAAATTAAAAAATCATGCCGATTGTTAATTTTATTAGGGATTACTGGAATTGGTAAAACTGCTTTAGGAGAAAGATTAGCAATTGAATTAGAAGATTGGTTTGATAACGATTGGAATTATTATCTCCAAGAGAACTTTGATAACGAGGAACAATCTGCTGATTTTGCCAGTGTAGCAGCAAGGTTGCTAGAAAAAGCTGGTGAAGTAGTCACACCTGATGACCGTAAAGATACTCAAAGATTACTTTATCGTTTAGTTAGACACCTGCAAGAAAATCGTTATTTAATTCAAATTGATTCTTTACAGAAAATTTTACAGGGAAATGAAGAAGGAAGGAGTAATTTTATTGATGAATGGTGGGTGAAATTCTTTCAACTTTGGTTATCAACCGAGATTTGTAAAAGTCGTTTGATTTTAACCTCACAGGATTTACCAGCACAGATTGATCCTAAAAAACATTACCAAAATTTCTTATATTGTCAACCTTTAAGGGGTTTGTCAGAACAAGAGCAATTAGCTTTATTTAGTCAAACAGGATTAGATGTTAGTTCAGAAGCAGAAGGAAAACCTTATTTAGAACGCATTGGACAAGCTTATGAAGGTCATCCTTTAGCTTTACGGTTGATAGCTGGGGAAATTGTCAATCGCCCATTTAATGGTAATATTCTGGCTTATTGGAATAAGTATGGAAACGAAATAGAAGAAGTTGAAAAAGCAATTGAGTCAGCAAAATCTGGAGGAGCAACAGTAGGGGGTGATGACCAGTATAATTTACATCAATACACCCGTAGTTTACGTCGAAATGTCAAATCTAGATTAGAAAATACATTTAATCGTTTACGCAGAGATGTTCGTAGTGCTTATTTACTTCTTTGTGAGTCTTCGGTTTATCGGTGTGAAGTACCAGAAGATTTTTGGTTAAGTCACTTGGAAGACTGGGATATAGATTATGAAAATGAGAAACAAATTGCTTTGGATGCTTTGAGAGATAGATATTTAGTTGAGGAAATAATTAATGGAAATAATCAAGTTCTACTTAGACAGCATAATTTAATTAGAAGTCTATCATTAGAACATTTGAGAATATTAAATACAGAAGATGATGAAACTATTATTAAAATTCCCCTAGAAGGAGAATTAATTTTAACCAAACTTGGAATTAATACATCTGTTATCAACTCTATTAAAAACCGTAGTAAACGAACCTCTTATAGAGCCATGATCAATTGGCTTACTAAATATAAACCTCCAGCATATGCTTCAAACTTACAAAAAATACAAGGTCTTCTTGAATCATTTTATCATCTCTGTGAATTAGAGGATTGGGAAACAGCAAGTAAAATTATTGTTTCTCGTCTTGAAACTCCAACCGAAGAAGAATTATATAACCAACTCGGAACTTGGGGATACTATAAAGAACAGATTAATTTATGTAATAAATTATTGAAAAAGCTAGATTTTAAATTAGATATTAAGTTATTAAATACTTTAGGAAATAGTGACTATGTTTTGGGAAATTATAATCAGGCAATTAATTATCTAGAACAAAGTGTTGGAATTGCAGAGCAAATTAATGACTCTTTAGGAATAAACAATGCTCTGATTAATATGGGAAAAGTTTATGAAGCTCTCGGTAATTATTCTAGAGCTATTGATTGCCATAAAGAAAGTTTATCTATAGCTAAAAATATTAATAATCGTAAGGGAGAAGCACAAGCACTTATTAATCTAGGAGTTGTCGATTATGATATGGCTAATTATGTCAAATCAATGAGTTATTCCGAGGAAGGTTTATCCATTGCCAGAGAGATTCATGATAAGCAAAGTGAAGGAATAGCGTTAGGAAATCTTGGTAATGTTTATCTGGCATTAGGAGAATATGACAGAGCAATTGATTTTCAACAGCAGTCATTGCAAATAACTAAACAAATTGGTAATCGATATGGAGAAGGAGAAGCTTTATTAAATTTAGGCAATGCTTTTATACAACTAAATCAATATTCAGAAGCTTTAGAATATTTGCAAGCATCTCTAAATATTTTCCATGAAATTGGTAGTCGTGCCAATGAAGTAACTGTTTTAATAAATTTGGCATATCTTTACCAACTAATAAGTAACCTTAATTTAGCTGTAGAATATTGTGATCGCGCTTTAGCTATTGCTATTGAATTACAATTTTCCCAGTCTGAAGTATCTCAAGAGCCAACAAGCCAATTAAGGGAGCAGAATCAATTGAAAAATACTAGAATATTTTCTAATTTAAATGCCAATGATATTCGCCAGCTTGAAACAGCTTTAGTTAGATTATTTAGTCAGATTGATACTGTTGCGGGGAGGAAAGCTATATTGGTAAATGCTGATATCGATAATTATTTTATCAGTAATCTCGATTTTAATTTAAATATTAATGAATTTACAGCTATATTAGCTTCTAAATTGAAAGAGTATTCAGCATCTAGTGAAAGGAGTAATTACCATCCATTGATGGCATTATCATATTATTTAATTCAAAGAAGGCAACAATCTAATTTAGACGATGAAACAATAGATATATTTAGTAAAATATATTCAATTGGTCAGAAGAATCTCAATAATATATCTTCTGAACAGAACAATTATAATCAAGAATCGAGTTCGGGAACTAACAATAAACTTAGCTCATATTTAAGAAATATGAGTCAAAAATTAATAACCGAAGGATGTTTATCTCCTCAAAATAATGTGAACTATGAGAATCAACAGTTCCAACTTGTGGGAAAAATAACTAACTTTGAACTTTCCTTCGGATTATTGAACATGAGAGGAGATGCTTTTTTTATTTTTTCATATAATTCTTCTACTAACTTCAAAGCTTTAAAAAGATATTCCAGCTTTTGCTTTGATTATGCAAAACAAGAGGCTACGTCTTCCATAACAAACCAGCTTTTTAATGCCAGAGTACCTTCTAATATTTGTTTTTCTATCGCAGTTGTTGATAATCTAAGGGAAGAAACTAAAAATAGTATACGCTCTGAAAATCCTTTAGATTATGAAATTGATTCATTGTGGTATCTTGTTCCTGTAGTTTATAGTTTAAACGAACAAAGACTTTATTATTACGATAGTCCTTCATCATTTTGGGAAAACTTCAAAGGTGAGATTGTATGGAAAAAGTTGAGAGAGGTAATTGAAAATATTTTGAAACCATAAATTTATATTAGATAATTTTTTTCAACTCAAGGCAAGATAAAATGAATAATTCTAAAATCTTTTCCGATTTAGCACTAGATGAGACTATTAAGCTAGAATCTGCTCTGCAAAACTTATTTCTTAATATTGATGGCGTAGCTGGAAGACGAGGGATTCTCAGAAATGCTGGAATTGATAATTACTTTATTGCTAATCTCGACTTCAACTTAGGTATTAGTGAATTTACCACTATCTTAATTTCTAAATTTAAAGATTATTCAGTATCTCGTAGCAATCCAAGTCATCCTCTGATTCAACTTGCTGATTATATTCTCAAACAACCGCAACAAAAATATAACTTGGATGATGAAAATATAGAAATATTTAGGATAATTATTTTAATTGGGCAGAAAAAACTTGAAGCTTTGACTGCATCTTCACCTCAAACTAATCAGCAATCATCACCATCAGAGTCACAAAAATCATCTCCAGTATCAAAAATTGATGTCTTAGTTATTACTGCTCTTAAAGACGAGCTAGATGCACTGAAAATTTGTGATAATAACTCTGGTAAATCCTGGGAAGAATATCAAGATAATCTGGGATATTCTTATTATAAAAAAACTTTCGGGCATAGTAATGGAAGTAATTTAACCATTGCAGCAGCCAGCGCAGTTGATATGGGAGAAAATAGAACTACCGAGTTGGCCTCTAGATTAATTACACAACTCAAACCAAGCTATTTGGCTATGACTGGCATTTGTGCTGGGAATAAAGAAGATGTATTTTTAGGAGATGTAATTGTCGCAGATAGAGTATTTAAATTTGATTATGGAAAGCTGATAGCTTATTATGAAGAAATTGCAGGACAAAAGATTCGTACAGAGGAAATTTTTCACGATATCACAACTTATAATATTAAACCTTTATGGAAACATAAAATCGATAATTTTTCTCCAGATTGGATGAATACGATTCAGACAAGTAGACCAAAATCCTATCTTCATCAAGAGCGTTGGTTACTTCACAAACTCTATGACTATCAACAAGAACCTAATAGTTATCAAAACCCAGTCAACCATTCAGAAAGACAAAGTGAATGTCCCGAATGGAAAAAGATTATTACAAGATTATCCGAACAAGAATTATTGACCATAGACCCTTTTAAATTCACCAATAATGGACTGAAAGCAGTCGAGCAGGAAAGACTTTTAAATCCAGATAATCAACGCTATCAAGATAAATTAAGTCCTGAAGTTCATATTGGGGTAATTGCTACTACAAGTAAGGTACAAAAAGATCCAGAAATATTTGAGCGGTTGAAAAAATTACAGCGTAAAGCATTGGGAGTAGAAATGGAAAGTGCAGCCATTGGTGCTGTGGCAGAAATTCATGAAATTCCCATGATTGTTGTTAAATCTGTCCAAGATTATGCAGATTATGACAAAAATGATAAATTCCGTTTCTATGCTGCGGAAACTTCTGCTCGATTTTTACTAGCTTTTTTCGCAACATCTTCAGCAATAATTAGGTAAAAATTACTTTTTTGTCGATAAATAGGTAATTAATCATCTTCAAGTTGTGGCAAGCTGTTATATTTAGCCAATAATAGATCTCTAAATTCTTCAAACTCTTCAGCTTGTGGAATACCGAGTTTTGAAGCCATTTCACAAGAACGATTAGAATATTCAAGTGCTAGATCAAATTGTTGCATTTTGTCGTGAAGTCCTGCTAATCCCCGAAGAACCATAGCTTCACCAAAATTATCACCTAGTTCTCTGAAAATCACGAGTGCAGGTTGTAAACATTCCAAAGCATCTGAATACTGCTCTAAATCGATAAAAATATTCCCTATGCTACCTAAAGCATTGGCTCCACCTTGCAAATCGCCGATATCTTGACAAATAGTGAAACTCCGAATTTTGTAATCAAGTGCTTGATTGAAATCTCCCAACTCAGAGTATGCTGTTCCAAGATTATCAAGAGCTATTCCTTTTATTTGTAAGTTTTTAAGTTCTTTGGCAATTTCCAAAACCTGTTGGTAATACTCAATTGCTGTTTTGGCATCTCCTGCTGCTAAATGGATATTCCCCAGATTACCTAGAACAGTACTTTCTCCCTGCTTGTAACCAATTTTTTGGGTAATGGCAAGATAGTATCCATAATAATCAACCGCTTTTTCTAAATCTCCTTGAGCAAAATAGGCATTTCCCAGGCCATTACAAGCACTGCCTTCTCCTTGTAAATCATTGATTTTTTGGGTGATGATTAGTTGCTGTTGATGATATTCGATTGCTTGACAATAGTTCCCTAAAGCACAATGCGCTGAACCCAGTCCTCCAAGAGCATCAGCCTGTCCTTGAAGATAATTTATTTCTTTTGTGATAGTTAGGTGCTGTTGATGATATTGAATAGCTTTATTGAAGTCTCCGATTGAAAAGTAAACAGTCCCTAAATTTCCCAGAGAAGCTCCTTGACCCTGGCTTGAGCATAGTCCCCAAGATCATCCGAAAGACGACCAAGAGAGTTAAGAATAATAGCGTTTAATTTCGGATTAATTTTGTCTAATACCTGACCATACACATCTTCTTGTTCTCGATAATATCCCCAAATATTTAATTGATCGTGTAGTTCATCTTTAGTGGGTGTCATTAGGCGAGTAAAAAGTATTTGTGCAGCTTTTTCCTAAGTTTCAGTTTGACAAAGATGATGAAATGCCTCTAATAAGCCATGTATTTTTTCGAGATCCGAAGCATCATGTTGAGGCTTATACAGAGTGAGCCAATTAATAACCGCACGATAGTTAGTTCGCTTCCATCGAGGTTTAATATTTTTGACTTCTTTTGGATTAATGTCTAGTCGATCTAGAAGCAACTGTCCTGTAGGAGCAAGATCGTTCATCTTGTTTTTTTATCCTTCTAAAGGATTGCTTGTACTAAGTGTCAATGATTACTGATTATTGTATATTGTAAATTCCAGTCTATTAGGTAACGATGAACAGGTTTAAAAGTTAACTTTAAGTTTTAGGAAATTGCAGGCGTTCCTTGTTGTTTATATTCGATGGATTCTTGTTACCTTCCCAAGGAATATATAGACATTCACTAAATTTCTCAGAACAGTTACCTCTACATAGCGATCGCCTATCTCTTTAGATTATTATAGTAGGACTTACGCAACTGGCGTATTTTTTCCCATCGCCACCACGTACCAAGCAGCCTAGTTATACGTAAAAAAATATACTGATGAATTTAGTTCCCATTTCCCCTAAAGTCTTTATCAGCTACAGCCATGATTCACCAGAACATAAAGATCGAGTTTTACAGCTAGCTGACAAATTACGGAAAGATGGGATTGATTGCAACATAGACCAGTATGAACAATCGCCACCTCAAGGATGGCCCCGTTGGGCAAATGATGAAATTGATGCAGCTGACTTTGTTCTCATAATCTGTACCGAACAATATAATAGACGCTTCAGGGGTAATGAGGAAATAGGCAAAGGTAAAGGCGTTACTTGGGAAGGAGCAATTGTCACCCAACACCTTTACGATACTCAGGGTAATAATACCAAATATGTCCCCATCA
>JASJCJ010000127.1 GCA_030066045.1 Calothrix sp. MO_167.B12
CTCGATTGCCACTTGTAATACCAATAAGCTCCGCCTTTACCTTTAGCTCGATAACGAACAATCCAACAACCATTTTGAGCTACATTACTCTTCTAAATTTTTGAGATTTCTTGTTTGATTTCTTCCCTTTTGGCTTGTAATTGTTCTAATCTTTGTGCTAAATCTGATTGCTTTTGTTCTCTTGTTTTAACCACTGTGTCAGTGCAAGCGTAAAAGGACAAGTGTAACGCGTATATTTTACGCTAACTTACTGTGATTGTAAGATAAGGATAACCAAAAATTTGACCATCGAGTTGAATTACTTAAATATGCTGCTCTCAGAGCCATAACCCCTTCTGCTCCAAATGCAGACCAATGCATACCAGCTTGTTTTAATCTTTGAGTAACCACACGACGATTGGAACTTTCAACAACTCCTGACCCAATCATTAAACCAGCTTTTAAGTAGGAACGATAATCAATACGATTTTTATTATTGGTTAAATAACGTTCTAAATCGGTAATTGCTTTGGTTAAATCTTTCTTTTTTATTTTGAATTGATAACAATTTTTAATAACCGCAGACCATTGAGATTTTTTCAGTAATTGTTGTTGAGTTTTAACCCAATTTAGCTGAGTTTATTCTTTGTTTGGATAAGCTGCTTTTGCTACTGCCCATACATATTCTGATAGATGTAGGACTTACGCAACTGGCATATATTTACTGTAGGGTGCGTGATGCTGCGATCATATTTGAACGTAGCAATCAGGCTTGTAACCTCACGCACCAATCACCGATTATGACAATTGCGTAAGTCCTGTCTCTTATTCCCTACTCCCTGCCTCTTCAAGCCATACTCTCAATTATAATTAATCTACCGGACTTGATATTAACCAGCTTTGGGGGTTAAATTCCCCTGTTTCTACAAGCAGCGCGTTTTGCGTCGGGGTAAAATCCCCGTTGCAAAACGTAATTCGCTGATTCTAAATTCTACATTCTTTTAATTCTCCCAACTTATCTTCCCTTCGTAAATCAAGATTAATTCTATATTATTGACAATTTCAGGATTTAAGAATCCATCCTTTTTCAAATTTTCGGTAACTTTAGTTAAGTCAAAATCAATCACCCAATCCCCAAACCAATTATCAGCAACACTTTCATTAATTGAATTATCATTTTCATTAATGATATTGTTTTCCCCAAGAGTAATAGTGGCAAAGTCCAAAGGTGATAATACATCAGGAGCATCAAGCTTAAAGATTATCCCCGTAAGTTTGGCATTTTCAATGTGAGGTAGAATAATCTCTTGTGAAATGTGAAAATTTAACTTTTGCGAATCCGGGTCTGTATTTGAATTCATAAAAGTATGCCATTCCCCTGGAAATGCTTGTTTGAGGTTGAAATAATAAGCCTCAGAATAGTGTTGTAATGGCTCTAAACTAGTGACATCTTTCTTAAATTTATCCCCTCCATCTAAAGCTGTGTAACTCAAGGTAATAATCACATCGGAAATGCTGTCAAAGTCAATGCGATTGGCTGCTTTGGGTAAACTGAGTTCCCATTCAGAAACTGCACCTGTGCCTTCAAAGGGTAGGTAGCGGGTATCCCAGTAAAAATTAAGCTCAAACAAGCCGTTATCCATAGCACCCCTGGAAATGGCAATTTTTTGATTGCGTCGCCAATTTGAGCGCAAAATAGAATCATCTGGTGGGTTGTCCCCGACCGCCAGTAGGTATTCAACTGCATTAACATCGGGTTTTAGCAGTGTCTTGTTAGAGGTTTGGGTTAAGGTTGCTTTGATGTTTTGATAGGGACCAACAACTGCGGGAATGGAAACAGCAATGGTTTTGATTTGACGACAGTAATGACCAGGAAAATCGAAGTCAAAAAGTTTTTCACTCAATGCAAATTCGCATTTTCCAGTATTTTTCAATTTTTGGAAAGCTTGGGGATTTAATTGTAGCAGCGAGATGGTTTTCTCAATTTCCAAACGGCGGACATTACCTTCAATGTAGGCTTTTTCAAGTTGGTTTAAACCCAACATTAAACTTTCCCCAGCTAGTAGTCCTTTATGCAAGCTGTCCCAGTAGTCAAATTGAATATAAGTTTCATCTTGATTAAGTTCATATTGGTACGCTTTTTGGGCAGCAAGTGCCATATCTTGGGCAATTTTAAAGGTCTGGAAGTAGAGAGTGGACAAGCGACTGACCATCCATTGGTACAAATCTGTAGTGGTAAACTTGTTTTTGAAGAAGTTTTCTACTTCATCGGCTTGTTCGATGCTTTTTTGATGACTCGTGAGTTCGGATGTGGCAATTTCAATATTGATGTTAGAAGCAGCAATTTGTTGGGTAATTTGAGCTACTTCATCTTTAGCTATTTGCAGTTGAAGTTGCCAGTCTTCTTCACGGCGCTGATATTGTGCTGTTGTCGCTGCTAAAGAGGAGCTTTGATTAAGTATGCTAGTGGTTCCACTTGATACTGCGGCTCTTTTCGCAACAGAATGACCTGGTTGCTCACCCCCATCAGCGAGTCCGTAGATAGTAGGTACTAAATAAAGAGGAACCGCCATAGTGTTAAACACAGTTGCAACAGTCTCAGATACTATAGCAGTTCCAGCTAGTGTTATGCCCGATATCTCAGCAGGATTCAATTTACCATCAATCAAACCTTGATAATGGTCAACGCGATTATTAGCAGCATCAAGGCTCTTGTTGAGAGATTCTAAGTTTGCCTGAGCTTCTTCGATTTGCTTTTCTTTTGTTGTTTGGATTAGCCTTAAAATAGCTGGTTCCTGGGTTGCTCGTAGTAAAGCAATTTGTTCAGCGTCTTTCTTTTCTAGAGCGCTTAATAGTGATGCACCGAGTTGAATCAAGGTAGAAGTGATATTTTTGGCTCGCTCTAACATATAATCAAAGCGATAGTTAGGTACTTCAGCGGTTAAACCTGAAACAACACTCATGGGTGTGTTTCCCCCCACAACAGCACGGACGAGTTGGTTGGGATCTATGGGAGGCTCAAACAGGGCTAGTTGTCGCACCACACCTCCAATGTTCTCGCAATGACGGATTTTATACAAACGGTCTTGAACCCGATCCCAATAAGCGGTGAACTGTTCGTTTTCACTGACGCAGAAGTAAGCGTTAATGTCATTAAAGGGGAGATGGTTTAGGGTTAAGCTTTGACTGTCGCCAACATGATGCTCAAGCTCAATTAAAAACTGAGGAATGTTTTTCCCATCATATTGCTCTTTAATGTCATCGAAATTTTTAGGCTCAGATGATTTAATTTTGCCCAAATCTTCTGGTTTTTGTCCTAGCAGATCATAGGCTAACAAGTAGAGCATGGTAGCCTGGGTAATTGATTCCCAGGTATCTTGAGCAAAGAGCTTATCCCCCCAGTCCAAAAGATTGTCGATGTATTTCATGACGATCGCTTTCTCATAAGCACCGATTCGCAATCGGGCGATCGCATGGGGGTCAACGGGATGGTCATTATAGGCTTGAATCGCTTGCTCGTCTGTTAGAATCCCTTTCAGTTTCTCCAGGGTATGACCTCGGAATGGCAGATAACGCCAAAAGCGATCGTTTTCGTTTGTATTGTTGCCACTTAAGTTTTTAATTTCTTCAGCACTCAGAGCTACATTCCAAATGCCAACTTCAGCAATTTGACCTTTAAAATATTCAGTATCCCAAGTCCGACCAATAGTAAAGTTATCTTTTTGAGTAACGTTATGCCCAGATGGTTGATCAGAGCGAACTTCTCGCCCATCTAGGAAAATCTTTCTATGTGTACCATCAAATGTTGCTGCCACATAATGCCAACCATCTGTTAAATCTCCCACAGAAGCAAAAAAGTCATTAGACCACCAATAGTGATAAATGGCTCCAACTTGTAGTCTGAGAGCATTTACTTCGTTTTTTACCCCATATTTTCCCCAACCAACAATTCCCCAACCTTCCCAGTTTTTTTCACGAAGTCCCATCTCGTAGGGTTTAATCCAAGCTCCGATAGTGTAGTTTTCATTATGTAGAGGGACATTAGGAACATTAGAACTATCAAATGAGATGTAATCATGCTCGCCATCAAATTCCAATACATATCTGGAGTCAACACCGGGAAAATCATTCACTGTTTTCCATTTTGGTTCACCTCGACCTTGCCAATTACCTTGATGATCACCGCTTAGAGCTTTAATAACTCTTCCAGACCCATCATTCATTGACCAATATCCTACCGGAGCCTTTTCTTGAGTTGTTGGATTAAAAATGTAGTTATACCATTTCTGGGCTTCTTCAAACTTTTGGTTAGCGTTTAATGTGTTTGCCACCAAGAAGGGAATATGGAAAAAGATTTCCCAGAAATAAATCCCGTAGGGACCATCAAAGTCCAATTGCTTGCTATTGGGAGCAATGACAGATTCTGTGGGAGAGAAACGAGTAAAATCTAATTCAGGTGTGAGTTGTGAATCCGGAGTCAGTAAATGATCTAAACCTCCCATCAACATTTTTTCATTTAATTGTCGAATAGTGTTGGTGGTGAGTCTGGTGAAAGAAAATTTTTGCTTAGATAGAGGAGTTATATCACTAGTATCGTCAGCATGATCGTATGAGAGTATTAAATTATCATTAGCAGGGATTTGACGAACTCCTAAGCTATCGCTGATCTGTTTAAAATCATTTTCTTGGGGAATAACCAGAAAAGCCTCATCTCCATTCTCGAAAGTGAACCACCCCGGTTGATTCTTAATCGTCTTGGTGTAACTATGGGGCGTAGATATGTTTTGTGTTATTAATGGGATTAATTGTGTTGTTAATGGGATTAATGGTGTTGAAGCAAAATAAATTTGCTCGGCACTAAGAGCTACATCCCAAATGCGAACTTCAGCAATTTGACCATTAAAACCCTGACCAATAGTAAGGTTATTTCTTTGAGTAACGTTATGTCCAGATGGTTGATCCTTGGCGACTTCTTGTCTATCTAGGAAAATTTTTCTAGTTGTGCCATCAAATGTCGCAACTATATGATGCCACTGACCTGTTAGATCCACAGTAAAATCGAGATCATTATGCCACCAATAGTGCCTTATTAACTTATTAGTAGAATTGCTCTCAAAAAGAGCGAGAGCATTTACTTCGTTGTTTGTCCCATATTTTCCCCAACCAACAATATCACTATAAGTCCCTTCTCCAGAAACTTTCTTGTCGTAGGGTTTAATCCAGACTGAGATGGTGTAGGTTTCATTGCCTATAGGAACATTAGAACTATCGAATGAGATGTAATCATGCTCGCCATCAAATTCCAGCACATATCTGGAGTCAGCACCAGGAAAATCAGTGACAGTTTTCCATTTCGGTTCACCTTGACCTTTCCAATTACCGTTATGATGACCGGTTTGATCTTTGATAACTCTTCCAGATTCATCATTCATTGGCCAGTATCCCAGCATTGTACTCCACAAGAGATCATCATTATAGTTGTCATACAAAAGATTCCTTGTGGCGATCGCCTGCAACTGACTGTTGTATATTACGCTTCGGAAACCATCAGAGGGCTGATTATTTAAGAACACCCCTATATTCTCTGGCAGCAAATTGCTCGTCAAAGTGGTTTCTACATTAGCTATACTTCCAAAACCATGCGGATAAAACTTGAAATTCCCAAATAGGGTCAGAATTTTTTCTTCTGACTCATTCCCCGTTATAGGCAGCGCAGATACTTTATGCCATAGGTTTACCTGTGGATTATATTCATCGTAGTCTTCAATGACAATATCTTTGGCTAGGGTTTGGGGTTGCATCCATTGTTTGCCCACTTTGTGAAATGAATACTTAATGGTCGCTTTAGTTTCATTCGTTTTAATCGTCTTACCATCTTCTTGCCTTGTTTGTTTAGTTTTAGTTATTTCTACCCAAAAAATAAACAACTTGTTAAAGGCATAGGTGGCATTGATATAATCAGAATTAATAGTTAAATCAATTTTGTTCCAAGCAGTCCAGGTGGGTTTATTTACTATAGGATTGATACATTCTTGGTAGTAATAGGTATAGGGTTCGCTCGCAGTACGACCAAATAAAAATAGGGTATCTTGCGATTCGGTACTATTGGGTTTTTCGACAGTGCAGCGATAACTAGTGGCAGGTTTGAGTTGTGCTAGTTCAGCGAATTTATTAAAATAGTTTTGGTAAGCTTGTTCTACGGAATCCTGAGTGATATCAGATTGGAGTAACTCACTTTCAAGTTCTTGGAAAAGCGAAGTTTTTGTATGCCGTAAACTGGGGTCAATATAATTTTCGGGATATAAGAAAACTTTTCGGTTTGCCTCCCAAATCCGATAATTCATAATCCATTGCCACCAAGCTTCAGGAATATCTACCTGAGTTACCCCAGGTTCTAGGTGCATACGGCAGCGTTGCAGGTACATTTGTAGGGAAAGAATGGCTTGTTTGATATAAGAAACAGAAGCACAACCTGTGGTTTCTACATCAATCAGCAAATATTCTGAAAGATTACGCAGATTTTTAATACTGTCATCTTGCTGATTCAGTTTCCATAAAGCAAATTTAGCTAAGACATTACGCTTTAATTCGTTAAGCTGGCTATCAAATTTTTCACTAACTTTTTCCCACTCGTCATTTTTATATTTTGCCTTAACAAGATGGAGAATTGATTGAGCTACTTCTTTGTATCTTTCTGCTTCTGCAGTTTTGTCTGCTAAAGAGAGAACTTTCTTCCAAAAAGAGATATTTGCTCCCAAAGATTTGTTCAAATCAAATACCTGCTTGAAGGCCATTACTTCAGAATAGGTCACGATATCGGTAATACTGGAGAAATCGCGCCATAATTCGTTCATCTGTGCTTCTTCCCATCCAGTGATTTTAGCAAGTCTCTCGTATGTGCGATCAGGCAAAGACTGAATAAACTCATTTTGGGTATCATTAAAAGCCTTGGTTAATTGTTTGAATGTGTGAATAATTTTGAGGTTATCGATACGGATTTGGGTAAAATCTTCTGTAAAGCGGTATTCCTCAGGGTAGTTCCCAATGCTATCAATTTCGGCTGATTTAAGCTGAAATTTTTGCGTAATAATAAGCCATTTTGATAAACTGCTTAGGACTTGTTTAATGTAATCAGAATTGGGATTATTTTGGGAATCTTGAGGCTCTTCTAGAAAGGCTTTAGTATAGTTCGGGACACTATCAGATAAGGCTATTCCTTTGGTAACCAATTCCATCAATGCTTCTACTATATCTGTTGAACTGCCCAAAAAAGTAGCTAAATGTTCACTTAGATCCGTTTTCTCCTTCTCAAGCTGCTTATTAAATTTCACTTCCAAAGAATCTAAAAAACTTGGAACATCAGCTTTCACTTCCAAAGAATCTAAAAAATTTGAAACATCAGGTGTAGTGTAAGGTTTTTCCAAAAAAGATTTGATATCACTTAGGACACCATTAGGCAAAGTTATCGTTATATTTTGGGTAACTAATCCCTTAATTTTGTTCAAGGTATCTGTTGAAAGTTCAGGAAAACTATCTAAGTATAACAACAGGTCTCCCTCCTTTTTAGACTGCCTTTTGAGCCTCTCATCTATGGAACCTAAAAAAGTATCAGCCTCTTCTGCTTTATAAGGTTTTTCCAAAAAAGCCTTGATATCGCTTAAGATACCATCAGATAAAGTTGTTTGAAAGCTAGACAGTAATTCCGTGAGTTGTTCTGCTATAAATGTTGGATAGAATAAAAAAGCCTCTAAGTATTCAATCAGTTCTTCTGTTTCTTTTTTAGACTGCGGCGCATTATTTATAGTAGACAAGAAGGATTGCAAAAAATCTTGACTCTCCTCTTGGTCATGAGGTTTTTCCAGAAAGTCTTTGATAGCATTTAGAGTGGCATCGTTATCATCAGGTAAAGTTACTGTTTGTTTTATTAATTCCATTAGTTTTTCTACTATCCCTGTTGAACTTTCTGGATAAGTATTTAAGTGTGTAATTAGTTCTTCTTTATCTTTTTCAATCTGTTTAGTATATTTCCCTCCCAAGGTTTCTATAAAGGCTCGAGTATCCTCTATTGTGTAATGCTCTTCCAGAAATGCTTTGATATCATTTAGGTCATCATCAGATAAAGTTATTGTTTTGGCAAACAAATCCATCAGTCCTTTGAATAGAGGTGTTAAATTTTCTGGATAAGTATTTAAGTATTCAATCAGTTCTTGTTTCTCTTTTTCCTGCTGCGGATTGGCATTGATCGTCCACAAGTGTTCTAAAAATCGTTGAATATCTTTTTCCTTATCCCATTTACCTACATATTTGCTTTCTGTTCCATTGAGAATATAATCTAATTCATAAACATGAAAGCCTGACTTTCTTAGCCACGCCACCATGTCTAATATTTCAACAACATCCTCAACAGCAAATACTTGAATTTTTTTGTTGATTAAGCGCAAAAGGATTAGGTACTGTTCAATGGGTAATTTTGCTATGTTAGCAAGTTTAACATGGCGATAAAAGACGGATAATTTTTCAACTGTTAAGTCTATTTCTTCCTCACTATTGCTATTACTAAAAAATGCTATTCTCAGAGCTTTCAAATCATCAAAACTGATGCGTAATACAGCAGCAATTCGGCTGCCGTTTGTTCCTGTATTGTTATCGGTAAATGCCTGATAAGGGTTATTATCTCCGACATTTTTAAGATTATAGAAAAAACTACAAACTACATCTAATTTAATTTTATATTTTTCGGCTATTTGCTTAATCTTGGCAATTTTGATGATTGTGTCAGAATCATCGTCAATTTTCGGATTATCATTACTAATTGCTCTGAGAACCCAATCTAAATCGGCAAAAGACCAATTAAGTTTTTTAGCTAAACGGACAAAACGATTAATGCGATCTAGGGTGTCACTATTCAGGTTAATTATTTTAGTAAAATCGGATGAAATCTGGAGATAATCACTATTGCCCAAACCTCGGTTAATAAAAAACTGATGGCACATTCCTGCCTCGATTTCTGCTTTACTCAGGTTTTGGTAAAGGAGTTGGTTTAATTCCTCTAATGTAAGTCCTGTTCGAGCAAGGAAATTATCAACATTACTTAACGTTTTAATTAACGTTTTAATTTCAGCATCCGTTAAATCATCTACCCCATAAGATTTTCCTAAAGCTTGAGAATCCTGGGGGGAGGAAGTGGTGATTAATTGATACTCTTCATGGGAAAGCTCTAAATACTCCCTAGCCACTTCTTTTTCGTCCACACCAAAGATGCTGTAAATATCAGACAAACTGGTCTTCATTTGAGCCAAATACGTCCGAATCTGAGTCAGTGGTAAGTTAAATGGCAGATTAAAAGGATAATTTTGTTTTGTCAATTCAGAAAAAACATAGGATTCTCGAACGCTGATCTCCTCAGATTTACTAGGAGTTGGGAGGTGCTTATTGACCACATCTACTAATCTTTCGTTCACGATTTGGAGATAAGGTATCTGGTGATTAGTATTTTCACAGGTTAATTTGATTTTAGTAGCTAAGTCAGGGCGACGTTTTTTTAATTGGAAAAGTTGTGGAATGTTGTCTTTATTGGGTTGTGTAATGTTTTGCTCGACCATCCGCATCAAATCAACAAAATAGGCAGCAGCGCTGAAGATGGAGTGACAATGTTCGCATTCGTAGTAGTTGAGATTGCCAAATAATTCTTGATAGCTGGGGAAGTCCTCGAATTTGTGAATGTCACTGCCGACGTTATTAACCCTCATAGCACGGGTGTGGCGTGAAGCTACCTGACTATGGATATTCGCTGACAGGAATGCTGTTTTGGCTTTGACAGCGGTGGCATTTTGGTGGATTGTTAGGGCAACTTGCTCACCACCTAATATTTCACTATAATCTTGGATAAATTGAGTTTCTGGTATGGCAGCGATCGCATGAGCAGAGTCTAGCTCTTCACTGGAAAGTACCTCACCCTCACGGGGTTGTGTCGATTGGTTCAATAAAACTTGGGCAATTTCTGGATCTGGATTCAGTCGCAATAATCGCTGGTATTTTTTTAATAACTCTAAAGTTGTTTCTCGATCTAAGTTGTCCCAGTTTAAATTGTCAGCTTGGTTATTGTGAAAATTAAATTGAAGGATATCAAAATCGGGGTTTTGATTGTAGAAGGAATTAAGGCGATCGTCTGATATGTTTATAGTTGACATTTTATTTTCCTGGTTTTTGTTAATAATTGAATTTTTCCAATTCCCCTCCTGGCTCCCCTCCTGGGAGGGGTGGGTTTATTCGCTCAACGGTAAGTATTCAAATCGGTCTTGATATTCATTGGGGAAGGAAGCTCCCGCAATAATGATTAACTCTGTAAGAATTTCACCAATATTTTTAGATGGATCGATGATAAAAATGCCCGGTATGTGGTGACCTTCTGCGAGATGATCTGCCAGGTGTTTAGGCATAGATTTCCGATTTTTGTCACTAAGATGAAATCATGAGTCTCACACCAAATTAAAATCTCTGGATCGAGGGTTCCTCTAGGAGGAGCATCTGGATCGCCAATCATTCTGACAACAAGATCGGGTGCTTGGCGCATCAGTTGGGTTCGGTACAGCGAGGCGATATGCTCATCGAGCAAATATTGGATTGTCATACAGCGTTCGCTGATTCAGTAGACTCTTGCTGAACATTTGCTTCTGCTTTTAGTTGGCGAAACCTCTGCCGTGCAGGGGAAGGATTACGTTTTTGTTCTTCTCGTTGTTGACGGCAAAACTCTAGCCAGTCAGCTAAGTAAGCTCTTACTTCCTCTTGGTTGTGTAAATAGTAGAGGATGGTGGCGTAGACTTCTTCTAGGGTAATAGTCTCAAATTGTTTGGCAATTTCTTCGGGATTTTTAGCACGATAGATGTATTCGTAGAGGACACTTTCGATACCGATACGGCTACCTTTGATGCGGATATCGTCAGGGGCTAGGAAGTTGAAGTAGTCTTGGATTTGCATGGCTCTTTCTTTTAATATTGGGTTTTAGGGAATAATTTTGGTTTTCATGAGGGGCTAAGGGTGGGTTTATGATGGGTTGGTTTTGGTTTGATTTAGGTGCGTTACACTGTCGTTAACGCACCCTACAAGAGCGGCGATCGCACTTCTGAAATCCCAATTTTAATGCGTGTCAGCTTATCGGTTCTGATCGTGAGCTTGTTGTTGTCCAAAACCTCTCATTCTGTCCCGTGTATGCTCCAAAGGTTAACCAATGAGCCACTTGTGAGCTAAATGAGCCTTGAACACGAATTCTACCCATAGATGCTAGATTTCCCAGCGGCGTAGTCTTAGTATTTGCCGCCATTGTATTTATTGGATTGCCCTCCTTATTTGCTGCTTGTCGAAAATTGTCTGCAAATTTGTTGCCGTAGCATACACACAGTTGAACTTGTTGCACATTATTCCAATTGACCTGAGATTTAAGATGGTCGTAAACCTCTTTTCCCGTCTCCCATCCTGGAGAGTAATAATAGGTGCGTTCTGGTTCAGGATCTATCTTTCTGCCTGTTTCTAATTCAAAATCTTTCTTGTCTCCATGCCCAACAAAAATTACGGTTCCATTAAATTTATTTGAGTCTGTTACTTTCTCAGTTCTTGTATCGGTGAAAGGTCGTAAAAAATTATTCCATTCTGATTGGGGAATTCTCAGCTTTTCAGCAATCATCTCTGCACCTACTCGTCCTGACTTGAATTTTATGCCACCGATTTTCACAGTCTGTTCTTCGTTGTAGAATATGGCCGGATATTGGGTTCCATCTTCTGCCTTTTGCCTTTTTCTATAAAAATGTAGCCCCAACTCCCCTATGAACCTAAAAGGCGCAGCAGCAGCATTAAGAACACCCAACACCGCTCCTCCGATTGCTCCTGCCACAAACCCAACCACAATTCCTCCCGCACCTGAACCCCATTTGACATCCCTCTTTGTTGCATGATATCCAGCCATAGCCCCTGCCACAGCACCAGCTATAGGTCCCCATATTGGTGCCAATATCGAAGCGGAAGCAATTAATAATTTAGTTGCCAACGCCGATATATTCCCTGATTGGTCTATTAGTTTTATGGGATTTCCTTTAACAAACCCATACAAATTCAACCCATCCACCGTCCCCGCCGGATCTGGTTTCAACCACCTTCCCAACCAAGGCGCATAATACCTCGCACCGTAATAGTAAAGCCCAGTGCTATCATCCCTTTCCTTACCGCTATAGCGATATTCCTTCAGCTTTACCTCCTTCTGACTCTTACCAGCAATAAACGCCGTTCCCCCATAGGGAAAATACTCCTCATAACTGATAATCTGAGCATCATCATCCACTTCCAAAGCAACAGAACCCAGATGATTATCCAGTTGAAAGCGCAGCTTTCTTGTCCCTACTTGCTCAACTTCCCGTTGCAAATCGTCTTGTTCCCAATAATGGAAAATCGCCACACAACTTTCACCATCCATTACTCTCAGGGTTTGCCGTTTAAGGATAGTTGTTTCCACATTTTCGGTTTCATTATGCAAGCGTTTAACTTCATAATTACCCAAATATATTTTTGATTCCTTCTGAATCACCGCACCACCATTTACCAACCGCTCCGACACCTTGCGAGTCCGCATTTCACCACTATCATAGGTGTAATAATCGCTATCATCAGGTTGATTTTCACGTTCGATAATTCGAGCTTTAACTAAATTTTCACAGCAATTAAACGTCAACTTAATCGTACTATTACCATTAAGCTGTTGCTGGTTTCCGGAACGGTCATAAGTAATAGGTAGGGAATCAGTAAACCCGTTATTACTGCTAACCGTTTTTAACCGATTTGAATCCGGCATAATTTCCTGAGTTCGCGTCCAGGAATTAGATGCTGTATGAGTCGTTTTAATTAAATTTCCCGCATCATCATAAGTGTAAATTTCCTGGTAATTTTCCAAAGCATTAATATCACTAATGGGGACAAACTTACTCTGCTTAAAATCCCCATCTTCGCCGTTATTTTTATGAGTTCTAGCATTAATCCCCGGATGCTGTCTGCCATTGGCTTTAATCAAACGGTATTGAGCATCATAGGTATAATCAGACAGGGGTTCTACGATTTGATTGTTGTGGAAAACCGTGGCATAAGTATTATCCTTAAGGCGAGTAATATTCCCCACCGGGTCATAAGTATAGGCAATATCCTGAATCACAGAATTGCGTTCTTTCCCTGTACTATCCCGATTCGACCTAGTACTATACAGCTTAATTAAACGCCAAGTTGTCTCCTCGTAGCTATAACTTGTGTTAACCCCATTGGCATAGGAAACAGCAACCCTTTGACCTTTAGCATCGTATTCAATGTCATTGATAATGGGTTGTAATGTACCATTTGGTAATGTTACTGTAATCTTTTCTAACAACCCCAAAAGATTGTAATTATTTGTCTTTACAGAACCATCAGGGGTAGTTTCAGCAATTAACTTTTGAATTGCATTAAAAGCAAATTTTCTAGTGTAAGTTTCCTCCTCCAACTCAACATTTTCATCCCAGTTAATATAATCCTTGTAATTTTTAGTTAACTGCCGACTGGTTTCGAGAATATTTCCTTGGAGATTGTATTTGCTGTTAGTAATTACCCCAGATTGGTCGCGTAGTTGATAAAGTTTTCCCCGCAAATTAAGGTTTTCTGCATTGGGTTGACTTTCCCCATAAATAAATGTTTCTACCACATTATCAGTGGCAACAGTGCCATCATTCTTAATTCCTTTAGTTCTAATTTTGACCTTTCTTTGCAACTCATCATAATAAATTACTTGGTCAAAATTCCTCGGACTACGATTCCATAAGTGATTCCCCATTGCATTATCTAGACTGGGGTTAACAACTCCACCATCAGCACTATCAATTACCAAAGGATTTACGGGATTTTCTTTCGTACCAACCCTCATCCCATATTGATATTTAAAATTATAATAAGTCGTTCCCTGAGAAAGATTAGAAGCATACAATCGGGGATCAATAGATTCAATTAACCGTCCTTGAATATCGTATTTATAGTAAGAAGTTAAGCCATTATCATTTACTAGAAAAACATTTCCTAAACTATCCAAAACCTTAATTACAGGAGTATCATAAAATTCTGCCGCTTTATCCAAAGCATCTTTTTCATTTCGTTGCGCTTCCGTAGGATTAGCCGGATAATTTGCCAGGAAATCTTGATAGAAACTCGAATCTTTTACCGTATCATTGACATCATAATTGCTTTCTTCCCAAGGGTTAAATTCAACCTTGCTGAAAAATCCCTTAGCAGTTTCCGTGCGAATAACTCGTTCTAGGGGGTCATAATATAGAGTATCAGATACCCCAAACTGATTGAGAATTTCGTTATTTACATACTCATAAGTATTGAGATAATAAGGTTCATATTGCTTAACCGGATTACCTTTATTGTTATAAACTTTGCGACCAGAAGTTAACCAGCGATTATCACTTTCTGCCGTCTCAATACTACCATCAGGTTTAACAAAAAATGCAGTTCCAGAATTGGCTTTTACCTTAGTTTGTAACTCCCTACCAAACCCATCACTATAAGAAATATGAGTTAAAATGCGACCGTTATCACCATAATCTTCCGCAATTAAATTAACAGCATGAACCGGAACTTGCTTATCCTTCCAAGCAAACAAATCATAATAGAAATAACTAGCAGCACCTTGTAAATAATCCTGGGGATTCGCCATTAATTGTTCTAGCTTTGGCAACTCCTTAATCTGATAGTCATTCAGTGGTGAAAAGCCCTTTCGCTCCCCATTTTCAGTGCCATAAAAAGAGGTGACAATTACCATCCCCATGGAGTCAAAAAGCACCTCAGAAATATTTTGATTAATATCCCGAATTCGCTGGAATTGTAAAGTTTGATAATCGACCTTCTCCACCACCGTTTGATTATTTAAAGCATCCGTTACCTTAACAGTAATCAGGTGATAAGGGTCATATTCATAAGTATTAGCATTTCCAAAGGGGTCAATAGTAGCTTGGGGTAAAAAGAATTTATCTGTTTGATTATAAGTTTGTCTTAATCCAGGATTCCACCAATAATTTTCTTTTAGTTGATATCCTCCTTCTGTTGAAAGTAAATTTTCCAATTGTTCTTGATTTAAAGCGTTGCTAAATGCTTCTTGAACCTGTTCTCTAGAAAATTCAGCAACTTCAGTTTGATAAAGCAAAGCTTCCGGACTAACTTCTCCCAATGGCAGTGATTTTTGTGATTCCGATGACCAATAATAATAACGTTGCCAACTCAAAAGCCGAGACGCAGAAGACTCTAAAACCTGCTCTAAATAATCATCAACTTCAGCAAAACTAAAATATTGCTCACTAGACTTTAAAGCAAGATTAGTAATTTCATAACTCTTATTTTCTAGAGGAACACCTAGTAAATTAATATCTTCTCCCCTGATATTAATAAACCGATTCTCCTCACTTACAACTTTTAAATTCAGTTGTTCTGGAAATACCTGATTCCCCTCCTCATTCCCCTCCGAGGAGAGGTTAGGGGTGGGTTGCCTCCTGCCATAAGCCACCGTACAAGAACGAAGCACATTCCCGTAGTCATCCACCTTCAAAACAAATTGATGACTAATGCGAGGGTCTTTTTGATTACGCTCATAGTGATAGCTTAAAGTTTCCCTAGGTTCAACAAAATAAACCCCATATTTATTCTCCCCCTTCCCTTGCAATAACTTGACATGGTAATTCGTTTCAGTCACAGCATAGGGTTTATCTTCCAACTCAGAACCATCTAACCCATAAACCTCTTCCCTCAGCACCATTCCTTTTAACGTCCAGTGTGCTTGACGACTGGTTTCTGCATCAACTTCCCCATGCAAATCAGCAAAAATACTATCCGGGAACTGATAAGCTTGACTATCCCCCTGGAAATACTCCTGCTCATACTGGCGAGACAAAGAACCTTGACGCTGCCAAGCTCCCGTATGATACCAAGTTTTAGTTAATATCGGCGGCACATGAAAGTCTTTCCCATCCTGCTCTCCTCCGGTTCCCCTCCTCGGAGGGGTTAGGGGTGGGTTTCCTTTCAACAAATCCTCTAAGGTTTCTGCATCCCTGCGTTCAACCAATCCAAAGCCGCGAAACTCCCGTTCTACCCCATCATAATAACCGTGATGGTAAGCATAGGAACTGACCATTTTGGAACCCGAAATCAGGTCAAAACTTTCCGTCTTCTCCACCACCTGCACCGGAAAAGGTAAATTAACAATCCAAGGGAATCCCTTCTTTTTATCTTCCAGGTAAAACTTAGTGGAACTGCAATAGGTAATAGTCGATTTTGACCCCAAATTGTTATTAATCTCATTTAACAAATAGGGTTTGCGACGCTGACAAAAATCGTAACACCAGTGGCGGGGTTTAATATGGTTGTCGCTAAACACCAAACAAGTTGTACCATTGCCATATATATCCGCAAAACGAATTTGGTTTAACTCATCCCACTTGCTGGGAAACCCACCCCTAACCCCTCCTGGGAGGGGAATACTAATCGGCTCACTAAAACTATTCCCACTCTGATTAAACCAAATCTCCACCCGGTCAGAATGGACATAAATCAAGTCAGCCGTACCAGAACCATCCAAATCTGCTAGAAATAACCTTTTCGCATCCAGCCTTGCTCCAAAACGGGGAGCATTATCCAACAGCACCCGCTTACCAAACTTGCCATAACCTAAACTTGGCCAGCACTCCACCATGCCATCAGTAACACGCACCAAGTGCTGCATCCCAGTGCCAAATATATCCGTAAATTGCCAAATTTCCTCTTCTAACCCCTTCCGAACCAAAGGAATGTCTTTTTCCTTATTTCGACTTAACGGGCTGCCAAAGCCTGCCTTACCCTTGCCGGGATAAATCCAAATGCGATCGCCATCCATCCGCAAAATATCCGCCAAGCCATCCCCAGTCATATCCAACAGTTGATTATCTGGGTTGCTAAAATCCGTAGGAAAAGAAGGGAACGTCTGGAAACTCTGCCAAGTGCGATCGCTATTCGCCTCATAATAGCCAGTAGTAGTTCCCCTACTCACCACCAAATTGACTTGACCATTCCCCGTCAAATCCATCAATCGCTGAGTAGCTCCCTGGACATTGCGTTCAATGGGGAAAGCTTGGGGATTTTGGGGTGGACTATAGCTGACTGCTGCTCCATCCTTCCCATTTTGGTTGGCTTCTGGCTCCCAATAAAGAGTCGTTTTACCGTCACTGTAGAGAATACCGGGAATACCTTCCCCATATAAATCAATTAGGGAATAATTTGGCGGTAAATCTAATCCCGGTAAAAACTCTCCCTTCTCTGACAAAAGAGGCTCAAAGGCATGGTTTGTTGGTTTAAATTCGGTATATTTAAACTCCAAAGGCGGTAAACTTTTGGTTTGATATTTGCCATTCTCATAGCTATAACCAACAGACTCAACCCCAGTCATCAGGCTAACTATAGGCGTTTCATCATAAGAGAAACGAGTCGCATTAACAAGGATAGGTTCACTACCAAATTCTGCTTCAAAGCGATGGAACATCAAAATGCTGCGACATAGCCTATGGGTGCGGATTTCAAACCCAGCATGGTAAGTTGAAAACGAATCTTGGCGATTAGTCCACTGCTGAACTGGAGTGTAGGGGTTGTCGGAGTCTAGATTATACTCGCCATAATCAAAGACCACTTCAAACAACCATTGTTCTGCCTGACTTTGCCCTTCCTGAAAGGGTTCAACATTCCCGTATTTAATTCGTTCAATATATTTATTAGCAGTTTGACTGCGGTTTACCTCGTGGAGGTGATTTGGTACGTTATCTATATTTTCTGACTTGTATTCATAGATAATGCGATCGCCTGATGCATTAAAAGTTTCTGATAGCAGCCATTCAAAAATATGCCTGGGATTTTCTGGGTTAAAGATTCTACTATTCTCTGTGTTGCCAAAAATACTGGTAACATTATCTCGACTGACTATCCGCCAAAAAGAATCCCCCTCCGTTGCAATCCATTGTTCGATTTGGGCAAATAATCCTTCCGTGCGGGGACGATAAGAGATAACAGTGTAATTGATATTGTTAGCGATCGCCTCACGCCTACCCCCTACAATGGGAACTAAATCATCTCCATTAAAAATTAGAAAAGTATCAGAGCCATCATATTTGGGTATTCCTTTTGACGTTTTGCGAGAAATATTTGGGATAGACAGATTAAACCCCAAACCAAAGCTTCCGTTCCCACTACCAGAACTGTAATCAAAACTAATTTTTGGTTCAAATCCTCGACAGGAGGAAGTCTGAATGGGAATAGATAAGGAAGCGGTTCCAGTGAATTCTGAAGCTTGAAATGTTTCTCCTATACCCTGAATTGCTCCTCCGCCTTTGGGGAGAGAAACCTGAGTCGCGGTGATTTGATTTTCCATAGGGGTAAGTTTTAGAGTGTAATACCAATTTCATTTAGCTAGGCTACACTTGCTTCCGTGAACTGCAGAATATAATTCTATTCTTGACGCATTATCTGTAGCTTGAATTTAGGAAATTGCTATAAGCATTGTGGTCTTGAGCGTGATGCTGATAATTAATACCAATTTCATTTAGCTAGGCTACACTTGCAAAAATTGATGCAGAATATGATTTTATTCTTGACGCATTATCTGTAGCTTTAATTTCGGAAATTGGTATAACTACCCCACTGCTCGCGGTGCATGGGGTTTCTGATTCCTTATCTGGCTTACGGTTAGGCTTTTGACACTACTTTTGTCCTAGTTCGCTTCATGTGACTTTTTAAACTACAATCGCAAAAATCCTATTTCCAGATATAACAAGAAATTTTGGCATTGGGTAATGGTAGCATCCCAATTAAAATAATTCGTAATAGCCTGCGGTCGGGCTTGCTGAAAAAGTCTTTGGGTGAGGGTAGGCAACAGGCAACAGGCAACAGGCAACAGTTTCATCCCTGATTTGTTCTATTCTTTTTACCAAAAAAATGATCACGACTCGCGCTACCCAGAGCGACTGTCGTCGTCGCGGGTTCTCTCGTCAATGCAAGGTTTTTAAATCTCAAGCCCCTATTTCCTTGCACTTTCTCCGGATCAAACAGCCCTTATGCATTGATAAATCAATGTTTTATAGTTATTCAGCAAGCCCTATTTAAGTTGACCCATAATTAATCACTCCTTCACTCCATCACTCTTTCACTCCATCACTCCAGGGCACAAGCCTTGCGCCCCTACTACTTCACTCCCTCACTCCTCCACTCTTCCACTCACTGCTGACAAGCCAGCGATCGCCCGGAGGTTTTGACAACGAATTAGTTCGATAAAATTTAAACCAGAACGCCCTTCAATTTTGGCTACAGCTTCAATGGCTGCTAATAGATGTTGTGCGGCTTCTACCTCTGAATAACCACGGCGCAATGCTACCCGAATTGCCCCTTTATCAGCAGTTAACTCAGATTCTTGGGAGCGGTTTGTACGCCAAATTCTATTAATTGCGATCGCAATTAATCCTCCTGCCACCACTACACCCACCACATCAGATTGGGAAAACTCCACCAATGCAGCCAAAATTCCTGCTAAACTTACCCCTTGATAGATATCAGGTTTAAACCACTTAACCCCCCCTAACCAACTCACCATCCGCAGTAATAACAAGTCTCGTTGTGGTTTAGTAAGACGACTCCACAAGTCAAAATTAATATATATTGGGCGTTCTTGATTCCAGGGCAAAGGGAAAGCCGCGTATATCACCTTTGTTTGTTCTGGTTTACTGACTATTTTGGTAGTCATCCGCCCAGAAGCTGGCATGATATCAAATAAGCGACGAATCTCAACTTTTGGCTCCATATTAGCTAGTAGCTATCAGCCTTTGATTGTGGTAAATTGCAGGATATTGTACCAATTTTATCAAGAAATCGAGCGAACCGGAGCATCCCAATTTTTCAAAAATATGCGGTAGTGGGAGCATCTTGCTCCCTATGTCAAATAGTGTATCAACCAGATAATCCCTTATCCTGTGGGGCAGTAGTCTGGATAGAGGTTTTACCCGATACAGTAGTCATTCCACAGTTGTTAACACCAATGGGAGTGTGAATCTTCTAATAATCATTGTAAGTTGTCTTTTTGTTAGTTCTTGTAGAGCGAAAACCTCTTCTGAAGATACAAGGTTGGGTTGAACGAAACCAAACCTAACCAATCCAGCGATCGCTTGACAATTCAGACAGTCGCTACAAGTAATATCGAGGTAGACATAGCCAATACTCAATCTATTAACTGATT
Organism: Calothrix sp. MO_167.B12; assembly: GCA_030066045.1. GTDB lineage: Bacteria > Cyanobacteriota > Cyanobacteriia > Cyanobacteriales > Nostocaceae > Calothrix_A. Next base: position 20,282 of record JASJCJ010000127.1, read on the forward strand.
TGATTGATTAACTTTGCCACTCTTTGTTTCACTTCATCCCGTACACGCCGAAAGGTTTCAATCGATTGTCCATCAGGATCGTCTAGTTGCCAATCTTCAAAGATTTCTTGCAATACCCACTCATTAGGTAAATTGACTCCACAGCCACATAAAGAAATTACTGCATCATAATCTTCTGCTTTGAAGTCACTAATAGCTTGAGAAGTTTGATTACTGATATCAATCCCAATTTCTGACATTACTTTAATAGCAGTAGGATTTACTTGAGATGCTTCTAATCCTGAACTAGTAACATCTATTTTCCCTACTCCTAATTCTTTAGCAAATCCTTCTGCCATCTGGGAACGACAGGAATTTTTCTTGCAAGCAAACATGACTTTTTTCATGATGATTTCCCATTGAGATATAAAGGGGTTTCAACAGATAAATTTTAGTTTCAAGTCAAGGATGAATTTGAACTTTTAACTATGGAATTTTCAATTATCTTAATCACTTCTTGGCTGTTTTTTTCTTTACGCTCACTGTAGCGATCTGTGAGATAATCGACTTTATCCCTTAATAGCACAGTAAATTTATATAACTCCTCCATCACATCCACTACCCGATCTCGATAAGAAGAATCTTTCATCGTGCCATCTTCATGAAACTCCTGGTAAGCTTTTGCTACTGAAGACTGATTCGGAATTGTAAACATCCGCATCCAGCGTCCTAAAATCCGCATGGTATTGACGGCATTAAAAGACTGAGAACCACCGCTAACTTGCATGACTGCTAATGTTTTTCCTTGGGTTGGTCTAACTGCACCAATACTTAAAGGTATCCAGTCAATTTGATTTTTGAGAATGCCTGTAATGTTACCGTGCATTTCTGGTGAAGACCAAACTTGACCTTCTGACCATTGACTTAGTTCTCTTAATTCTTGAACTTGGGGATGGGACTCTTCAAATCTTCCACGCAAGGGTAAATCATGGGGATGAAAGAACTTAACTTCAGCACCCATTTCTGTAATGATTCGCGCTGCTTCTTCTGCTAATAAGCGACTGTAAGAACGCTCACGCAAAGAACCGTATAAAAATAAAATTCTAGGGGGGTGGTCAAATTTTGTCATTTTAAGGAGCTAACACAACGGGGGTCAAGCAAAGTCGCTTTTTCTGGTTGACGGGGAAACCAAAATGCTGTGCGTTTACACAGTTCCACTAACATTAACATCACTGGAACTTCAATTAATACCCCTACCACTGTGGCTAAAGCTGCACCAGAATTTAAACCAAATAACATTACTGCTGTGGCAATTGCAACTTCAAAATGATTACTGGCTCCAATTAACGCTGCCGGTGCAGCATCTTCGTAGGTTAATTTGAGCTTCTGTGCTGCTACATAAGCAATCAGAAAAATAAAGTTGGTCTGAATAAATAAAGGAACAGCAATTAATAAAATGTGTAACGGATTCTTGACAATTAACTCTCCCTTGAAAGCAAACAGCAAAACTAAAGTAATTAAAAGAGCTGCGATCGCTACTGGAGAGAGATAATGTAAAAAGTTATTCTCAAACCACTGTTGTCCTTTGTGTTTGAAAATCCAATAACGGCTATACATCCCTGCTGCTAGGGGTAAACCGACATAAATGAACACCGAGAGAACGATTGTTTGCCAAGGCACTATTAAACTATTGGCAGATAGTAACCATTTCCCCAAGGGAGCATATAAAAACAGCATGGCTAAGGAGTTAACCGCTACCATTACTAAGGTATGTCCTTGGTTACTGTAAGAAAGATATCCCCACATCAGCACCATTGCTGTACAAGGAGCAATCCCCAATAAAATTGCCCCCGCAATGTAAGAATTTGCCAGACTAACCTCTGTACCCCGAATAGTCTCAGTGGCTGTTAATAGGGGTTGAAATAACCAACCCAAGAAAAACTGAGCAAACACCACCATTGTAAAAGGCTTAATCAACCAATTTACTATTAAGGTTAAAATCACGGGTTTGGGAGTGCGCGCCGCCCTTACCGTCTGAGAAAAGTCAATCTTCACCATGATCGGGTACATCATGAAAAAAAGACAGACAGCAATGGGAATGGAGACGTTATAAACGCTCATTGCATCCAGGGTTCGGGCTACTCCAGGGAACATTCTTCCCAAAGCAATGCCTGCAAGAATACAAAGGATAACCCACACCGTGAGATATTTTTCAAAGAAACTAAGCTGACTGCCAGCTTTTACGGCTCTGGGATTGATTTGAGAATTGTTGGTAGTCATAGATGTTAGGGGCTACAAACATCAATTTTTATTGATTGCTATTCAGGAGATGCAGCAAGACTACTGATAACCATGATGACTACCACTAGCTATGTCAAAGCACTATTTAATCAAGCGTACAGAGATTTTTCTGCTCTCCAATTAGAGCAGTTTTATCATATATCAAATAAGTTAAATATATCAAGTTTATTTGGTTTATTTGGGTGTATCGCTGCAAGGTCTGGCTGGTAACACAGAAGTAAAGCGACGGTATTCAGCCAAGTACTGTTCGAGGGCAACTATTTGGGGTAAATTGAGGCTGTAGTAGATCCAGCGACCCTGCTGACGACTACGAACTAATCCAGCTTCTCTAAGGGTTTTGAGATGAAAAGACAATTTAGATTGACTAATATCTAGCTGTTCGCAAAGTTCGCATACACACAATTCTTGAGAGCGCAATAGTTCCAAAATCTTGATTCGTAGGGAATCTGAAAGTGCTTGGAACCCTACAGCTATGGTTGCTATTTCTGGGGCTGGGGTAACTTGCATCAAGTTTTCTTGAAATATTTGGTTTGTTCGATATCTCAGATCCCAATTGTAGACGATCAATTTTTTGATGTATTCATAAAATCTTAGATCCACAGTATTGAAAATTTGATTATAGAAATCATACTTGATTTTTGAAAAAATACGTATTAAAGGAAACAGGGAACTCGTGGAGACATTAAAACGCAGTAAACCGTAGTTTAAACGCAATAACGCTTTTATTAAGAATCCCATCTGATAAGGTAAGCCATAGCCTTGAGGATGCTAGATCCGACTATTGGCTACTAGTCACAAACAGAACTTACTTGACGCTCCACGCGCCAGGTATAATCAGGATAGGAGGGTAGCACCACCGTTCGAGCCTGACTATACACCACCAGCCTTTGAGTTAGTGGCTTTTATTTGGGTTATATCCCGGCTCAATTGAAGCTCGGGGTAATATCTATTAATTAATTTCATGGCGACATTCCTTGCAGCATTCAAGCCAGAATGGGCAGTATAGCCATTCACAGACTTAATCCATGTAGCACCCGATTCGTAATCACTCAAAAAGGCTTCGGTGTCAGTTGGAATATGGTTCTTTCTAGCCAGTGGCTCACCCCACGGCGACAGCCTTGAAGTATTACGTGGATTAACCCGGGTGGTAAGTATTCCGTAATCGTTATAAGCAGTTATTTTGACGTTTTGATATATCTTACCTTTGAGCCAATATGAACGCTTTTGGTTAGACCTTTTTGAATACTTACCTTTGTTTGGTCTTAAGTTACCAAGATGTTCAAAAGATATTATTCTGCAATGGTACTGACGAGCAAAATTAACAATCTGACGCGCTACTCGAGAACCCATATCCTTTTCACTGTTACGGATTTTTTCCCACTTTTTAAAGCAGAAACCTTTGTGGATGATTCCGGTTTTATTCATTTTTTGAGCTATCTTTCCTAAAGCTCGCTTCCTAAGATTTACGCCATTCGGGGTTCTTATGAATCGTCTTGCTACTTCCCGACCTTGGCTATCTTTGAGTTCTAAGACAGATAGTATCGCTGCATGATTGTCTAAATCTAAATCTATTCCCAAGACACGCACAGCATCTTGAACTATTTGGTTTTTAATTCCTCCGGTAGCTGGTACGTATCTTTGAATGGTAAAGCTTATATAAGCCTCGCCACCCTTAATTTGAATAGTTGGTGATTGAAATCCCCAACCTTTTATAGAAGCATTAGAACGACCTTTAAAGGTGAATTTAACCCACTGACACGCATTATTAACTAATAGCTTGAGAACTATTTCGTTACCGATTAAATCCTTATACATCCCAGCATAGTAAGTAGGATTAAAGTTAAATTTTCTCGGCTGTACTGGTGGCTTATGGTGTTGATGTCTTTTTGGTCTGTTCTGCCATCTTTGGTAATTAGTACGCCAGGAAGAATAAGCACCTACAGCTTTCTCAAACGCGGCGCGTCGTAGATATGTCGGCACATCGAAAGGGAAAGGATATTTTGCACGACCGCCTATAGTTAAAGCCTCATAGTGCCCTCTTACATCTTTGGGTTTCCCATTCTGCTGTTTTATCCTAGCTTCTGGACTCAAAAACCCGTCTGGTTCAGTATTGATGACTATAAAATAAAACTCAACCACTTGATTAAATAGCTGTTTTGTAGCCTCAAAATCAAAACCGTTGCGGGACAACTTATACTTCGACGTTTTTGTTGCAATATTGAATCCTTTCTTTTTCTTCAGTGCCATAGTTCGACCTTCCTATGTTTGGTATATTCCGATTATTACCTTTTTACTAAGTTTTGTTAATACCTTTTTGAAAATCAGATTGTAACTTTTTTTCGTATTTCCTCAAGAAGTAAAGTTTTGATGAGAAACAATATCTTTCGTATACTTGCTTCGGAGTCAAATACATGATCTTGTGTCTTTATTACTATTGACTCCGTTTTATTAATTTTTATTACTATTTAACTCTATTTGTCAAGCCGTCAAGATAAATGGTGCGTATAGCCCTCCGGGCATGGCTACGCTAAAGCGTAAGCGCGTAACCCACGCTACTGGATTGACACAGCTAAAATAGTGCAATAGGTGTAGGTTGGGTTTCATTCTTCAACCCAACACCAGTAAAGCTTTGTTGGGTTGAGCGATAGGGAAACCCAACCTACATTTTTAGGCGTATCAGTCCACTACTGCTTACTGGCTAATTGGCTCATTTGATGAAAAGATAAAATATAGCGATATATTTCATTGTAGTATCATGAATAAAATTGTCGGCACGACAGAAGCTGCATTTTTATTAAATATTTCCATCTCTAGAGTCAAAGTTTTGCTGCAGCAACAAAGGATTAAAGGAGC
>JASJCJ010000014.1 GCA_030066045.1 Calothrix sp. MO_167.B12
AGTGCAATAGGTGTAGGTTGGGTTGAAGAATGTAGACGCAACAGCGGCTTGGAGCAGAGTAACCCAACACCAGTAAAGCTTTGTTGGGTTTCCCTATCGCTCAACCCAACCTACATTTTTAGGCGTGTCAGTCCAGTAGGTTGGGTTGTAGCTTGCTTTCACGAAGTGGTACGGAGTGAAATCCAACAATACCAAAGTCTTTTGTTGTTGGGTTATTCTACGAGAAACCAGTGCGCGTCTATTGTCCCTCAAACGCCACTGAATACAACGGAGTGAAACTGCCTCCGGGCTGAACACTTTGCTTACCTTTCGGCAGTTATTCCACTTTGGGAGACCCCAAGACTGTACTGCCTCACCACCGCAAGTGTTTCAACGCAACACAGTAGCTCCCCAACCTATACCTAAAATCATAAAAGTCCGTATAAATACGGGTTTTAGATTTTTATAAGCGCGAGAATGATTGAAAAGGAATAATTTTGAATCCGTGAATGGGTGAATTTTGAATTTGGAGCCAAGCGACGTGACTATTGAAGCAATTAAATCAGGGGAACTGAAACAAATTCCTGGAGCAGATTTAGAAGATGAGGATCTTTCCCAACTGGACTTAAGCCGGATTAACTTTGCTGGAGCCAAGTTGGTGGGTACTGACTTTAGGGAGAGCAAACTCGAAGGTGCCCATTTAGAAGGTGCTAACTTGATGGGAGCTATTCTGTTACAAACCGACTTACGGGCAAATTTAATGGGAGCCAACCTCATGCAAGCAGATTTAACAGGTGCTGACTTGCGGGGAAGTAATTTGCGCGGTGCAAATTTAATGGGAGCTAGGTTAACTCAAGTATCCTTAGCAGGTGCTTTCTTAAGTGGTGCTAACTTAATGAGTGTCAACTTACAAGATGTTGATTTGCGCGGTGCTGACTTACGGGGAGTGAACTTTTCCCGCGCAAATCTCAAAGGTGCAGACTTGGGTGGTGCTGATTTACAAGGAGCATTATTAAGCGAAGCTAACCTCGAAGAAGTTGATTTACGAGGTGCAAATCTTGCGGGAGCCAATTTGATGGGAGCTAACCTCCTGTGTGCAGAATTAGAAGGAGCTAATTTAAATGGAGCTACCTTAGAAAAAGCTTGTTTGTTAGGAACTATGATGGCAGAAACAGTTTAGTTCTTACTTAGGTTCTGCTGAATAACCGTAAAACCCTTATATACTCTAAACGGATTAATGATTGTAGGTTGGGTTGAGGTACGAAACCCGAAGGGGCTTCTCGTAAGCGAAGCTTACGAGAAGAGTAGAGTAACCCAACAAAAACCTACTTCCTTTTCCTTCCTGTTGAGTTTCACTTCGTACCACTTCGTGGAAGCAAGTGCAAGAGAATAGAATGCTGAGGCTTAAAAACCTTGCATTTATAATTTTTTCTGGTCAAAAGAATAGAAAAAATAGGGTATGAAATTGTTGCCTGTTGCCTATTCCCTATTCCCTACCTCCACCAAAAGACCTTTCAGCAAGCCCTACTTAAAATTCTCCTGAGACTTTTTTATCGTTTTACCACGTATCCACCAAGCGATCGCACTTAAAAAAGCTAAACCCATCAACCCAGCCAAAGGATTTCTCTGAATACCAGTCACCCATTCCGGAACCGCACCAGAATACTCAATTAATTCCCCCACATTAATCACGTAGTTTCCCCAGACTAAACCCGCGTGTATGCCTATGGGAATGCCCAGTTTTCCACCACCCCAACGCTTTCCCCATACCAAAGTTATACCCAAGACTACTAAACCCAGAAACTGCGGCCAAGTAGCAATGATAACTTCTAAAGGTCGGATAAAGTGTAAAATCCCAAAAATGATCCCATTTGCCCAAAGTGCTACATGGGGTGCATAATCTCGCTGTAACTCATCCAGCAACCAGCCACGAAATACTAACTCCTCCGCAGAACCTACCGCCAAACTGACAAGCAAACCTTCCAGGACTATATCGATTAATAAATCATCTGCGGGTATTAAATACAACCAACCCAGTAGGCTCTGAACGCCAAATAAAACCAGAATACTAATTAATCCAATAGCTAAACCCCGGATTAGTTGCACCCAGCTTTGCCGTCCCAATTCCCAGCCATAATATCGGAGAATCTGCGACTGGTTATAAACTTTTTTTCCCCACCACCTGATTAAGAAAATAAATTCTCCATACAGCAGTACCATTGCCAAAATACTGGCTAGGTTACTATCACTTATCAGTAAGTAAATAGGTACTGCCAAAGGTAGCCACAATACTAATAAAGCCAGAATAAAGCATCCTAACCTCACAAATATTGGTCTGATAGCTAGAGTAGAAATATTTATCTTCATACCAAGTTGACCTACCATGCCAGTGATTATACGGAAAATCGGGCAATAATTATAAGGATGTAAGCTTTAGCTCCAAAATCATCAATATTGACGGTTAAAAGCTGCTGAACCCTTACTTTACCTCTCTGGCTGCTGATTTTGAGACAACTTGATGAAAATCAATAGTTGATTAATGGGAAAATGGATGGCGTAGAACAGAGGTGTGATCGCCTTTGCTTACCTACCCACTAGGTTACAGCTACTTATTCTTCAGGCTCAATGGTGCTGGTTAAACCATGATTTTTCAAAGTTTCGCAGTAAAACTCAGCGTGTTCTTGAGCGCAAGAAATTACTAAAGCAATATCGTTCGTGTGAGCTTCCATCATAATACTAACAGCCTGGGGCTGGGTAAGACTGGGTACGGTAGTCAACAAAGTCTTTACCACATGCTCCATAGAATTGAAATCATCATTATGAAGCAAAACGCGATACCGAGGGGCAAGCTTACGAGACGTAGAACGCTTTTCTAGGGTTTCAACTGACACGGTTTTTAGCTCTCCTACTACAACATCTTCTTTGTTAAGCAAGTGCTTAACACTTATTCATTTATTTTATAATATCTCCATCCTGTGACCGTTCAATAAGTAATAAGTAATAAGTAATAAGTAATAATTAATATAGCGGTTCCCACTCAAATTAGGTTGTACCAATAGGCAGAATTGCCAAGCCTCTCAGCTTCAAATATCTACCTCATCCAGATAGAGAAACCCTTTGACCAAAAAATAGACTCTCATCAAGCTGTGTGGATTCATCCGTGGAAAGTCAAAAATGGATCTATATTTTAAGCCCCTCGATTCAGATGGGGTGATAATTCTAAATTCTAAATTCCCCTTACGGGGCTACTGGTGAGAAAGCTTATGATTGAGTCAGGCACAATACAATGGGTTATTGCTACAAGTAGAAAAGCCGCCCGACTATGGATAAGCATCTAGAACCACAGCCAGGACAAATTCTTTGTTTGGAACATGGCGATCGCAATTTATACGTAGAACTTATTCAATTAGTTACTGCTCGTAACTTATACTGGGTACGTCCCTTATTATTGGTAGATAATAGTTGTGAGCCACCACTAATTGAGGATCTACGAAATGCATCCGATCTACTTTGGCAGCCAAATTTATTTAGAGTAGCTTTAGACACAGAAGTAATTACCTATTTTCACCAGGTACTAGCCAAAGAGCCTCAACCTGATTCAGAACCCTTGGCAAAACAGCAACTCAATCACTTCATTCAGCAAGTTTGGCAAACTCAAGGGAAGGAGGGAAAGAGTGAAGGAGGGAAGGAGTGAAGGAGGGAAAGAGGGAAGGAGGGAAAGAGGGAAGGAGAAAAAATCCCAAATATACATTAGGTATTTCCACAACTGTAAACGCACAGCGTCTACACTCCCTCACTCCCTCACTCCCTCACTCCCTCACTCCCTCACTCCTCCATAAAAAATCCCCGCATTATGCATTCTTTGAATTGCTTCTTGCATTCTCGCTTCCGAAATAGTCAAAGCTATGCGGAAAAAACCTTCTCCCTGGCTCCCATAACCATTACCTGGCGGAACAATAATGCCACATTTATCCAATAGTAAACTGGTAAACTCTCTGGATGTATACCCTTTAGGAACCGGAACCCAAACGTAAAGAGTAGCCTGTGGTGGTTGAATTGACCAACCAAGGGATTGTAGTCCTCGGACAATCACATCTCGACGACTTTGGTAAATGGACATCAGAGACTGCAACTGTGCTTCACTGGTAGAATAAGCTGCGATCGCTGCTTTTTGAATGGCTTTAAATACTCCAGAATCTACATTAGTTTTTACTTGAGATAGCCCCTTTATCCCCGTAGAATTACCGACAACAAAACCCACTCGCCATCCCGTCATATTGTAAGACTTGGATAAACTATGAAATTCAATGGCAATGTCTTTAGCTCCAGGAATTTGCAGAATGCTCGGTGGTTTGTAGCCATCGTATGCCACTTCTGAGTAGGCATGATCATGACACAGTAAAATATCATAGTGTCGGCAAAAGGCTACTAATTCAGCAAAAAAATCAAGGGTTGCCACCGCTCCTGTGGGATTATTAGGATAATTAATCCACAATAGTTTTGTTTGTTGGGCTATTTCCTCAGGGATATTACGAATGTCTGGTAAAAAATTATTTTCTGCCTTGAGGGGCATTGTATAGGGTTGTCCGCCTGCAAAAATTGTAGATGTGCGATACACAGGATAGCCAGGATCGGGAATTAAGGTATAGTCTCCAGGCTCTACAAAGGCTAAAAAAGTATTATGAATTGACTCCTTAGAACCAATTGAAGAGATAATTTCTTCAGTAGGATCTAAACCCATAACTCCAAAACGACGCTCCATCCACTTAGCTGTTGCCTTGCGGAACTCATCTATTCCTTGATAGGGAGGATAATTATGTGTAGAACCATCGTCTATCGCTTCATGCATTGCCTGTAATATATGAGCAGGAGTCGGTTTATCCGGATCTCCCACTCCCAAATTAATAATATCTACCCCTTTAGCTATTAACTCATCTCGTTTACGGTTAATTTCTACAAATAGATAGGGAGGAATTTTTTCTAGGCGTTGAGCAAACTGCATGGCGATTGAATACTAACAGATGGGAACTGTGGAGGCATACTAGCTCAGTTTACGCCAAGCTTGGGACATAAATATTTAATTATGCCAAAAAAGAGTCGATCTAAAATTAATAATCGACTCTAAAAGCGTAAATTATTACACATTTGATGGATATGTATGTACAACGAGTATCAAGGATGAAAAGGCAGTACTAATCAGTGTTCTAGATTTTTGACTGCCAACAATAATATGCTAATTAAGGGAGAAATAACTTATACAATAAGAGGCTATCAATAGAGATATATATTAAAAAATTACAAACTAGAAATAAGTAGCTTTCATGACACGATTACAGACCGGCGGAAATAAACCAATCATTTATACAACATCAAAACAAAAGTTCACAATGTTTTTTACCTTTTACTGTGGTGATGTCGTATTGCCATCTTCAGGGAAAGCGATGACCATTCAATTATTAAATACTGGGAACCAACTTAATCCGACCCGCGTCCATCTCTGACATCAATAGCTCCAAAGCTTCATAATCAATATCGGAAATGTAACCCTTTTCCGTTAGTTCCCAGTTAATTTCATTCTCAATTTCAGGAGTTAATTGTTTAATGTCAAGCGCTCTTTCAACTAATTGACGAATAGGATACTCGGTTCTCATAAGGTGATGCTAACTGTATTTTAGCAATAATTATACCAACTCATCATTAGTACCAGGAGTGTTCGAGACAACAAAATTTATGTGATATGTATCACGTTATAGGTATAAACAAGGTGTGGAGTATCAATATACTGGTACTGAGAATTTATCAATCTTTGATAAAACCGCATAATTGCTGATGTTAAAACCCTAATCACAGAAATAAAACAATGAAAATGAAGTCTTAATTATATCTACTATTGTACATTGATTCTGCGTAATATTAATCAATCTAAATGAAGAAAATGTATTGATACATACAAAAGCATGGGTTTTCTAGAATCTTTACGGGAAATCTGAGAAGTGGTAAAGATTTAGCAAAGACCTAGCAAAACCATAGTCAGTGATACGTAAAAGAGATTATCTTCTAAAACATGATCATTTAAATTTTATAGGAATAAAAAATGCCAGCAGCAGTAAATTATCCCCAGATTACCGTCGTTCGTCCCCTAGGTGCCCTCAATGCCACCAACACCCTAGAATTTGAGCAAGAGTTAACCACTGCATTAACAGAAAATGGTAATACCATCTTGCTGGTGGATTTGGAAAATGTGGAGTCAATAGATAGTGCCGGTTTAATGGTATTGGTTGCTGGACTGAAGCTGGCACAGAAGTTAGGACACAGATTGGTGTTGAGTAAAGTTTCACCTGCAGTGAGAATTATTTTGGAAGTTACCCAGCTTGACAGAGTGTTTGAAGTATTTGACAGTCAACTGGATCTAGAAATTGCGTAATTCATTAATTGAATTAGGGCGCGAATGATTTGGAAGTGCGTTTATATTCTTTGATAAATAAATAAAACTGTGGCGATTTAGCAACTGGCTTTTTGATAAGCCCTCATCCCAGACTGCTAACAAAGATTTAAACGATTAGCCCAAAACTCTTATGATACTTAGACTTGAGATACAATACCCCATTATTCACTGCTATGATTTATGCAGGGTCTAAAACCCTCTAAATCTAAGCTTGATAAAAGTTTAGATCATAGCGACGTTCAGCCGCCACTAAGTCCCCAGGAACAAGCTATAGGTTGAGTTGAATGCCTGTAGGACTATAAGTGAATGTACCGCTTGTGAGAAATGCGGGCAATATAATGTTAATTTGGTATGTGAGTAGCTGTAATTAAAGTAGCTAAAAAATAGCATAGTGGCTGTTGCAGTAGAAAAATTAATCACATCGGATATACTAAAACCCGCTCGTTACTTGGGTAACGAACTCTTAGCGGTACATAAACCGTGGGAAGAAGCTGAAATACGTTGGGTGCTAACCTACCCAGAAGTTTATGAGGTAGGTGCCTCAAATCTCGGTCATATTATTCTCTATAATATTTTGAATACCCAGCCACGCCAGTTGTGCGATCGCGCCTACTTACCAGGCTCGGATTTATCAACCAAGCTGAGGGAAACAAACACGCCCTTATTTGCTGTAGAATCCAAGCGATCGCTCACAGAATTCGATATCTTGGGCTTTAGCCTCAGTTATGAATTGGGTGCAACCAATATTTTAGAAATGTTGGATTTGGCTGGTATCCCCCTGACGTGGCGAGAACGATTGACAGGGAACCATCCCCTAGTTTTTGCAGGGGGACAGACGGCAACATCTAACCCGGAACCATATGCCGACTTCTTTGACTTCTTTGCTTTAGGCGATGGAGAAGAACTATTGCCGGAAATCGGCTTGGTATTAGAAGAAGGGAAAAGAGCAGGATTTGACCGGGAAGAATTGTTGCTGGACTTGGCTCAGGTTCCGGGAGTATACGTACCTCAGTTCTATCAAATGACTGCCGATGGTTCGGTGGTAAATCGACATGGAGATGTACCCCCACGGGTCATCCGCCGGGTGGCAACCCCCATACCCGCCTATTCCATTGGTCTAGTGCCCTACGTACAAACCGTACACGATCGCCTGACCATGGAAATTCGGCGCGGCTGTACCCGTGGTTGCCGCTTCTGCCAACCGGGAATGCTCACCAGACCCGCAAGGGATGTGGAGCCAGAACAGGTGGTGACAGCCATTGAAAAGGGAATGCGGTCAACTGGTTATAATGAGTTTTCTTTACTATCCCTGAGTTGTTCTGATTATTTGTCCCTACCAGCGGTGGGAATGGAAATCAAAAATCGGCTCAAGGATGAGAATATTTCTCTATCCCTACCCAGCCAAAGAGTAGATCGATTTGATGAAAATATTGCCAATATTTTAGGTGGTTTGCGCCAAAGTGGGTTGACTTTTGCACCTGAAGCTGGTACGCAAAGGATGCGAGATATCGTCAACAAAGGTCTGACCAACGAAGAATTATTGAGGGGTGTGAAAACTGCGTGGGAGCAGGGTTGGGATAAAATCAAGCTTTACTTTATGATCGGCTTGCCAGGGGAAACGGATGCCGATGTTGTGGGAATTGCTGAAACAGTTAAGTGGCTGCGACGGCAATGTCAAGCACAGCGCAGAAGACCCTTAAGTTTTAACTTAACAATTTCTAACTTTACCCCCAAACCCCATACCCCCTTTCAATGGCACTCAGTGTCAACTGCTGAATTTAAGCGTAAACAAGAACTTTTACGACAAGAATTTCGCCGCATCAAGGGAGTAAAGGTCAACTTTACCGATGTGCGAATTTCAGCAATGGAAGACTTTGTGGGTAGAGGCGATCGCAGTTTAGGTAAAGTATTGCAAAGGGCATGGGAATTAGGCGCAGGCATGGATTCTTGGTATGATGGTTTGGATAAAGCTTTTGCTGCTTGGGAACAAGCGATCGCCGAAGCCGGACTAGATTGGAAGTACCGTCTGGTGGAAAATGGAGAATGGAACCTGTTTCATCAGGAAAAGACCCAAACTAACCATGAAGAATTAAGTACGAATTCTTCCCCCACCTCCCCATACCTCCAATCCCTCAACCAATCCCTGCCTTGGGACCATATCGATACGGGTATCGATAAAAAATGGTTACAAGAAGACTTACACAGAGCTTTAGCAGCTGCCACAGTTGCCGACTGTTCCTTTGATAGCTGCTCCCATTGTGGTGTGTGCGGTACAGAATTTGGTCATAATATTGTTATCCCTCCACCACCAATTCCCGAATTTGCCGGGGAATTTGTCCCCAATACCAACAAAGTGCAACGGTTGCGAGTCTGGTTTGGCAAACAGGGGGATATCACTTTAACCAGTCATTTAGACTTAGTACGTCTTTTAGAACGCATAGTCCGCAGAGCAAAAATACCAGTAGCCTATACCGGAGGATTTCACCCCCATCCCCGTATTGCCATCGCCAATGCCTTAACTCTAGGAGCTTCTAGTAGTGGCGAAATCATGGATTTTGAATTAACTCAGACCATGAATGCAGGTACTTTCCAACAAAAACTGACAGCAGTTCTACCAACAGATATCCCCATATATAAAGTGGAGACATTGGACTTAAAAGCTCCCGCCGCCAACCAACTCCTCGCCAGCGCCGAGTACTTATTGACCATTGCAGTGGTAGATGAGATGACACCAATCACCTGGCAAACTTGGATTGATACCATCCAAGCCACCCCAGAAATTTGGTGGGAACACACTACCAAATCAGGTAAAACTAAGTTAGTAAATCTGCGCGATCGCCTGTTCGAGTTAGAATTAGTTCAAACTGCTAATGAGAAAGACCACCACCCAGAAACTACAACTACCCTGCGTTATTTAGGTAGTTGTCGCAACGACGGGGTGATCTTGCGTCCGGAGCAAATCCTGTTTATGCTAGAACAAACGGCTGGCAGAGAATTTCAACTATTGCATATTCATCGCAAGGAGTTAGTTTTGGCTGTATAATTCCTATCGGCAAGGGTAAAGTATTTATTTTGCCCCCCAATAGGAAACTACAGGAATTGATTTTTAGCAAGGTTGCGTTAGAATGAGATGAAGAGAAAATATCTGGCGCTGCATTGAGTGAAATGATTCACAGCCCTGAAATCCAGGGAAGCAAAATTATTTAGAGTGAAACTTCTGGGATTTTATCCCAGGTAAACTGAGACAGATTAATCAACTCTCTTTACAGCTAAGAGTGAATCATAGATCCATAGGTAGCTCCGTCAGCCTCTCTAAAATTCATGCTTTTTACCACCACTGCCCAATGCCCCTGAAAGATTTTAGGAGTGCTGAGTGCAGCATACACCCTGAGGATAATTAACCTAAAAGTGTGTACTGAACAGCACCTCAAGGATAAAATCCGCAGAAGTTGAGGACAAAGAAGTATTTCTTGTTCTTTCGTTCCCAGGATTTTATGGTCAGGGCATGTCATCATCAATCAATCATGGACGGATAATTGAATTGTTTAAAAATATTTAGCCTTGCCGGGATAGTCAAGCAAATCGACGCAACTACCGCGTAAGTAGCTTGAAGGATTGTAGAATGGGGCAGTTGAAAATTAGGAATGGTGGCTGTACCATCCGCGTTACCTCCCTCCTAGCAGAGACTCTTCCCCAGAGATTAACTGTCAGCAGTGCAGAACTTCTGAATTTTAAGAGAAGCATCCTTCTCCCTCTCCTCGTTAGTTTTGAACCCAGATGCAAAATTTTAATTACCAGCAGTACCTTGTGAGGCTTGCAGGGACGAGAGGAATAAAACCAACCTCAAGGAACCTTGGTGCTGCCATTTTTTGAGGAAATTGAATGCCAAAACAAATTATCATTGCCGAACAGCATCAAATCGCTGCCGTTTTTTCTGAAGATCAAATACAAGAACTAGTTGTTGCTACTGGTCATCACCAAATAGGTGATATATATCTGGGAGTAGTAGAAAATGTACTTCCTGGGATAGATGCGGCTTTTGTCAATATTGGCGATCCAGAACGTAATGGCTTTATCCATGTGACCGATTTGGGTCCCTTGAGACTCAGACGCACGGCAGCAGCAATTACAGAATTATTAGCACCACAGCAGAAAGTTTTGGTGCAAGTGATGAAGGAGCCTACAGGAACTAAGGGTCCTAGGCTTACAGGTAACATTACTTTACCAGGGCGTTATATAGTACTGATGCCCTACGGACGGGGAGTAAATTTATCCCGTCGGATCAAGAATGAAAACGAACGCAATCGTTTGCGTGCCCTGGCAATTTTACTCAAACCCGCTGGCATGGGATTGCTGGTACGTACAGAAGCCGAAACCAAGCCAGAAGAAGCGATTATTGAAGACTTAGAAGCCCTACAACGGCAGTGGGAATTGATTCAACAAGAAGCTCAATCCACCCGCGCCCCTGCTTTGTTAAACCGAGACGATGACTTTATCCAACGGGTACTGCGGGATATGTACGGTGCAGATGTCAATCGCATCGTCGTTGATTCCAGCACCGGCTTAAAGCGGGTGAAGCAGTACTTGCAAAACTGGAGTGGGGGACAGACACCCCAAGGGTTGCTCATCGATCATCACCGCGATCGCTCACCTGTCCTAGAGTACTTCCGTGTCAACGCGGCGATTAGAGAAGCTCTCAAACCTAGAGTAGACCTACCTTCTGGCGGTTATATAATTATTGAGCCAACGGAGGCTTTAACGGTTATAGATGTGAACTCCGGCTCATTTACCCGTTCTGCCACTGCCAGAGAAACAGTATTATGGACTAACTGCGAAGCCGCTACCGAAATTGCTCGCCAGCTACGTCTACGTAATATTGCTGGGGTAATTGTGGTAGATTTCATTGATATGGAATCCCGCAGGGACCAGCAGCACGTACTGGAACACTTCAACAAAGCACTTAAATCAGATAAAGCTCGTCCTCAAATTGCCCAGCTTACAGAATTGGGTTTAGTAGAACTTACCCGTAAGCGTCAAGGACAAAATATTTACGAACTATTCGGTCAAACTTGTGCTTCCTGTGGTGGTTTAGGACATATTGTGCATTTGCCTGGAGAAACAGAAACCAGATTACCCTTACCCACAGAATTACCAGATCGCTTTGCATCCATGCCCCAACGGGAACCACGACTGCCTGCTCCCCGGATGCCAGAACAACGGGAAAGTTATGATGCATTTGGGGAAGGATATGAAGCAGAATCTGACATTGCTGCCCTAGATTTGATGAATCATCCTAGTTACCAAGAACTGGGAGATAGTAGTAAACGTCGCACCCGTCGTCGCCGGATTAATATTAATGGCGGTAATGGCAAAGATGAACCGCGAGTTGTACCTAGTCCACTAGCATTCATCAACGAGCCAGACTTAGACATGGAGGCTGAGAATGAACTGACTGGCAGTTCAGACTTACCAGCACCGACTTTGAACAAACAAAGTTGGGGCGAACGTCCAGAACGGAGTAGAAGTTCTCGGGCAGATTTAGTCAAACCAGTGGTGGAACCCCCAGAAATTGTTACCGTGGAAATGACTCCTGAAGAACAGGATGTGTATGCAGAAATGGGAGTTTCTCCTTTAGAAAAATTAGGTCGAGAGGTGAAAAATCCGAAATCTGTCATTATTAACGTCACATTGCCCGGTCAGCAGCCAACCAGTTCCCCAGACAAAGAGATATCTTCGGAACCAGAAATATCTTCGGAGCCAGAGATATCTTCAGAATCACCTACACCTACTAAGAAAATAGTCTTAGATCAATCACAACCGGAACCTGTAACTGAGACTATAGAAAAGAAACCAGCGTTAGTGGTGGTCGCTGATGAAAGTACCCCTACCAGCACATCAACTGTCAAACGCCGGGTTCGCCGTCGTTCTTCAGCTAAAGACAGTGATTAATGCCTAAAAGACAAGCAGCTCCCAAAGCTACAAACTGGCTGGAGTTTTCCCTAGTATCAGAAGTTCCAGGACTAATAGCTGGAGTTGATGAAGTGGGAAGAGGAGCTTTGTTTGGACCAGTAGTGGCAGCAGCAGTAATTTTACCCAATACGGCTTTAACAGCGCCCATAGCGGCTGAAATTAAAGATAGTAAAAAACTATCTAGCTCCCGCCGAAATCAGCTAGCACAGCAAATTTGCCACCTAGCAACAGATTGGAAAATAGGTTTTGCTGCCACTAGGGAAATTGATCGACTAAATATCTTACAGGCAACTCTCTTAGCCATGAAGCGAGCTGTGGTAAAACTTAACCAACAGCCGGCATTGTGTTTAATTGATGGCAATCAATCGATCAAAGATTTACCCTTACCACAGAAAACTATAGTAAAAGGGGATTCTCTGTCTCTTTCTATTGCTGCTGCTAGCATTGTGGCAAAAGTATGGCGTGACGATCTAATTGTGCGTCTTGCTAGTAAATACACAATGTACGATTTGTCAAGTAATAAAGGTTATGGTAGTGCGCGTCATTTGTTGGCACTGCAACAGCATGGTCCTTCTCCTTTGCATCGCCTGTCATTTCGTCCTTGTCAAATCCAACGCAGAGAAATCTGAAAGCACGGTAAATACCGTGCTTTCATGATGAAATTATGTAGTCATGGAGACAATTACTCTAGATTCCACATGGGAAATTCGTTAGTATCCAAAGCCGATTCCAGTCCTTGACTTTGTAATTTTACCCACTGACAATAATCTACTATTAATTGATGTAGTAACCTTTGCTTAACTGTTAATAAAACACTTTTCAATAAGCTATTACCACTGGTTTCTAAAATTGGCTTGGGTGTTAAAGAAAATGGTACTGGTAGCTCCACTTGTACTTCTAAATTAGCATTGCCTTGTAAGCGGGTACTATTATGGAGATTGTAGGGTGATAAATGTCCCTTTAAATTTAAATCAAATCGGTGGTTAATATAGTCCATACCAAGAATTTCACAGCCTACAGAGTGTAAATATACTGTGCCATCAGGTACTGCCCATACTCTCATGTCAACAGTGGGTTGAATCTTCAATGACATAAATGCCAATGGGCGCATTTTTAAACGAAAAATTTCATTAGTCAGAGACTGAACGCGCTTTGGATCCACAAGGGCGTTCACTAAGCGTTGAGGCTGACGCAAGTAATGCTGAATGGGAATGGGCTGCTGTGGCACAGAAATTTCTACTGATTGGGAAGCAATAAACTTGGTCGCCATAAGTTCATAAACTAAATTGTGTGATATTTATATTATTAATTAATTTATCCTGTTTATTAACTATTGTTAAATCAAACTCAGGTTGAATTTAGTAATAGTATTTACTCAATACTTACAATCAGAATAATCAACTACGTGTAGCTGCTATCGCGCTCGCTACAGGTTTCTGACTCTTCCCTTTGTTTGGATGAACAAACGCAATCATCTGCTATTACTGCTATTATGGCTAGCCCTTGGTGCAGCTCTACGTTTTTTACGTCTGGAATTTTTACCTCCTTGGACAGACGAGTGTGCGACGATCGCTTTTAGTTTGGGTAATAGTTTTAACTCAGTACCCTTAAACCAAGTTATTAGTGCAGATGTACTATTGCAGCCATTATACCCCAACCCTACATCAGGTATCGGGTTAGTTGTCAATTCCTTATTTGGGGAAAGTACCCATCCTCCTGCATACTTTATCCTCGCCCATTTATGGATGAAATTGTTTTCTCCGCCTCCGGAATTAGCCTCAATTTGGGTAGGGCGATCGCTCAGTGCGATTTTAGGAGTAATATCTATTCCTATAATGTTTGCTGTTGGTTGTTTTGCCTTGCGCTCTCCATTGGTAGGTCAGTTCGCGGCAGCCATGATGGCAAGTTCTCCCTACGTAGTTTTCCTAGGTAGAGAAGCAAGGCATTATACTTGTGTGTTGTTACTGGTAATTGCTTCTTTGGCTTGTTTTATCCAAGCAATTAAGCATATCCGCCATCGACAATCTTTGCATTGGTGGGTAGCATTTATTTGGGTTACCATCAATAGTTTGGGAGTGGCAACCCACTATTTCTTTGTTCTGAGCTTGGCAGCCCAAGGAATAGTATTTTTGGGTTTAATATGGCAACAATTAAGGAAAAATAAAGCAGTACTAGTACAACCTGCTTGGCGAGTTATCTGGATAGTGGCATTAGGAACTCTAATTGGATGTTTGGTGTGGTTACCTGCACTGCAAAATATCTATGGTAGCGAGCCTACCACCTGGGTTTCTGATGGCAAGCCAAGCTTGGCACCAATTGTACGCCTATTGCTGTGGATGATGAGTATGTTGTTGTTATTGCCTTCTGCATTTACTACTTTACCCATAGCAATTGTGGTGATTTCTGGAGTAATTACCCTATTATTCCTCCTATGGGCAATACCAAATCTCCTCTTTGGTATGCAAATTCAACAGCAGTATGCCGATACTCGCCTAGTTATCCCCTATCTAACTCATTATGTACTGGGTGCGATCGCTTTATTTATGTTTTTTACCTATATTTTAGGTATGGATTTAACTTTAGCGGCTCGTTTCCAATTTGTGATTGCTCCAGCCGTCATCCTCATTATCGCAACCGCTTTAGCTGGTTGTTGGCAAGGAGTGAGTGAGAATCGCCAAACTGACTCAAAATCCTTTCCATTGATAAACAAATTATCGACAAAAGTGAAAATGGCTCCCCAGATAACAGTATCAATCATTTGCTTCATGGCATTTTTGGGAGGAATAACGGTAGTTTGGAATTGGGGTTATTTACAAAATCATCGTCCTGACATCTTAGCTCCCATTATTCACAATAAATCCCAGGCTCCCGTACTCATTGCTACCACCCATAAACATCATGGACAAACAGGGAGAATGATGGGTTTAGCTTGGCAAAGGCAAAGATTTCTTACTTCTTCCACTAGTTCCCAGAATTGGCAGTTTTTCTTAGCCCACAGAAATCCAGTCACCAAAAATTACACCCATGCTGTGGAGATATTACAAGCACAACTCTCTCAACTTCCCAAACCTCTAGATTTGTGGTTAGTAGATTTCCGCGCTCCTCTGGATTTGGCATCTCAAAATTGTTTCCCTGAGCAAAAATTTCGCCAATCGGCTGGTGAATATCGCTATCAGCTGTATCACTGTAGGAGTGGAAGTAATAAGTAATAAGTAATTAGGACTTACGCAACTGGCATATTTTTTCTGTAGGGTGCGTGAAACTGCGAGAATATTGGAATGTAGCAATGAGACTTGTAACGTCACACACCAATCACCGATTGTGACACGCAGCTTTAGTCCTGGTAATAAAGAATTAAATTCCCCTACTATGAATGGAAGAAACACATCAAGGGGAATTTAGAATTTAGAATGAAGAATTTAGAATTATTACCCCATCGATGAATCGAAGGGGTAATGAGACAAGGAAAACATTTTTCTCTCCATGGATGAATTCGGGAGCTTGTATCCAGTCTATTTTGTAGTCAAACCCTGTTCTCTTCTACATTCTACATTCTGCCCCCTGCCTTGTTTTTTCAGAGTGGAGAAAAATCACTTTCGCCACCAATTATGGTATTTGACACTCCTCAGCCTAAAGACGTGAGGATTCTTGCTTCAACGGGAGCTCCAAAATACCCCAAAGACGAATCAATACAGCAACATCCCAGATTACTTTACCCTCAGCAAGCATACACCGACTGCCCGACGGCGTTGAAGAGAGATTTACGAAGCTCTTGCTACGACTCCCACATTTGTACAAGATTTAGGATTTATACTACCAGGGTTCCGGATCGGGAATTGTCCGCTAGACCTACTTCGTTTTTTATGTGTGCGCTTGACCGCTAATCACAATATTATCATAAAAAGCCGTCCTAGAAGGATACTGTTGGCGAATCAGGGGTATCACCCTTCACATAATGATTTTTCGCCATCCCACCAGATGTAGAGACGTAGCAATGCTAGGTCTGGAAGCAACCAATTTGTGGGCATATGAGGGGTCAAACCTACTATTCGCCAACAGTATTTTAGAAGGACGGGGCTTTAAACCCAAATTTTCGGTAAGTAAGCAAAATCTAAAATCTAAAATCTAAAATCTAAAGTTATATGACTATATCAATTGCTCATTTAGGTCCTCCTGGTACTTATGCAGAACAAGCTGCCATTACCTACAGTAATTGGCTAACTCAAGTTACCGGGGAAAATGCTTTGTTATGTCCTCATTCGACTATTGCTCAAACCTTGCGTGCGGTTGCTGGAGGGCAAGTATCTTTGGCAGTTGTACCAGTCGAAAATTCCATAGAAGGGAGTGTGAGTGTTACCCTTGATACTCTATGGCAACTGGATAATTTACGTATTCAGTTAGCTTTAGTTATGCCCATTACTCACACATTAATTTCTTGTGCTGCTAACTTAGAGGACATCAAAACTGTTTATTCCCATCCTCAAGCTTTGGCACAATGTCAAAAATGGTTAGAAGGTTTTTTACCCACAGCACAACTAATCCCCTCTAATTCCACCACAGAAGCACTGGAACTACTAAAAAATAATGCTACAGTAGCAGCTATTTCTTCCCAACGAGCCGCGCAGCTACACAATCTACCAATCCTATATATAGGAATTAATGACTATCCAGAGAACTGTACTCGTTTTTGGGTAGTCAGCCAAAATCATCAAACCAATGCCCATGAAACATTGAAACACCCTGCTAGTCATACTTCTTTGGCTTTCAGCGTCCCTGCCAATGTTCCTGGTGCCCTAGTAAAACCACTACAAGTATTTGCTAATATTGGTATAAATCTTAGCCGAATTGAATCTCGCCCCACTAAGCGATCGCTGGGTGAGTACTTGTTTTTTATTGACTTGGAAGCAGACTCTGCTTCTGCAACAATGAATTCGGCTCTGGCCGAATTAAGTACCCACACAGAAGTAATGAAGCTATTTGGTAGTTATCACGTTATGTCCATCAAAAGCTTGTGATCCAGGTCTGGTCTTGGGTACAATACCAGGGGAACAACTTACACGGCTGGATGGTATAAACTCTAACTATTACCAATAATTAACTGAATGATCGCCGATTATTGATCGCCACTATTACAGTTTTTGGTCAAAGGTATCTTTGAGCACAGTACGAGCTGCTAAATGGTTACGGGTGGAAGTCAAAATTTCTGCTTCCCGTTGTAAGCGACTAGCTGTATCTTGGATTTCTAACAATGCTTGCTGCTCCGCAGTGGCTCCATACAGGTTACTGGCTATCCAATAAGACAGTTCTAGCGGTAAATCGGGTAAATCATCTGGTAGATCGATATTTTGCTCGGTTAATTTCCCCGACAGACGTACCACATCTCGCAATAATTCTTCTACTGCAGCTGCCATGGGGCGCAAGTCTTCTTTGGGAGGCTCGTCTTCTATCCATTCTACCAAGCCGACTCGATAGGGCTTTTCCCTGACATACTCTAGTAGTCGAAATCTTTGCTGTCCTATAGCCAACATCTTCATCCGGTCGTCTGGTAACCTTTGGTGTTCAATAATTTCCGCACAGCAACCAATATTAGTGATTGTACCTTGCACCGGATCAACCATTAACACTCCAAACCTGCGATCGCTTGACAAAACCGTATTCATCATGATCCGATAACGGAACTCAAAGATATGCAGTGGTAGTGGTCTATTGGGAAAAAGAACTACTTCTGGCAACGGGAACAGAGGCAGCTCGCAAACAGCTATTTTGGGGGATGGTGTCATTGTTAATTAGGTATCGGTTGAATCTTATAAAAGTTTCGCGCTCTATGCTTTTCCCGTAGTTTTATATATTTTAGCATCTTGACTTTGTGACTAAATAAAAAGCCCTGAGAAATCTTCTCTAGGGCAAAAGTAAAACATATAACCAAGTAATTGAATGATTCGATTACAGCTTTACTTCAATATCCACACCTGAAGGTAAATCTAGTTTCATCAGAGCATCAATAGTCTTAGAAGAAGGCTGGTAAATATCAATAATGCGGCGATGAGTACGGGTTTCAAAGTGTTCTCGGGAATCTTTATCAACGTGGGGCGATCGCAATACGCAATAGATGCGGCGTTTTGTAGGCAAAGGAATCGGACCAATTGCTGTAGCGTTAGTGCGATTAGCTGTATCGACAATCTTCTCGCAAGATGTATCTAATAAACGACGGTCAAAAGCTTGTAAGCGAATTCTAATCTTTTGCTGCTGCAGAGTTGCCATGTTAAATTTTCCTGGTTCTGAATAATTTGAGATTTGAGATTTTGGATTGTTCTTACGGGAATTATCTACAGGTTGATGGGATATCAATTCCCAATCCAAAATAATTACGGTGACGTAAAAAGAGCAGAGAGGAAGTATATCATCTCTGCTCCCTAACTAATTGAAGTACAAGATGTTACTTAACAATTTTGGAAACCACGCCAGCACCAATGGTACGACCACCTTCACGGATCGCAAAACGCATTCCTTGTTCAATGGCAATGGGATTAATTAATTCCACAGTCATCTTAATCCTGTCTCCAGGCATTACCATTTCCGCTGCACTACCATCATCAGCAGTGAAACTCTCAATGGTTCCAGTTACATCTGTTGTCCTTACATAGAACTGGGGACGGTAGCCAGAGAAGAATGGAGTCTTACGACCACCTTCTTTGTCTGTTAATACATAAACCTCACCTTCAAATTTAGTGTGGGGGGTAATAGAACCAGGCTTGGCAAGTACCATACCCCGTTCAATATCATCTTTCTGCATACCACGCAGTAGTAAACCTGCGTTGTCCCCAGCCATACCTTCTTCGAGACTCTTCTTGAACATCTCGATACCAGTAACAGTAGTGTTGCGAGTTTCTCTAATACCCACTAACTCCACAACATCACCAATTTTCACCTTACCACGCTCAATTCTACCAGTGGCTACGGTACCGCGACCTGTGATGGAGAATACATCCTCTACCGCCATTAGGAAGGGTTTATCCACATCACGTTCGGGGGTAGGAATATACTCATCTACTTTATCCATGAGAGTGTAGATCTTATCTACCCATTCATTCTCGCCACGCTGGGTTTTGGGATTGGCAGTCATGTGCTCCAGTGCTTGCAAACCAGAACCTGCAACAATGGGAATTTCGTCTCCTGGGAAATCATAGTCAGAAAGCAATTCCTGAACTTCTAATTCTACCAATTCTAGTAGTTCATCGTCATCCACCATGTCTTGCTTATTTAAGAAGACTACCAAGTTAGGTACACCTACCTGACGTGCCAACAGAATGTGTTCCCGAGTTTGGGGCATGGGACCATCGGCAGCAGATACTACTAGGATAGCTCCGTCCATTTGCGCTGCACCAGTGATCATATTTTTCACATAGTCAGCGTGTCCGGGACAATCTACGTGGGCGTAGTGACGATTTTCTGTTTCGTATTCTACGTGAGCAGTATTAATTGTAATACCCCGTGCCTTTTCTTCAGGAGCATTATCAATTTGATCATAAGCCCTTGCTTGAGCCTGACCTAGGGCTGACAAGGTCATGGTAATAGCTGCTGTTAACGTGGTTTTACCGTGGTCAACGTGACCGATAGTACCGATATTAACGTGGGGTTTAGTCCTTTCAAACTTTGCGCGTGCCATGAATGGTGATTTCCTTTTTTTCTAATTAAGCGTTCCCTTTGCTTTTAGCTATGATTGCCTCAGCAACGTTGCGAGGCACTTCTTCGTAGTTGCTAAACTCCATTGAGAAGATTCCCCGACCTTGGGTCTTCGACCGGATATCGGTGGCATAGCCAAACATCTCTGCCAATGGTACCTTAGCAGTAACTTGAGAAAGTCCCTGCTCAGAACCCATCCCCTCAATTTGTCCGCGACGGGAATTGAGGTCACCCATCACATCACCGAGGAAGTTTTCCGGCACTTCTACCTCAACTTTCATCATCGGCTCTAAAATGATGGGCGAAGCCTTCATTGCTGCTTCCCTTATTGCCATAGAACCGGCAATTTTGAAAGCCATTTCTGAAGAGTCTACATCATGATAAGAGCCATCGATCAACGTTGCTTTGACATCAATGAGCGGATATCCAGCCAGAATACCCGATTCGCAGGTTTCTTTCATTCCTGCTTCTACTGGTGAGATGTACTCTTTTGGTACAGCACCACCAACAATTTTAGAGATAAATTCAAAGCCGCTTCCGGGTTCTCCTGGTTCTAAGTCCACCACAACGTGACCATATTGACCCTTACCACCGCTTTGACGAATGAATTTACCTTCAATCTTGGTAACAGATTTACGAATTGTTTCGCGGTAAGCTACCTGTGGCGCACCAATGTTAGCTTCCACCTTAAATTCTCGTAACATTCTGTCTACCAGAATTTCTAGGTGCAATTCACCCATCCCTGCAATTACAGTTTGATTAGTTTCTGGATCGACGCTGACGCGGAAGGTTGGGTCTTCTTCCGAAAGAGTTTGCAGAGCTTTGGAGAGCTTATCCATGTCGTTCTTGGTTTTGGGTTCCACCGCCACCGAGATTACAGGTTCAGGAATGTACAATGATTCCAAAATTACTGGTTCACCTTCATCACACAAGGTATCACCTGTCAAGGTTTCCTTTAATCCTAAAGCCGCCCCTAAATCACCTGCACGCAGCTCATCAACATCTATGCGCTCATCGGCTTTCATGACCATCAAACGGGCAATCCGTTCTTTTTTATCTTTGGTGGCATTGAAAACATAACTACCTTTTTTCAATACCCCAGAATAAACCCGAACGAAGGTTAATCGACCGTAGGGGTCAGCCATAATCTTGAACGCTAGTGCTGATAAGGGCGCGTCATCATCAGCGTGTCTTTCTACCGTATCTCCATTGGGGAGGGCACCTTGAATTGGCGGCACTTCAGTTGGTGCGGGCAGATAATCTACAACCGCATCCAGCAATAATTGTACGCCTTTATTTTTGAAGGCAGACCCGCAAAGCATGGGCACAATAGTCCCTGCCAGTACGCCCTGACGCAGAGCCGTGCGAATTTCTGCTTCAGTCAGATCTTCACCTTCAAAATACTTATTCATCAGGTCATCATCAGTTTCAGACACCGCTTCAACTAACTTGGTGCGGTACTCTTCCACCACCTCCTGCATCTGCGCCGGGATATCTGTTTCTTGAATATCGGTTCCTTGGTCGTTGGCGTACATATAAGCACGCATCTTCACCAAATCCACAATTCCCCGAAATTCGTTCTCACTACCAATTGGCAATTGAATAGCGACAGCATTAGTCCGCAAGCGATCGCGTACCTGATCCAATACTTTATAAAAATTAGCACCAGTACGATCCATCTTGTTGACAAAGACTATACGTGGCACCTGATAGCGATCTGCTTGCCGCCATACCGTCTCTGTTTGTGGCTGTACGCCACCCACTGAGCATAAAACTGTGATTACACCGTCCAGCACCCGCATGGAACGTTCGACTTCAATAGTGAAATCAACGTGACCGGGAGTATCAATAATATTTATTTGATGATCTAACCAACTGGTGCTAATAGCAGCAGCAGTGATGGTAATTCCCCGTTCCCGCTCCTGATCCATCCAGTCAGTGACAGCGGTTCCTTCGTGGACTTCACCTATTTTATGAATTATGCCAGAGTAGAACAATATTCTCTCTGTTGTCGTTGTTTTGCCCGCATCTATGTGCGCCGCAATTCCTATATTGCGTACTTTCTCTAGCGGGTGAGTACGTGCCACGGCTGCCTCCTATAGTTTTCGCCTCATGATATCTCGTATATTACGCTTTGTTAAGATTCTATCCTGATTTGGAAAAACGTTTGTAAATACACAAGATATATCGCCTAGGGAACTGCGATACATCACTGCCTGACTTAGTAACGATAGTGTGCAAAGGCTTTGTTCGCTTCTGCCATCCGGTGAGTTTCTTCGCGCTTGCGAATTGCATTCCCGGTTTCATTGGCAGCATCCATTAATTCATTTGCTAGTTTGCCCGCCATTGTTCGCCCTGAACGTTGCCGAGAAAATTGTACTAACCAACGTAATGCCAGGGTTGTACCTCTTTCAGAACGTACTTCCATTGGTACTTGATAGGTTGCTCCACCAACACGGCGAGCTTTAACTTCTACTAGAGGTGTTGCATTCCGCACCGCTCTTTCAAAAGTTTCTAAGGCTTCGCTTCCAGTGCGCTCCTCAATAGTTTTCATTGCCTCATAAACAATCCTTGCTGCCAGAGATTTTTTGCCATGACGCATGATCCGGCGAATCATCATACTGACAAGACGACTGTTATAAACTGAGTCAGGAGGAACTGGGCGCCTTTGTATAACACCACGACGAGACATATTTCAACCTTAAATTCGGATTTGGCGATGATTTATGTTTTGCTTTGAGGACTGTTTTGTTACCCCAACTTACAAGCCATGTTGACCTATGTCAGGTACTGTCCCGAGCAAAAACTAGAATAGAGCGACAATTATTATATACCTTAAATAAGCAGATTAAAACACTGCTGCCGCTTACAGCATTCTAAAATTACCTGCATACTTTTGATTGGCAGGCTGAATATTTTTTGACAGGCTAACTAGATTGTTACCAATCTGTTAGCTACTGTGAAGTTGATTTTTGTTCTTACCCTAGGAGGCTATTTACAGATTGACAACTAGTTGCTAATCCTTACAACATCTGAGTCAAAACTATGATCGCTGTGATCGCGAAAACTGCCAACTAACATGATTAATGGCACTAGTTCTGCTATTTAGGACGCTTAGTTCCATACTTGGAACGACCTTGCTTACGATCTTTGACTCCAGCTGTGTCCAAAGTCCCACGAATGATGTGGTATCTCACCCCTGGTAAGTCTTTAACCCTACCGCCACGAATCATGACAACGGAGTGTTCTTGTAAGTTATGACCTATTCCTGGGATATAAGCAGTAACTTCAAATCCTGATGTCAATCTCACCCTCGCTACTTTGCGGAGTGCGGAGTTCGGCTTTTTCGGGGTAGTTGTATAAACCCTGGTACATACCCCCCGACGTTGAGGGCACTGTTTCAGAGCCGGGGATTTGGTTTTCTGACGTGCTTTTTCGCGTTCGTTTCGTATTAGTTGCTGTATTGTTGGCATGAGTTACAGCACGTAAAGTGGCTTATGCATAAGTTTTAACAAATCGTCATTATATCGCTTTTGCTATTTTTTTGTCAAACTTTTATTTATTTAATTTAGTTTAAATCACAAATTTGTCAGTTTTTTGTGAACTGGCAGTCATCACCAAGAACAAGAAGGCTGAGGTTTCTACTGTCACAAGAATCAGGGCACAGAGAATTATTGGTTTTTAACAGAAGTAAAAAATACTCAGGTAGAAAGCTAGAAGCTGTCAAAATAATACTTGAAATTAAGCTGTTTATTGCTAAATCAATGTTTATTTGATTGACGCACTATCTGGAAACATTTTCGACCGGGAAATAGGCTGGATGTAGGGTCACGGATTTATCTATAGAGAAAAAACAAACAGTTCTATCATTGTTTCAAGCCTCCGAGCTTTAGACATGGGACCGTTTCAGTTATCAGTTACCCCTTCGATAAATCGAGGACTTGAAACTCACCAAAAAATTTTTGACTCTCCACAGATAAATCAACAAGGCTTGATGATAGTCTATTTTTTGTCAATCCAAAATCTAAGAATAACCATGATTAGCGGAAGTAATATTCGCTGCTGTGATACTTGATCTCAAATAGGTTAAATATTGAGATATTAAATTAATTTTGCAAAAATTTAGCTGCTAAATCAAAAAATCAACAAATGAATGTAATCGAAAGCACAAAAAATTATGGTTATTTTGTAGAAATAATTGATTAAATGCGCTATAATTAGTTACTTAAGAAAATAAAATCAAATATAATTGCCACTAGCAAATTAGTGGTGACTAGCCAATATACGGTAGCTGATTAGCAGGGATGCAGAACCTCCCAGATTAATATTTTACGAACAGAACTCAACTCTCTAGTCCTTTCAGGGCTGCTGCGCCAACGGTAGAGGCGATAGTGGAGATTTTTGTCCCACGGCTTAACTGGTTGCCTCATGTTTTTCTCTGGCAAGGGCATGGGTTTGAGTCCGCCACTTGGCGGTATGGGTCGGTAGTGAGTTCAATTCCCCACCATGCTCGTCCAGTATTCCCTATTAATAGTTAAGATTTGCCTTGAATACCTTGAAACTTCAAGAAATAGGATTGGAATTTTCGTTAATCATTGACTTTAAATTATCTTCGGTGAAAGTAATGAAAGTATCAAAAAAATCCAAGTTAAGCTAGAGAAGAGGGTTAGAGTTCGCTACCAAGCCCACTGAGGCAAAGAAGCAAGACTGATCCTCGTACTAAGAGTTTTCTAAAGTTGGCATTGTCCTTACTCCATGCTGCGAATCATTAATCAGCAGGCAGAATTTAAAGCAGAGCTACAACGAATCTGCTCACGCACAAATGATGAACTAGTGTTTCATAAAGAAGCCACAGTTCGAGAGGTGTTACAAGCGGTAAAACGCCAAGGTGATAAAGCCGTGTTGCACTATACGGCAGAATTTGACAACCAGACTTTAAGTGTAGAAGAACTACGGGTTACGGCTTCAGAATTAGATGCAGCTTATCAACAGATATCCCCAGAACTGTTGAGTGCAATTAGGTTAGCAGGTAGCCAAATTGAAGCCTTTCATCGCCAACGGATTCCCAAAAGTTGGGTAAATTTTGGAGATGATGATGTGGTGTTAGGCAAACGCTATACCCCTGTAGATAGGGCTGGATTATACATACCTGGCGGTCGCCGTACTTATCCAAGTACGGTGTTAATGAATGCAATTCCGGCTCAGGTTGCTGGGGTACCACAAGTAGTAATGGTTACACCACCAGGAGTAGGAAAGGCAATTCATCCGGCAGTGCTGGTAGCAGCCCAAGAAGCTGGTATACAAGAAATTTATCGAGTTGGTGGGGCCCAGGCGATCGCAGCCTTAGCCTATGGGACTCAAACCATTCCCAAGGTAAATTTGATTGCCGGGCCGGGGAATATTTACGTAACATTGGCAAAAAAATTAGTTTATGGTCTGGTAGGGGTTGATTCCTTGTCTGGACCAGGTGAAGTAATAGTTATTGCCGATGAAACAGCCAACCCTGTTCATGTGGCAACCGACTTAATCGCCCAGGCGGAAAAAGATCCTATGGCGGCGGCAATTTTGTTGACGACGGATGGGAATTTGGCAAAGGAAGTTCAACTGTCAGTAGCAAGACAGTTAGTCAGCCATCCCCAGGGCTTGTTGACGGAAAAAGCCATTGCTCACTATGGATTAATTGCGATCGTGGAATCGACTGCGATTGCCGCCTCCTTGGCGAATGAATTTGCTCCCAAACACCTACAATTACAAGTAAAAGATCCTTGGGCATTATTACCATTAATTCGTCATGCCGGAGCCATATTTATTGGTCATGCCACACCAGAAGCCGTAGGAGATTATGTAGCTGGTCCTAGCCATACCTTACCCACATCTGGGAATTGTCATTATGCTTCTCCATTGGGTGTAGAGACATTTCTCAAACACTCCAGTATTATTCAATACTCTCACCATGCACTGACCAAAGTGGTAGATGCAATTGATACACTTGCTCAGGTAGAAGGGTTATCTTCCCACAGCGATGCTGTAAAACGCCGATTAGAAATAGATTAAATAATGCTAAATTCTTAATTTTTTTCATATATTTTTGACAAAATTCAGTTTATGGCTGCAAACTGAAACTTTAGGGCTATACAAACTTAAGGTTCTATTTGGGACATGGTTGTTGTAGCCACCAATTACTTTCGCCTGATACTGATGTAGGGGGTCTACTTTTTTGGAGACAACAGCAGTGCTCA
Source organism: Calothrix sp. MO_167.B12 (assembly GCA_030066045.1). Lineage (GTDB taxonomy): Bacteria > Cyanobacteriota > Cyanobacteriia > Cyanobacteriales > Nostocaceae > Calothrix_A. The sequence continues at coordinate 26,317 of JASJCJ010000014.1, forward strand.
AAACTATTGTGGTAGCTCTAGATGGTTCGGAGATTACCGAGCGAGTCATTCAAACTTTGCAAAGCTTGGCTCTGCCAAAGGCAAGCAAGGTAGTACTTTGTCATGTATTTCCACCACCAGATGCAGATAATGAACAGCCAGCCGATCGTCCTCACCCAAAATCAGCAGAAGTATCTTATTTACAAATTGAAAAACAATTACAGTCTTATCAAAAACAGTTATCTACTGAGGGCGAGCTAGAATTAGTTACAGGTGATCCTGCTGAAGAAATTATTCGTATTGCTAATATTTACCAAGCCGACTTGATTGTAATTGGTAGTCGTGGCTTGACTGGCATGAAGCGTATTGTCCAAGGCTCTGTGAGCAGTCAAGTGGTGGAAGATGCTCATTGCTCGGTTTTGGTTGTCAAGCCGAAATAAGGAAATTCAAGTTTGGATTTTGGATGTTGGATTGACGAGTGAGTCCGCTATGACAGTCGCTCTAGGTAGCGCGAGTCGTAACCCCATTTCTAAAGCCCGGAGGCTTGAAATAATCATAGAACCTTTTGTTTTTCTCCACGGATAAATCCGGGGAATTGACTTGTATGTAGTTTATTCTTTGTTCAATAAACTGCATATTAGGTTATTGTTTGTGCGATCTTGCCCGAATAATGTTCCGCCACATTAGTTCTGAAGGCTAAGTCACAGATGCCCGATTTCTGCATCAATATCCGCACATTACAGGAATTCCTCAGATAAAAGTCCGGGAGCTAAGCACTCATGACTCAGCCAAGTTCTACATTTTGTTCGGTGAATGAAAAAATGTGTGGGAGAGCCAAAATACTTAGGGCTTGCTGAAAAAGTCTCTTGGTGGGGGTAGGCAACAGGCAACAGGCAACAAGCAACAGTTTCAGCCTTATTGTTGACAATTTTTTAAACTCCAATCTTCTTGTCACGACTCGCGCGTTCCCGAGCCAGTCCGTTGGGCGGCTGCGCCGACTTGTAGGAACTGGCGTTTGCGACTGTCGTCGTCGCGGGTTCTCTCGTCAATGCAAGATTTTTAAACCTTATACCCCTATTGGATTGCACTTTTGGCGACAAAAATAGCCTGAGGTGCTTACAAAATAAGAGTTTTAAAGTTATTCAGCAAACCCTACTTATTACTTGATTGCAGTCTTTTTGGGTTACTAGAGATAATTGTTGTGGTGGACTAAACAGCCCACCACAAAAAAGGTATTGATTTTGATGATGACGTTGGTGAGAGAACATCACATAGGTCCTATCCTATTGCGCCATAGAAAGAGTACGGCGTTTAGTCACCATCTGGAAGGCTTCGATAATATCACCTTCTTGCCAGTTGGTGTATTTATCAATACCAACACCACATTCGTAGCCAGAGTTGACTTCCTTCACGTCATCTTTCATCCGTTTGAGGGAATCAAGGGCACTTTCGGAAATCACCTTACCGCCACGAACCACCCGGACTTTGCAATTACGAAGTAACTTGCCAGACTGCACGTAGCAACCAGCTACAGCTCCTTTACCAACTGCAAACACAGCCCGAACTTCGGCTTGACCTAAAGGTTCTTCTACCAATTCTGGTTCTAGTAGACCTTCCAAAGCACCTTGGATATCTTCTAGAAGCTTGTAAATGATGTTATACTCCCGCACATCTACCCCAGCTTCATCGGCTGCGTGTCGCGCACCACTGGCATAGGTGGTATTGAAGCCAATAATCACCGCTCCACTGGCTGCGGCTAGGTCAATATCTGTCTGGGTAATTTCTCCAGCAGATGCCAGTAATAGACGGATTTGCACTTCATTTTGGGGAATTTGCTTCAGCGATCCCACGATGGCTTCGATAGAACCTTGCACATCTGCCTTCAGGATTAAGTTAAGTTCCTTCAACTCACCTTCTTGCGCCTGTGTAGAAATGCTGGTGAGGCTGACCCGTCCCCCTTGTAGTAGGCGAGATAACCTCTGCTTCTCTGTACGTTCTGCCGCCAGTCCCCTGGCTTCTTTCTCGTTTTGGAAAACATCAAACTCATCACCAGCAGCAGGGACATCACTCAGACCTAAAACCTCTACGGCAAAGGAGGGATAAGCTGCTTCTACCCTAGCACCGCGATCATCTACCATAGCCCGAACTTTACCAAATACAGGCCCAGCTACTAATAGATCCCCTACCCTTAAACTTCCATTTTGGATTAATAGGGTAGCAACTGCGCCCTTGGCTTTATCCAAATGGGCTTCAATCACAGTACCTTTAGCGGGACGGTTGGGGTTAGCAGAAAGTTCTTCCACCTCTGCTACCAATATCAACATTTCCAAAAGGGTATCCAAATTTTCGCCCTGGATAGCACTTACGGGAACCATAATTGTTTCGCCGCCCCATTCTTCTGGAGTTAAACCATACTGGGTCAATTCTTGCTTCACCCGATCTGGTTGTGCCCCTTCCTTATCAATTTTGTTGATGGCAACTACAATCGGAACTCCGGCAGCTTGGGCATGGCTAATTGCCTCAATGGTTTGGGGACGCACACCATCGTCAGCAGCTACTACCAGGATAGCAATGTCTGTTACCCTTGCTCCCCTAGCTCGCATGGCGGTGAAGGCTTCGTGACCTGGGGTATCTAAGAACACAATTTGCTGGACTTTATCACCATGTTCGATGTCCACATGGTAAGCACCAATATGTTGGGTAATTCCCCCTGCTTCTCCGGCAGCTACCTTAGTCTTACGAATGGAGTCCAACAGAGTTGTTTTACCGTGGTCTACGTGACCCATAATGGTGACAACTGGAGGACGACGCTGGAGATTTTCTAAATCTTCCACATCCAGCATCTCAGTTACCTTACGCGCCTCTGCCTCTGGTTCTTGAGTTTCAATTTCAATATCCAGCTCTTGGGTCACCAGAGTAATGGTGGGGATATCTAGATTTTGGGTAATACTCACCGCCATGCCTTTGATGAACAGAATTTTCACAATTTCTGTATCTGCGATTGCCAAGGCATCCGCAAGTTCTTGCACCGTCATGGTGCTGGTAATCACTAGTTTTGTGGGACGCTCTCGTTTTGGTTCTACTTCTCGGCGATTTTTGGTTTCCCGAGAGAAACCGGGCTTTTTACCTCTAGTTACTGGAGCAGCATGGGTTTTGGTAGTGGCAGGTTGGCTTGGTTTAGCAGTTTTAGGTTTGGGAGGTCTAACAATGGCACTGCTTACCTGTACCGTATCATCACCATCTAGTTCCTCGTCTTCATCCAGGAGATCTTCCTCGAAGTCATCCTCAACTATGGGTTTAACCCGTTTGCCTTTAACTGCGCCCTTACCAGGCTTACCAGATTCTTTAACTTCATCAACATCCTCTTCCTTGTGCCGCTTTTTCCCAAGTTTCGGCAGGCGGGGTGGAGTTGGTCTTTTCAGTTCGATGACTCCGACATCTGTATCCATGTCTTCGTCATCTACATCTTCTATCTCTTCTGGTTTTACAGAGATTGGTTTGGGTGGAGTCGCAACCGGGGCAGATGCTGCTACGTGTGGCGGTGCAGAACGTGGAGTTCTGGCTTTAGGTGTATCTCCCCCAGATTTCGCGCCTTTTTGTTCCGGTTTTGCCGATGGAGTGGGACGTGATGATTTTGGTGATGGTGTTGCTGTTCCGTCATCGCTGGCTGCAGCTGATTTGGCTTTTGGTTTACCTCGATCGCGTTTGAGAATTGGACGTTCGCTCAAACTTCCTGACCCAGTCTTAGCTTGCTTTTGGGCAGTTGCTCTACTTGGAGGAGCAACCAACTGAGGCTTTTGAGGTTTTTCCAATTTAGCTTTGGGGGTGGGAGCTGCTTCTGGAGTTGACTTTGTTTTTGGCTGATTGAGAGTTTTATTCTCGTCTGTCACCGTAGTTTTCGGAGAATGCTGAGACTGTTCTTTGGATGTGGGTCGAGTTGGTGCCGTTGGCTTCATGGATGGGGCTGCTGGAGCAAAAGGTCGGGGTGGAGAAGAATGAGAAACTTCAGAAGATGAAAATTGTTTATTAGTAGTTGCTGGAGCTTTTGGAGCTTGGGTTGTGGAGTCTTTCAAGTGAATTTTGGGCTTACGGATTTCCAAAATTTGTTGTTTGTGAGGTGCATCAGCTGGACTGTGAGAACTCGGTGAGGCATTAGACTTTTTTGAGCCTAAATTTGTGGTTGCTGCTAATTTTTCCGCAGCTGCCTTGATCCGTTCTGCATCAGATTCTGTAATTGTACTACTATGGCTTTTGACCGCAATATTGAGCTGGTCGCAAATTGCTAATAGCTCTTTGTTATCCAAATTTAATTCCTTTGATAATTCGTAAATTCTAACTTTACCGTTGTTCATCCACTCTTCCCCTTTTACTTACAGCTCTAGCGGATGGCTGCCCACAGTTGCGACATCTCCATCCTATGATTACTGTTTTCGGTTGCCGTGACTGATTTTGACGGTGCCTCCAATCAGGAAAGAGAGATGTTTCGGTTTACTGCTGGCATCTCCACCAGTGATGATGATTGATGCTAAACTGCGCGCGGGCGCTACCAAATCGCCATTTTGTAATTTTTAATTTTTGTGACTCTTCCACAACTCCATTAAATAAGTTTTTATTTAGGAGTGTTACTTTTCCCCTGTGTGTATTGGACATTTTCCTGTCTGTGCCACCCTTTTACTATTTTGGCATTTTCCCTAGTAATTGCAGAGTTGGCGATCGCACTCCAATGGCTTGGATTTGAGTATAATTTCTCTGTCGATTACGGCACCTCAAGTTTTTCAGGTTGATTCAGGTTGATTTGATGATGATTGTTCATCATTATTTTGGTTTAGGCGTTGCCACAAAGTTTTATACAGTGTTTCTGGCACTGATGTATGTAGCGATCGCCCTAGTCGATTTTTTTTTTGAGCTGCGGATAAGCAACTAGATTGCGGACATATATAGGCAGAACGTCCCATGCCCTCATCTAATTGTACCTGTCCAGACGGAAAGACGCGGACAATCCGCCAAAACTCTTGCTTTATACCTATTCTACGACAACTAATACAACGACGATAATTTGCTTTCATTGCTCCCAACACTGTATTTATCACAGTAGACTGGCGATAAAAATAACCTCCTATTAAATGTTTACTTACTCTGCATTGCCTGCCTCAGTTCTGTCAAAGTTATCTGAATGTGACAGTTCTTCCAGCATTGTATCTTCATTTTCCTCCTGTATTTTTATTGTATCTTCCTGGGGTTCTACCGTTGCGGTTGCGGTTGCAACTTCTGCTGCTGCTTGTTCTGCTACTGCTTGTTCTGCTGCTTCTGCCGCTGCTTGCTCTGCTGCTGATTGTTCTGCTGCTTCTGCCGCTGCTTGTTCTGCCGCTGCTTGTTCTGCCGCTGCTGCTTCTGCTGCTGCTTGTTCTGCTGCTTCTGCTTCTAAACGTTCGAGTTCTTCCTGTTCTGCTTGGTGTTGGGCCCTGGCTGCTGCAAATTTTTCATCTTCTACAGCGTAGTCATACTTGGCTTTATCTTTGATGTCAATTTTCCAACCTGTAAGCCGAGCTGCTAAACGCACATTTTGTCCTTCTTTGCCAATTGCAAGACTCAGTTGATCTTCAGCTACTAATACATGGGTTTGCCTAGTTTCTGGATCCATCAGACGTACTTCATCAACCCTGGCTGGACTTAAAGCGTTAGCAATGTAGGTTGCGGGGTCTGGAGACCAACGAATGACATCGATTTTTTCTCCTCGCAGTTCATTGACCACTACCTGAATCCGCGATCCCCGTGCCCCAATACAAGCACCTACAGGGTCTACGTCGCGGTCAAGGGTATCAACAGCAATTTTGGTTCGGGGTCCTACATAACGGGAAGGGGGATTGGCTTCCCTGGCTACAGCTACAATTCTAACAACTTCATCCTCAATTTCTGGGACTTCATTGGCAAATAAATAAACTACTAATCCCGCATCTGCTCTGGAAACCACCAGTTGTGGTCCTCTTTGCTGACCTTGGGATACTTTTTTCAAGTAAACTTTAAATGTGGCATTTGCCCGATAATTATCGTTGGGAAGTTGCTCCCGTTTAGGCAATTCAGCTTCTACTTCTGGCTGACCAAAACTACTGCTAACTGCCAGGATCACAGATTGTCTTTCAAACCGCAATACCCTGGCTTGCAACACCGTACCTTCCAAGTCTTGAAACTCTTCCTGTACCATCTGTCGCTGCTGATCCCGCAGTTTTTGGGCTAAAACCTGCTTGGTTTGCATTGCCGCCATACGACCAAAGTCTTTTTGATCTGGAGTCACATCCAGGACTACAGAATCACCTAATTGAGCTTCTGGTGCTACTTCTTGTACTTCCTTGAGGGCAATTTGATGGTCTGTGTTGTCAACTTCCTCAATAATAGTTTTGGTAGAAAGAACGCGAAAACCTTCTTCTTCAATATCTAGTTCTACTTCAAAATTATCAAAATAATCTTCATCAAATTGTTGACGCTCTAAATTTTGTGCTCGGCGATAACGTTCGTAACCTTTGAGTAAGGCTTCTCTAATTGCTGATTGCACTGCAAGACGAGGTAAGTTTCGCTCGCGACTGATACTTTCAATTAGTTCTTTTAATCCAGGTAAACTTACCATTGACATAAGCAATCTCCTTAAATTTAAACATAAGCATCTAGGTATTTTTGATGATTGGCTTGGCTTGGTTGGTACTTTCCATCCATAATCCAAAATCATTAATAAATAACCCTTTTGGTGACCCATACCACCAAGAGGCCTGAATATCCCTCTAGCCAGTAGTTGCCAAATCACTCACTTCGTTTTCCTAGGGGAAGACATACATAGAAGGGAACTTCTGTGTCAAGGCTTCTTCCCCAGGCATTTATCTATGCCATCCATCAGCAAAGCTATGCATGGATACAGCCAATGGCTGTCAACTTGAAAATCGATTAGCTACTTTCATCTAGCAGCACCTGGGTAATCAGGGAGCGAGAAATGGCAACTGTACGACCTTTTTTATTTAAATAAACTGCTGTTTCATCCCGACGAATCAAATTACCTCTCCACTCTTGTTGTCCTTCGTAGGCTGGAGAAGTAGAGATAATCACAGGAAATCCTTTGAAGGAAATAAATTCCCGATCTGTTGTTAATTGTCTAGAAACACCAGGGCTGGATATTTCTAAGGTGTAGGCATCTGGAATGATCTCCGCCATATCTAAGCAGGCTTCTAAGGCACGACTCATGCGCTCACAATCGTCTAAACCAGTGTCTTGGTCCGGATTACGAATATCTATCCGTAATGTGGGTGGATGTTGGTTGGTATGAAAAACCACACCAACTAATTCCAATCCCAGCTCTTGTGCCACTGGTTTTGCTAAATCAATAATTTTTGGTACTAAGGGATGAGTCATGCAAAAATTCCAACAAAAAAAGTGGGCGTTGACCCACTTCCTGCGATAAGGATATCTTCCAAGAAGTCTTTCGACGAACCGTCATTGATTCGCCTCTAAGATGAGTGTAGCGCATTTTTTCTATAGCGAGAAGTTTGACGTACTCCCCTAATTAAAACTAGGGGATTCTCAAAAATATATTACGAGGCAGGGTGAATCCGTGCCTTCTGGTCCTCCCACGTTATTTTTGAGTTGAAAAAATAATTTCACGATTTAAAGTCAGTAGATCGACAACTTTTGAGAGTTGACTTTCATAATCAGGGTTTCAGCCGACGTTTCTGGGGTTTATAATCGCGATTACTTGCGATCATAGGAGAGTCCACCCAGAACAGAGGTACTTGAAAGGTAGATCAAAAGCTGATTTCGACGGATTGCATTCCCCAGCTCAAAGTCAAGGCTGGTAAGACTTATAAAAAACTTTTCGGTCTACTGAAAGTCTTATCTTAAGAGGTTGTTTAAAAAGTCATATTATTTACTCAAGATATCTTAGATACTCCTTGATCCCCCCTTAATCCTCCCTAAAAAAGGGGGATAAACAAGGACTTGGGTTCATAAGCGATACTTTACAAACATCCTCTAAGGCGTACTATCAACAATCAAGTCCACATCTTCGTAGATATCTGCAATGTCAAAACGCACATCAACACTAGCAAAATCAACTTTATCTCCCCTGACATAAGGGAAAAGTTCCCACCGTCCTTTTTCATTGCGACGAAAACAATCTACACTCATTACATCTTGAGAAATTAAGACATACTCTTTGAGAGTTTTTAACTCCCTATAATCAGCAAATTTCTTACCGCGATCGTAAGCTTCTGTCATATCAGAAAGTACTTCTACTATCAAACAAGGATAACGTTTAAAGTATTTATACTCTTTATCCCTTGCATCTCCAGTTACTATTATATCGGGATAAAAATAGCGATTAATCGATTCTATTTGTGTTTTCATATCTGCCATGTAAACCCGATAACTTTTTCGCCGTAATTGGGTTAGTAGTAATGCAGCTAAATTTAAAGCTATAGTAACGTGGGCATCACTTCTAATACTAGAAATTTGATATACTTGACCGTCAATATATTCATGTTTGATAATACTTAATTTTTCTGTTTCTAAGTATTCTTGTGGCGATATATAGTATTCGTTGTGGCTCAATACCATCTGAGTTTATAGGATAATCAAGGGACTAATAAAACTATTTTATCTAAAACAATTATTTCTGAGATGTTTGCCAGTCTATTTATTCTAATTGAACTGGGCAAATTTAATGAAATTAGAGAAGTTGATGACCTATTTTTGAAATTGGGCAAAATCTGAATTAATTAATAGTTTTTGATGTTACCTAAAGTTACCTAAAACTGGGATAATTTACTTAATTTTTCAATTTGATTCCAAGTCTAAATTTTCCCAGTCAGTGAAAGTATTTCTGAAAAATGTTTACCGAAATATTGGGGTCTAAAGCCTTGTCTTTTGAGGCAGAATGTTTTTGGGACGGGGTTTGAATCCCGGTCACAAAAACAAACTTATTACTTATTACTTATTACTTATTACTTAATTCAATATGTTGGTGTGTATAAAATTTAAGCATTATCACCGTTCTTCGCTTACATCAATAAAATTAACTGGATGTTTAGGTAAAAATTGGGCAATTGCTGTGTATAAAGTGCTTGATGCTTAGAACTCCGACTTCTATTCTAAGGAATCGCTAGGGTATGTTTTCTTTCCTCATTTGTAGGTTGGGTAGAACGGAGTGTAGACGCAACAATGGCTTGGATTAGAGTAAACCAAATGGGTGTAAGGAAAATGTTAGGTTACTCTGCTCTAAGCCCTAGGGCGTGTTTTCAAACTATGGTGTAGGTTGGGTAGAACGAAGTGAAACCCAACTGGGTGTACGGAAAATGTTGGGTTTCGTTCCTCAAACGCCACTTCCTATAACGGAGGGAACCTCCGCAACGGAGTGGCTCCCCAACCTACAATTGATGCTAATTTTGGATTTGAAAACAGACCCTAGCCTGCGGCAAGACGCTGTTGCGTCTAGGGTTGCGTCACTTGACGGCAGTTGACGGCAGTTGCTTTATGCCGGGGAACCCGTCCACCGCACTGCCTCCTTTATGCCGGGAAACCCTTCCACCGCAATGGCTTCCCAAGACCATGCTACCTCACTACCGCAGTGGCTTACCGCTATCTGAGTGTTATTCAGGTAAGTGTTAAAGGTTTTTTCTTTCCCTTTTCCCCGAAACCAAAAAATATTGAGAATTGAGTAACAGGGTGTTAAGTAAGAGTTTGGTATAAAGCGCGCATCTATGGCTTAATTTGGTTAAACACCTTTTTAGTCTTCATCAAATAATCACGATGACTAATACCAATTCTGACGAACACAATTCTTCCCCATCAAGAAATTTGGGGTTTGATGAATTCATTGCGATTTTTGTCGCTTTTACTACCATTGGAGCAATTCTCTGGTGGTCATTATCTCGACAAACCACTGACTGGCAATTTAGTAAGTTGCCATCTACCACATCGACACCTTCTGTGTCCCCTACCCCTACATCCTCTATTTCCGATTTACAAGCTTCTTTATTCCCCACTCCTGCTCCTAAAGCGACTCCTACTCCTATCACCAGTGGTGAAAAGGATAAGGACTCTACTGAAATCGCAGGTCTAGCAGGGACAGCAGGAATTGCAGGAATCGCAGGGGGTGTATCTAGTATTATTGGCTCTCAAAATGGGAATCTCCCTCCCCAGGATACATCTCCATCAACTTCATCCCCAGCTCAGCCATCAGCAGTAGTCCCGGTTCCATCACCTACCTCACCCGCCCAAACTCCTGCCTCAACTGCAAAAACTCCTGCCTCACCTGAAAAAACTCCTACTAACAAGAAATCAATTATTCCCCCTCCCATTGCCTTTACCGATACAGACGATTTTTGGGGAAAGCGTTTTATCGATGTTCTGTCAAAACCAAAAAATCGCCTAGTAGGAGGATTTCCTGATTACACTTTTCGACCCAATGAGCCTATTAACAGGGCACAATTTGCTGCCATGTTACAAAAAGCTATTGATAAACCAGTTCCTGAGAAAGCATTAAATTTTAAAGATGTCGCTGAAGATTTTTGGGGTAAAAAAGCCATTCAAAAAGGTATTGACACCGGATTTTTAAAAGGCTATCCAGATCAAAACTTTAAACCTGATCAAAGAATTCCCCGAGTACAAGTTTTAGTTGCCCTTGCCAGTGGCTTAAATCTTCCCATTCCTGACAATCCAGAAAAAGTTATCAGCATTTATAAAGATGCCAAAGATATTCCGAAGTACGCCATTGGTAAAGTCGCAGCAGCTACCATGAATCAGCTAGTAGTAGTGGAATCTCCCGAACAACAACAACTTTTACCGAACAAAGAAGCTACCCGTGGCGAGGCAGCAGTTATGATTTATCAAACCTTAGTACGGATGAACAAGTTAGATGCGATTAAATCCCCTAATATAGTACGTCCCCAGAGCTAATCTTAAGGATTTGCCAAAATAAAAGTGGTCAAGGTTTGCTATATACAATTCTCTTGACCACTTTTATTTATTTAGGACTTACGCACTGGTTAGGAGAATCAGGTATTTGAGATTGCTTCCTTGCGTCGCAAGCGTAAGTCCGGTTATTGTCAAAACAGCCGTAAATCAGCACTAAATTAGCTGTATATCGAAATTACGGATGCTGAGAACAACTTATTTGTTTTCACCCATAACTTGTGCTTTCAATGTATCAATTTCACTACTTAGCTCTTGTCTTCTTGAAGCATTGAGTAAATAGCGATAGACAAACCACGCAGAATAACCAATACCAATCAACTCAAAGGTTGGTGCCACTAGGGGAATATCATTTAAAGCGCCCAAAATAGCCAGGACAACCTTAACGGCAACAAACGCCCCAATAATTAAACCAAGGCTCACTAAGGGCTGTTTGTACTTCCCAAAGAAGGTTCCCACATATTCTGGCATCGCGCCTAAGAAGCTAGAAACTAGCTCTCCATATTTTAGCCACTGCTCTTGAGATTGCATAGGCGGCTGAAGTTTAGTAATTGTTCCTGCTTGGTTATTGATCTCTGGTATTTGTGTCTCTGAAGACTTAGTTCCAATGGATTCTGGTTCTTGCATTTTTGCCTTCCGTTAATTCGACAGTTTAGTAAATCTCATCCAGACAGTAACAACCAGAAGGTTGCTGACGCTGGTTATAGATTAGCGTCTTCGCATGACTGAGTTGCGAGGGGTAAGGGTTTTATTGCCTTATAACCATAATTGCCTTTTCACCGCTAGTGCATCAACTACAGGGTAGAAGTTCCAATAGAGGTGATTTTATTCCAAGTTGATAACTCAGTGTTTTGCCCCTCACACTACAAATCATGCAAAATCAGTCCACCTTTTGCTTACAAAAGTCTAAGTGCCGATCTTAATTGATATTAAAGCCACCTTGAGTAGTGATCGTCAATTAAGACGCTGCAATAGATATTAATATGTAACAAAAGTTTTTATGCATTCACAATATACAGACTTGACAGACCCTGGAGAAGAAGGATTCAAGGGATTGTCTGACGAAAAAACCTCTTTCATATAAAAATTTTCTATGTTTTGCTAGTACATATATTTGTATAATAAAAGTCACACCTTGAACGAATATAATTATATAATTATCTACCAATAAAGAAAACAAAAACCAGCACCATAATATTGTTCTGATGGCACTGGCTTGTCTTTTGGGTAAGAGTGCTAATGTTAATACTTACTTAGCAAAACTTACGAAAAATTATTTTTAGTTTACAAATAACTGCGATTTTGATACTTACTCCCAGTCAGGAATACTTTGTGCGGGTCCACCAACACCAATCCCTGTATGGAATATTTTGGCATCGGTGATATTCATATTGTTCATGGAAGCTTGGTAAACATTTGAGTCAAAAATCTGTGCTTGGCTCAAATTCGCTTCATCCATATTGGCTTGTTTGAAATTCACATTACTTAACATTGCTGCTGTCAAGTCAGCCTTTTTCAAAATAGCGCCTGTTAGGTCTGCCCCTTCCAGATTGGCTTCTTTCAGGTTAGCTCCCTGTAAGTTTGCTCCTCGCAAATCTGCTCCAATTAGATGAGCCCCACTGAGATCTGCTCCTACTAAGTTACAGTTTCTGCATTCTCCCGTCGATAACAACTGTTTGAGATGTTGGGGGTTTTCTGCTTTGACTGCACCAGCAAACAAAAGGGGTGTCACTAGGGCTAAAGTAGCTAAAATTTTGCGGATCATAACGCACTCCCCTATTTAATTAATTTACTTCCGTTTTTTCCTCACACCTTTATTATGTCACTAAACTTCTGAATTATTAAGTAATTAATCCACAATTTATTTGTGATTTGGCTCACATAAGTTTTTCCGACATTCAAAACTGATAGATGCAAGTGATGTATCAGCGTAGGTTTTGGTAAATTATTGCCCTGGGAAAAATGACCAAAATCGGAGTGTTAAATATGATTAAGACAGATTTTAATCTTCATTGTGATTGTTTTTCATACTCCTGCGATCGCAATAATTTTGCCTTGAGCAAATCATCACCAATTTGTCATGATACCTTGAACATAATTTTTGGAACGTGAGGAATTAATTTATATTTCCATCGTTTTAGGTGGCAATTCCAGAAAATTTCGTATATACTCATTGACGAAATTAGGCTTTTCTTGTTGTACCCAATGACTACAGTTGGGTATATACTGGATTTGTATTTGATTCACATAGCTTTGAGTACCATAGGTAAGTTCCTTGCCCAAAGCAATATCATTCTCTCCCCAAATCATTAGGGTGGGAATGTCAAGCTTTTGCCAATTTTGGGGTGAGATTTTTGAGTTAAAAATATTCCGATAATAATTTACCATTGCTGTCAACGCACCTGGTTGAGCCGCAGCTTGCTTGAAAATGCTAATATCTTCTGGTGTAAAAGCAGTTTTATCTATTGCCATACCTTTAAAGACTTTTTCAATCATTTTATAGTCTCTTGCCTTGATATATAATTCTGGCAATAAAGGTAATTGGAAAAAGAAGATATACCAACTACGTAATAATTGACGTAAGGTATTTAATCCCTGGCGAAATTTAGCAGGGTGAGGGATATTAAGGACAATTAATTTTTCTACCATTTCGGGATGGGTGTGGGCAAAATTCCAAGCGATCGCACCACCCCAATCATGACCTACTAAAATACAATTTTCGTATCCTAATCCTTTAATTATACCCTCCACATCTTTAATTAATTCATCTATTATATAAGCAGATTTCTTTTTAGGTTTATCACTGTGGTTATAACCGCGCAAGTCTACAGCTACTACTTGGAAATATGGGGCAAATTCAGGTATTTGATATCGCCAGGAATACCAAAATTCAGGAAATCCATGTAGCATTAACATTAGAGGACCTTTACCTTGGGTGACGTAATGTAGTTTTACACCATTGGTATGGATATAATCATGTTGCCAATTTTCTTGTAGTACAGACATATTGTTAATTTTGGATTTTGCGGAAAGTTGCGGTGCGGGGGTTCCCCCCGTTGAGCAAACTTTCCAAGACGGATTTTAGATTTTGGATTGAAAATAGCGTTTGGGTAAAAGAAAACAGTATTTTGATGCTTTGATTGTAGGGAAAATTTTAGCAGTGTAGTTTTATATTGATTCAAGATCCTCTAGGGGGTGTTTTCAAAGTGCTAAAACTAAAACCCTCAGGCTAAAGCCTGGGGCTACAGGATCAAAGCCTGCCGGGAGCAGGCTCAAAAACTTGATTTTTCGTAGTCCGCGCAGGCGGAATTTGTACATGTAGCCGCACCCTTCCAGGGTGTCGGCGAGTTTGAAAACACGCCCTAAAATTTCACTATACTACTGCCAAAAAGGGTAAAGCGCGCACATGGGTAAAGTAGAAATTCGCGGTGTTTGGCTGACTACTACGGATAGTTCAGTACTTAATTCCCAGGACAACATTGCTGAAGCGATGGAATTTCTAGCCGAGACGGGGTTTAATGTGGTATTTCCCGTGGTGTGGAATCGGGGGGTAACTCTATATCCCAGCGCGGTGATGCAGAAAACCTTTGGCATGGCTATTAATTCAGTGTACCGCGATCGCGATCCTTTGGGGGAGGTGGTGACACAGGCGCGACGGGTGGGATTAAAAGTAATTCCTTGGTTTGAGTATGGCTTTGCTAGTTCCTATAATTTGCATGGTGGTTTATTGTTAAAGAAGAAGCCAGAATGGAAGGCGTGCGATCGTCAAGGGAATTTACTCACGAAAAATGGCTTTGAATGGTTAAATGCTTTAGATGAGGAAGTACAGGATTTTTTATTAAGTTTGGTATTAGAAGTTGTTCATAATTACGATGTAGATGGTATACAGGGAGACGATCGCTTTCCTGCATTTCCTAGTGAAGGTGGTTATGACGAAATTACAGTCAAGCGTTACCATCAACAGTTTGGGAAAAATCCCCCAGCTAATCATCAGGATAAACAATGGGTACAATGGCGGGCGGATATTTTAACTGAATTTTTAGCAAGGTTATATCAACAGGTAAAAGCAGTAAACCCTCACCTGATAGTGTCAGTTGCTCCTAATATTCATGATTGGGCATTGAAGGAATATTTACAAGATTCTGTCACATGGCTAAATCGGGGAATTGTAGATATGATTCATCCCCAGGTTTATCGGCGAAATTTATTCAGTTATAAATGTGTAATTGACAAGTTAGTACGTGAGCAGTTCATAGGTTCAGCACTGTCAAGATTAGCACCGGGAATGTTAATTAAAGTCGGTTCCTATGGCATCAGTACTGATGATTTAATTAGAGCAATTGAATACAATCGTGCTTGTGGTATTCAAGGTGAAGTTTTCTTCTTTTATGAGGGTTTACGAGCAAATAATAATGCCTTAGCTAAAGTATTGCGACAACATATTTATAGTGAGTCAGCGGCTTTTCCTACCCTGATGGATCTTTCTATGAGTCAGATAAATCACAAGAGTTCGGCTTCTATTTGGCGACGTTTATGGAGATGGGGAAGAAATATTTTTGATTTTTTATAGATGGATTAACATATTACTTAGTTACTTGCACAAATTTACCTCCCTCAACCTTCACCAATACAGGTTCATTTTGGCGTTCCCCTTGTTGAAACTGGAGTGGATAACCGGAGGTTTCACTAGCTGGGAGATTGACATTTTTTAAGTTTTGTAAAATAGTTGTGCGATTGGGTTTTTCTGAGAAAGCTTTAATAAAAGCCATAGTTGCATCAAAACTAGTAGCAGTACGCCAACTAACTGCTCCTTTCCATTGTTCTGCTGCTTCTTGGGCAAAGTTTTTTGCTTGTGGTGCTTCCCGAAACCAAGGTACAGCTATAATTAAGCCTTCCACGTTATTTCCCCAAGCTGTCAAGGTTTTGCTGCTGTAGAGACTATCCCCTGCTAACAACTGTAACCCCTGGCTATCGGGATTGTCAGGTATATCCATCTGTTCCTTATTTTCCTTGCTAGCTGTAGCAATTTGGAGAGCAACAGTAGTGTGTTGTGTGTCTGGAAACAAAACCACTGCTTGTGGCTGATATCTATCCAGGGTTGTTTTAACCTCTTCTTTTACATCTAGTTTGGGAGCAGTTAAATCAATCAGTGACTTGCGAACCACTTTACCCTTTAATTGTTCAAACCGCTGTGTAAATTCTGTTGTAAGACTTCTACTGTAAGGACTGTCTGGATTTGAAAAAATTACTACTTTGTTTAACTTTAGGTTAGTCGAGGCGTATTGAGCTAACTTTTTCGCAGTCATAGCCTCGGAATTAACTGTTCTAAAAAATAGATTACTTTTTATAGTACTGGTATTAGTAGGAGAAATCACAGCTGCTCCAGCTTTCTCATATTCCACCAATGCTGCTTTAGTAGCATCACTATTAGCGTGTCCAATTACTCCCAATAAGTTTTTATCTTTGACCAATTCCTTAGCTACTTGTTGTGCTTGTTTTGGTTCATTCCCATCATTAGCAATTACAATTTTTAGCAATGTACCATTCAAGCCATTTGTCTTATTAAACTGATTTTGTGCTTGTGCCACACCACGCAAAATTTCTTTTGCAGTTGATTCCTCATTATTTTCTGCTGGCACTATCACTGCTAAAGTCAAAGGATCGCCCTTTTTAATAGCAAGAGCATTATTGTAATAAATTAATGCTTCCGGATCATTACGGTCATTTTTTATGGCTTGTTTAAATAATGTAGCAGCTTGGTGGTAATTACCTTGTTTGAATACTGTAATTCCCCGCTTCAGATTGGTGTTAGCAGTTATAGGAAAGAGGGTGCGATCACCATTACTAATAACAGCCTGGGGATCTGATTTACAAAAAAGTCCTAATACTTTCTTTTCACTTGGTGTGCATAATTTTGAAATTTTCGACACACCTAAACTGGCAAAGCCAATAATTACTGTCACTAATGCCAGTGTACCTACAAAAATTACCTTTTGCTTGTTCTTACTCTGGAAGGATAATAAAAAGCTCATTATAGGAAAATTTATTTTATTTTCACCAGCTGATACATGGCTAAAATCTCGATGTTCAAAAGCTTTGATTTTTTGTTTTTTCTCCCATGCAGATATTCGGTCAACTTCATTTGATAGACCTCGGTTAAATAGTGGCTTTCGGTGATAAAATCTTAGTTTTTTGAGTAACCTATTCTCATATTCTAGAGTACGAGTACGTGAAAGCTCTTCTTTATTGTCTATTGGGTGAAATTTGTAGGTTCTGTTTAATTTAAAGTATCCGTCTGCCGGTGCTGGCATAGGACTAAAGTAACTTGGGTTCAATTCCCAAGCCTCAGATTCAAAATTATGTTTATGTTGTTTCTCCTTTAACTGTTTATCATCTCTTTCATAGATAAGGTTAATTTCTTTGGTTTCATTTTTTTCTAACTCTCTAATTTTCTGCTCCAGTGGATGATGTTGCACTAACCAACGCCGGACAAACTCAATTTTAACTTTTCGCCCTGTATCATCCACAAAACCATTTCTCACAAGCTCTTGAGCAGCCACTTGCAAATCTTTTGTTAGGATAACCCCATATTTTTGAAGAATTATGAACGGATCTTCAGGAATTTTTTGTGACTGCTTTTGTGATATTTTTTGAGCTTCGGCTACAGCTGCAAAAACCACTTGTTCCCAAATAGATAATCCATCCCAAAACCATGCTAAACCAGCTTCAGCAAGTTCAATTGCTTTATCTACAGTTATATTTACATCTTCCTGTGTAACTTCCCATTTATCTAATTCCCGTGCCCGACCAAAAACAGCAAAACATATACTTTGAGTAAAATAGGGATGTCCCGCTGAAAGCTTGATAATTTCTTGTATTGCCTCAGGTTCGTATTTTAAAATGCCTTCAGCAGGCTCGGTAATTAATTTAGTAGAATTTGCTTTATCTAGAAAACCTATTTCTGCAATTGGCGCATTTTTAAATGTGCCCATAACATTCGGCATATCTGTAGATTGCCTTCCCAAAAATAAAATGACAAATAATTTCTTATCTAACTCTAGAATCGAATCCAAATATGTAAATAATTTTTCTAGGATTTGACTAGAATCTTCATTATTTATAGGAACATCAAATTCATCTAGTAATAAAACTAAATTTTTGTTATCTATTTCTGGATATACTTGGGGTAAAAATCGACTGTAAAAAACAAATGGCTCCTGCTCCAATTCTTCAAGAGCAGGTATTTTGACATTGTTTGTATAAAGTTCCAAATGTTCTACAATTTCTTGAGCCATCTCGAAGAAAATAGTACTAATATTGTCTCGAGTATAGTGTTCTAGGTCAAAAGGAACAAATAAAAATTCATCCAGGGCAACAAATTTAGGAATATTACGGATAATAGATGACTTACCTATACGCCTTTGACCGTGCAACAATATTAATTGTTGACCCTGCCTCAAATTATCCTCAATAAAACTAAATAACCCTTCTCGTCCCACGAATAATTCTCGCTCATCAATTGGACGGCCGATAACGTAAGGATTTCTGCGAGCAAATGAATTTTTCATGATATTTATGATAGCTTGATTAGCTATCGATTCAATACAAAATTAACTACTAATTATCTTTTACTTCTACAAATTTATCTCCTTTTACCTTCACTAAGATCGGGTAGTTGTTTAGACGCTCCCCTTCTTGAAACTTGAGTGGATAACCTGAGGTTTCACTTTCATCAAGATTTACATTTTTTAATCTTTGAATAATTGTTGTTCGAGAAGGATTTTGAGAAAAAGACTGAATAAAAGCCATAGTGGCATCAAAACTAGTAGCAGTACGCCAACTAATGTGTCCCCCCCATTGATTTATTGCTTTTTGGGAAAAGTCTTGAGCTTTTGCTGCTTCTCGAAACCAGGGTACTGCGACAACTAAATCTTTCACGGCATTTTTGCCAACTCTCAAGGTTTCGTTACTATACATACTATCTCCAGCTAATAATATGAATCTTTTTTTATCTGAGTTTGGAAACTTATCCATTAGTTTCTTGCTAGCTGCGGCAACTTCTAGGGCAATATGAGTATGTTGGGTATCGGGAAACAACATCGCTGCCTGTGCTTGATATATCAACACACTATCAGAAACTTCTTGATTTACATTTAGTGTTGGACTAGTGATATCAATCAGTTGTTTGCGAACTACTTCACCTCCTAATTGTTTAAACTGATTCGTAAATGCTATTGTCAAACTAATACTGTAGGGACTATCTGGATTTGCGAAAATCACTACCTTTTTTAACTTCAACTTTGTAAAGGCATAGTCCGCTAATTTTTTTCCGGCAGCAGCATCGGAAGGAGGTGTTCTAAAAAAGACATAACTCTTTAACAAGGTGCTAGTGCTAGTAGAAGAGATAATAGGCAAGCCAGCTTTTTCGTATTCCCCTAGTGCTTTTCTGGTAGCATCACTAGAATTGTGTCCTATTACTCCCAATATTGATGTATCTTTCGCTAATTTAGCAGCTACTTGTTGTGCTTGTTGTTTATCATCAGCATCATTCGCAATTACAATTTCTAGTAATTGACCGTAAAATCCATCTTTTTCATTGAAGTAACGTTGTGCTTGTGCCACACCACGCAATATTTCTTGAGCTTGAGCCTTTTGTTCTTTTTTCTCTCCTGCTGGCACTGCCACGGCTAAGGTTAGAGGAGAAGACTGTTGACGAGCAAGGGCATTGTTGTAGTAAATTAGCACCTCTGGATCATTACGGTTATCTTCCACAGCTTTCTTAAAGAATTCAGCAGCGTCTTTATACTTACCTTTTTCAAATGCTTGGATTCCTCGGTCACGATTAGGGTTTTGAATCTCAGGAAAGAAAGTGCGGTCGCCGCGACTAATCCTATTTGTATCTGCTACACAGAAAATACCTAACTGTTCTTGTTGTCCAACTGGGCAAGGGCTCAAGAATCTATAAACTAGACTAACGGTAGGAATAGCGATCGCTACTACTATTCCTGCCGCTAATAAAACTTTAATACTTTGTTTCTGTCTAACCCTATGAGCAGGATTTACAGGTGAAGTGTTTTCTTGAAAAATAGCAATTTCTGTTAATCTGTTTTGTGCTGATGACCTGTGAGGTTCAATTTCTAAAACCCGCTCATATTGCTGCCTTGCCCTTACAAAGTTTTTTTGGGTCAACAAGCTATGTCCATAATCTTGCAGAGCATGTAAGAGCCTGTCTTTGTTGCGTATGGGGTCAAATTGGTAGGCTCGCTCATAAAGTTCTAAGGCTTGGTCAAAATTACCAATTTCCAAGTATACTTGAGCCAATTCCAATATAGTTTGAAAATGATTGGGATTTATTGCTAAAATTTGATTATAAAGCTCCAGTGCATTCTGTTTATGATTCTGTAAATATAGATTAGATGCTACTTTAAATAACTGCTTAATATTTTCTTGCTCTAGTTTCTCTAGTTCGCATATTTCACGGCATAATGAATGTTTTTGTACCAACCAGTAGCAAACTAGTTCCACTTTTATTCTGCGTTTTGTATCATCCAAAAAGCCTTTTTCAGATAATCTTTGAGCTGCCTGAATCAAGTGATCTGTTGGTATCACTCCATATTTCATCAACAGTGTTAGCGGTTCTTCGGGAAATTGTTTATCTTGAGAATTAGCTATATTTTTTTGAGCTTCTGCAACGGCTGAAAAAACTACTTTTTCAGCAATAGGTAGTCCATCCCAAAACCATGCCAAACCAGCTTGAGCATTGTCATCATGAAATATTCGTTCTACAATATTTCTCACGTCTGCACGGGTAATATTCCAATTACTTTGCTCCCTTGCTTGTAAAAAAATAGTAAAGCAAATTACCTGAGTGAAATAAGGATGCCCAGCTGACAATCTTAAAATTTCTTGTATTGCTTCTTGTTCGTATGTCAGTATCCCTTCTGATGGCTTAGTAATCAGCCGTTTCGCACTTAAATCGTCCAGCAATCCAATTTCTTGGTAGGGTGCTTCCTTAAACAAGTTGAGTAGGTTAGGCATGTCATCTAGAGATCGTCCTACCACTGGAATAATAAATAAATTTTCCTGCTGTCTGACTAGCCTAGCTAAATAGTCAAAGAAATCTAAATTCTGTGTAGTTAAACTTGAATTTTTATTATTGACAACATCAAACTCATCAAGTAAAAATACTATTTTATTTCCATTAATTAATTTAAAAATTCTTGACAAAAAAATATGAGTAAATATACGTTGATCGTTATCAATTTCTTCTGCTGTTGGTATTTTTATTGGATTTGGATCTATTTGTAACTGGTCTACTATTTCTCTGCAAAGATCGTGGAGAATATGACTAAAATGAGACTGACCTCTGTGTTCCAAATCAAAGGAAATAAAGACAAACTCATTATTCCCTACAAAATTGGGAATTTGTCTGAGTACAGATGACTTACCAATACGTCGCTGACCATGCAATAAAATAACTTTTACACCCTGGTACAAATTATCCTCAATGAAGCGAAAAAGACTTTCTCTACCAAAAAAGTTTCTCTCGTCATTGATGGGAGAACCAATAATATAAGGATTTCTAGGTCTTGCCTCAACCATGTTTATTATACCTACATATTTTACAATTAGCCTCCAAAGAGTCTTAAAAGCACCTACATTTGCTGAAAAATTAGTTTTAAGGTAGAGATAACATCATCTTTATGCTGTCCTAACCAACGAATTGTCTTTTTGACTTTCTCTGCTTGTTGATGGCTCATCAAATTGAGAAATTCTTTTTGTCGTGCTTTGAGTGATTCTTCATCCGTATTCCATATCTGTTGAATTACCCACCTTTCCATGATGGATGAAGTAAATAAATACATCGTTTTTTGTTCATTTATCTGATGGACAATTACACCTTGTTCTTCAAGCTTGCTGAGTTCCTGCTCTTTTTGGGAGAATATGAGGTCAATTCCACTCAAGTCAAACTGTTTTTTCTTATGTAAACGACCTGACAAATTAGAAAGTGCTATGAGCATCAATAAAGTTTGCTCAACTTTATCTGTTCTTACCCAAATATTTTGGAAAATCTGTATTGTATCCCTTTCAAATTCATCTATAAATGCCTGCCAATCAGTAACTTGAACATTTTTAAATTCTCTATAAAGACAAGAACCAGCAATTTGCAATAAAGCCGGATGCCCATCGGTAAATTTTCTAATTTTATTCCTTACTTCTGGTGTTCTTAATGGACTTAGGAGTTGAGCAATTTCCTTATTATTAAATGGCTTGAGACGCTGAAATAGATAATGATTATACCAGGGAGATTTGCTGGGATTGAGTTCGGGACCAAGTTCATTTAGCCTCTTGAGTGATGTCACAATCATCGAGAAATATTGTCTCTCTTGACAGTGAACAGCCAAATTGCGACACTCACTCAAGAATTGCTCCATCTCGTCGTGGGTGTATTTCTCGTTTTCCTGGAGTGCAAGGTCATAGTCATCTACCAGCAATACCAAGAACCTGTTCTGTTTCCCAAGTTTCCGCAATATCTGGCGTAAACTATCTTTTGTGGTTTTACCTTGTTCTATGAGTTGGGTAATATCAGTCTGCAATGCAGGTTTATCGTCTAATTTATCTTTCAGTAAACTCAGAACTTCTCGCCAAAAGCCAGAGGGAGTAAAAGGGGATATATTTTCGCAATAAAGCAAAACAATTAAAGCCTCGGATGGGTCTAGTCCGTTTTCTTCCCAAGTTTGGGAGTCAGCCAGTTTTTCCAGAAAGGAAGTCTTACCCATTCCCGGACCACCCCAAATTGCCAAGTGACTGCGGTTATAGATTTGATCGAATGCAGCTGCAATTTCTGATGTCCGTCCCACAAAGTGTTCGGGAGGAATTGGTTTACCAACAAAAAAGGGGTTACGTGGAATTGATTGTAACGACATTATGTGTGTGTTTTGAGAAAATTAAATTCAATACAGTTAAATCAGGTTTGTTTTGTCTCATTTGAATAATTAGGAACATCCAATTTTAGCTAATTACCCTGATATAGTTAGTTACTCACTCACACAGAACACTGTCACCCAACGCCGGATACTCAGTTCTATCTGATTGGCAGATGTTAGCTATTGCCAGGGATATTCCTGATTAATCAACCAATTAGTTCTACACTTGATAAATGCATAGTTGTTTAGATAAATACACTTAACTAAGTTTCTTGTTTTCGTTTGAGAGATAAAAAAATGGTAAATTAAAATTCTCCTAACAGTGAAAATACGTAAATAATAATAACTATAACACTTGTATGTGATGTGTTGTTTAGCTGTAAACAAAATGTAATTTTCAGAGGCTGTCTGTTTTCTCTAATATCAAAAACACCTGAATCCCTATTCCTGCTCATAAATTGGGGTTTTCATTTCTCACATACCCCTGTTTCTTTAAAATGGTTCCGTTGCACAAATATAGTGTTTTTCAGTTGAATGAAATATAGCTTTGTGGAATGGGCTTATAGCCTGTCTTAAATATTAGAAATCTTTGTATTGTATGCAATAGAAAACTACTATAGGAATCCGGTTTGAATATTGAAAAAAATTAGGTAGGGTGTAGTGGACTGACACGCCTAAAAATGTAGGTTGGGTTGAGCGGTAGGGAAACCCAACAAAGCTTTACTGGTGTTGGGTTTCATTCTT
>JASJCJ010000128.1 GCA_030066045.1 Calothrix sp. MO_167.B12
CCAATTCATCGAAAAAAGTGCTTTAAAATTTATTGCAAAGTTCTCACATATCCTTCAATTAAATACAGAAAATATAGCTTTATTGAATTCTTATTCAATAAAAGAATTGAATAAATTTAGTTATAAACTTCTGCAGAAAATCATTCCAGAACGCATAGAGTTGCTTAGAGAGTATTACAAGTTGCTATCTACTTCAGCATTATCTGAGGTACGAAATAAACGTCTGTCAGAAATAGTTAAGCTCGCATATACTGATAATATTCTTAGCTTATTATGTAACGAAATTGATAATTTCGTGCTTCAAAAGCAGAGTGAGGTGAACTTTTCTGATAGTCGCCAAAGGAATGCAGCAACAATTTCTGTCAGTGATAGAATGATGGAGATATCGACAACGGAATTAACAAAAACTTCTGTCAGCGATCGAATGGTGGAAAGATCGACACCGGGATTAACAAAAGAAGGATCCCAGTTACATCAGTATATCCAAGCAATTATTAACAAACGTCAGGAAATGGCGAAACGAATAAAACAAGTTAAGCAAAACTGGTTATTTCTCCAAGAAACACTGCAACAACTTGAACAAAAGCGTCAAGAAATCAGCCACAATCCCAACTTAGCTAAACCTTTGGCACAATATAGTTTTTCCAATATTTTAGAATCAATTGATTCTGCCAAAGAAGAACTAGATAATCTCGAAAAACGTCTATCCCGTAAAACATTAAACATTGGTGTATTTGGACGGATGCGTAATGGAAAAAGTCGTCTGTTACAAAGTTTAACTGGGTTGGGTGAAAATCAAATACCTAGCGGTTCCGGAGGTGTTTGTACTAGAGGCTTAACCAAGATTTTTCATGTTAGTGACTCAGCAAAAGTAAGAAATGAAGTTGAGTACCATTCTTGGTCTTCTTTTAAAGAAATTATTCATTTATATTTCGACAAATTAGGTTTAGACGATAAACCTATTGTTCCTGATGATATGAAGAAGCAACTACCAAAGTTACCTGAAGAGAAGCGAAGTGATATCAATGCTAGATATTTATATGGACGGTTGTGTAAAGAGTATTACGGTCGGCTTGAGGAATACCAATTAAAACTTAATGGTTCAACGATACTAGTCCCTGATGACAAAATTACTAAATATATTACCCAGGATGACAATAATAACAGTGGAGAATATTTAGCAGTCAAAGAGTTAAGAATTTTTTGTCAATTTCCTTACCATCAAGAAGTAGGTCAAATTGGTGTCATTGATTTACCTGGTTTAGGAGATGACAATATTTTTGGCCTTGAACGACTGATTAAAAACCTCAAACAGGATATTGATGTAATTATATTTGTACGGATGCCTAAATATACCGGTGATGATTGGGAGGAAGCCGATCGCAAAATGTTTCAAACAGCTCGTGACGCTTTAGGTGAATTTCCCCTGAGTGACTGTTCTTTCTTGGTGCTTAATAGAGTTCAACAATGTGAAGTTGACAACTATGAAAAATGTGAACTCTTGGCAAGAAAGTTTTCCCAACAGGAAATAAAAATTAACCATCGTCCAATCATTGCTAATTGCTCAATTCCAGGAGAAGTTAACGAAGATATACTCACACCAGTATTAAACTATTTAACTGGTAAGATTGAGTCAGTATATGAGCAATATTTACGCTCTTTTAATCAGCGTTTGCAAATACTTCAAAGGGAAACTAGCAAACAGTTAGACCAAGCTAATCAAGCTATTGCTGGTCATCAGGCTAATTGTCAAAAAGTATCTTTTTTCAAAAACTCCAACCTAGATAAAATAAACATTTTTGACTGGTAGTTGTAGATGCTTTATCAATCAGGGCTATGTCATTATAGATATAGACAATAAATTTATTAGGGTTTAGCCTTACAAGTCCAAATCTAAGATGCTGAAAAGTGCATTTTATTAATATACAAAAATGCACTTTTCATGATGAAATAGCTCTGCTTTGTGAATGGTGAAGAGTAATGAGCAAAAGGCAAAAGACAAGAATATTATCAAGTTATTATCAAGCTGGAGCAACTAATACAATTGCAACTCGTGGGAACATTGCAGCCAATAGAGGTGTTTAAGGAATTTCAAATGTATATTTCCTAACCAATTAGTAGCAAGTATGCACCCCAAGCGGTTGCAGCCACTGCTACTACGATGGAAAAAATTGGGTGAGGACTATTAATAGTTTTACCACTTTGGGTTTTTAAGGTATGAATATCAATCCATGCAGTCGCACCACGTCTTACCCAACCTGTGAGAATCACTTGTCGTCCAATCCAATCTTGGGGGCTTGCAGTTGTACCCCACCAGGGAATATGGCGTAACTTGACTAGACCCATAGGGGAACGTAAAATTAAATCTTGTCCCAGGGAATTACTGATTCCTTGACGACCTAAAAGTGTACCAACTAACTCAATGGTAATACTATCAATTGGTAAAGCGGTGGGATTACTGAGTAAACTGGGCAAGCGTTCTTCGGTTTGGATATGATTAGGCCTAATATCCGGGAAGAAAAAATTTATCCTCACCAAAATCCCAATACTCAAGCCTATTAGTGCACAACCCCAGACAAAAGTCAAATCATCATATATCCACTTGAGATTTAACACCTTAATAGCATAGGCCATTTGCCAAGTTAGGCCAATTAAACCAGCAAAAATAATCCCTAGGGGTATTCCCAACCAAGGAGCAATATGTAAGAAAAAAGATTGGGGTTTTAATCGCAAAGATTGTCGGGATTCAATATTAATTTCAGTGGGAATATGCCAATGATGAGCTATTTGACATAAATTTTGGATGCGATCGCCCATTAAAGGATGGCTATTATTAATAGTAAACCATCGCCGATAAGGATTGAGATAATCCCACATTAAAAAAGATTCAAAGGAAACTTGAGGAGCTATGCTACCCAAACTAATACTTTGGTGGTAACTAACAGGAATGAATAAGTTTAAGCTTTCTAGTTGCCAACTGGTATGTGATTGTTTTTCAATATCCCTAGCTATGCCCACCGCAATTTTCAATAAGGCTCTT
The DNA here is from genome assembly GCA_030066045.1 of Calothrix sp. MO_167.B12. Classification (GTDB taxonomy): domain Bacteria; phylum Cyanobacteriota; class Cyanobacteriia; order Cyanobacteriales; family Nostocaceae; genus Calothrix_A. Next base: position 3,041 of record JASJCJ010000128.1, read on the forward strand.
GTCAAAGCATTGGGATTGCCAGTAGTATCGCAAGCCACGCGATCGCTATGGTAAAGTCTGAGTTGGGATAATAATAAACCAGTGCTGCTGAGTACATACCACACTCCATACACCAGACTACTCAAAACACTTACTACTTTCCTTGCCCAAGGTAGGGAAATTTTATCTCCCCAGGTAGATACTTGTTGGTATAACTTGTGGGTTGGTATTGTTACCAACATGATTACAGACATAATCGCAACATCCCAATGGCGAATATGCCCTAACTCGCTGGCATAAATAGTGGCAATTTCCTCAATTTCCAGTTGTTCTAATAAACCTTGACTCACCACAATGCGAGCAGTGCGGGGTAAATTTCCATAGGAAAAGGCTATAGGTGCAGTCATCGGTAAAACTGCTAACTGGGGAAAATTCCATCCTCGCTGTTGACAGTAGCGATGGAGAACTCGGATTGCTTCATGGCTGTACCGATTGAGAATATCTTTATCTAAAGGCTTTTGACTGTACCATTTTTTCAATAACCAATCTAAACCCCACGGTGAAATTCCCACGGCAATGATCAGGGATAAAAACAGGAAATTACTGGGGTCGCGGTATAAAATTTGTAAGGGTTGTAAAAAAGGTAATTTTAATAAAATATAATTAATTGTCCCCATGAACCACTCGATCAGTTCTTGGAGTACCCAAAACAAAACTAAAAATGTTGCCACACTCAGCAGTCGCAACGGAATTAAGTTACTGGAATTTAGAGGCTGCCAAACCTTTGCCCGAGCTGCCTTTCGCCACTTAATTGTGCTAGCTATTGCGGTTTGACGGTTTTTAGGTGAAGACTTGTTTACAGGTTGTTCTGGATTGACTCTATCCACATTCCCAACTCCCATCTTTGTGTTCGGAGGGGGAGGAGGCGGTGGAGGTGGAGGCGGTGGTGGAGGTTTGATGACTGATTCTGGATTCGGGGAAGAAGTAGTTGGAGCTGGTGGTAGTGCTGGTGGTAGTATTGCTTTTGGTGGAGTGGGTGATGGGTTATCAAAGGGAACAAATCCTGTATCCTCTAGGGAAGGAGCTACTTCTGTCTGGTTATTAATGGTTAATTGTCCTAGGGTAGTTTCTGCCCACTGTTTGACTTGTGAATTATCAGTTTTAGCCAAAGTTTCGCACAAAGAAATTGCTCCAGGAATATTACCACTACGGGTATAAGCAACAACTAATCCCATGCGAGCTTGTAAACTAGTAGGACTAGCTCCTGATTCAGTGGCGATTGTTTCTAAAATTGCGATCGCACCTTGATAATCTCCTTGATTGAGGGCAGCTAATCCAGCCTCCAAAGAGGATTGGGAATGTGAAGACATATAGCTTCTGACATTTGTATTTGTTTTTAATTTACCCAATTTGGGATAAAGGTTCGCCAAACAAAAAACAGATAAGTAGTTGACAAAATTAAATTCACTCGTTGAGAGAGGGAATAGGGAACAGGAAACAGGGAACAGAAAAGTCAGTTGTGTAATTAATTCTGTCCATGTACTTAAATCCGTTATCCGTTATCCGTTGTCTATTATCCGTTGTTGATTTTAGATTATCTCTTCCCTCACTCCATCACTCCATCCCTCCTTCACTCCTTCACTCCTTCACTCCATCCCTCCTCTACTCCTTATGGCACTGGTTGTTTTCCAGCAACCACTGGAGCGATGGCATTTAATTTTAAATCTGGATGATCTGATTGCAATTGTTGACAATTCCATTCGTTACGGAATAGTAACACAGGTCGATCCATACTATCTTTAACAGTAGTAGTGTTGAAAATCCGCCCAACTTTTTCCAGGGCTTCCCAACCACCATCAACCCAACGGGCAACACTATAGGGCAATACATCTAATATGGTTTCAATACCATACTCATTTTGTAAGCGAAATTGTACCACCTCCAATTGCAGTTGACCAACGGCGGCCAAAATTGGGTCCCGTTTGGCTTCATCCACTGAGTACATAATTTGCACTGCTCCTTCTTCCCGCAATTCTGATACACCTTTTTGGAATTGCTTGAATTTGGAAGGGTTGGGATTTCTCAACATGGCAAATAGTTCGGGGGAGAAGTAGGGAATACCCTCATACTCCAATTTTTTCCCAGTGTAAATCGTATCACCAATGGCAAATACCCCAGGATTGTTTAAACCAATTACATCCCCGGGATAGGCTGTATCAATGGAAGCTCGTTCTTGGGCAAAAAGTTTTTGGGGACGGGACAGGCGAATATTTTTACCCGTGCGGGCATGGTTCACTGTCATATCTTTTTCAAACTTACCCGTACAAACACGGATAAAAGCCACGCGATCGCGGTGTTTGGGGTCCATGTTAGCTTGGAGTTTAAACACAAACCCAGAAAACTCTGGATAGGTGGGGGGAATTTCACCGAGGGTACTATTGTGAACTCCTGGTTTGAGGGCATAATCCAAAAAGTTCTGCAAAAACAGCTCCACCCCGAAGTTAGTCATGGCACTACCAAAGAATACCGGGGTCATTTTCCCTTGATGAATTAAGGATAAATCTAACTCTTCCCCTACCCCTTCTAACAGTTCAATATCATTTTTGAGTTGATGATAGAGGTCCTGTTCTAATAACTCTTCAATTTTGGCATCGCCCAAATCCACTATGGTATCCAATGCTTCCCGACTACCGTGGGCGCTACGTTCAAATAGGTGAATTTGTTGATGATGGCGATCGTATATTCCTTTAAAGCGATCGCCCATACCAATGGGCCAATTTACCGCATAGGTCTTTAAACCTAATTCTTGCTCAATTTCATCTAATAATTCTAGGGGTTCCCTGCCGGGGCGATCGAGTTTATTTACAAAAGTAAAAATAGGAATACCTCGTAACTTGCAAACCTCAAACAACTTCCTTGTCTGGGGTTCCAAGCCCTTAGCCGCATCAATCAGCATCACCGCATTATCTGCCGCTGCTAAGGTACGATAGGTATCTTCACTAAAATCTTGGTGTCCGGGGGTATCTAATAAATTAATTTGACAGTTTTGGTATACAAATTGTAATACCGTAGAAGTAATAGAAATGCCCCTTTGTTGTTCCATTGCCATCCAGTCAGAAGTTGCCTTCCTCTGGGCTCGTCTCGCCTTTACCGAACCGGCTTCATGAATAGCACCTCCATATAACAACAGTTTTTCCGTCAGCGTCGTTTTACCAGCATCTGGGTGAGAAATAATGGCAAAATTACGCCGATGTTCAACTGCTTGATGTATTTCTGTCTGAAGTTCAGTTGACATAATTAGGTTTATTTGGTTCTTTCTTAAGTTAATTTAGCTTATTTCTTGTATAGGGAATCTTTTCATATTAAAGCAAGGATGTTCATGATCGCTTCGTAATATAATCTAATGAATTGATCTGATCAGAGGAAATTGAACAATGTACGACACTGAAGGGCGAAAGCTTTTATCAGCACTGTGTCACGGTTCTGTATTGTTTAGCACTAGTTTTGTCTCCGTTGTTTTGCCATTGGCGATTCTCTTCATCATTAATGATTCTGTGGTCAAATCTAATGCCAAAGAAGCCATAAATTTCCACTTAAATGTTTGGTTCTATGGAGTAATTATTACAGTTTTAATTTGGGTGACCCTGGGCTTACTATTCCCTTTAGCAGCTATGGGATTTTTATTACATTGGGGGTTAACTATTTGGGCATTGTTCTGTGTCTTAATTAAAACGGAAAAGCCTTTTCGTTACCCCTTTATTTTTCGGCTGTTGTAACTAGTTGACTATGTTAATTAATTTCTGTCATGAAATAAAAACATGGCTCACCAAGTCCATAGGTAACAGCTTTTGAGTCAATAATTTGTCTTTTGTTTTCACGAAAGCACATATCCATCATTTTTCCATTAACTAGAATAAGTTAATTGTAGTTGATGCCACCATATGGTAATACGCTTCGTAAAAATTAAATGTTCATAATCTTATTTGTTAGCCTACTTTAATTAGTAGGCTTATTTTTATCATGACTGACCCAAGCAATCTTTGTCATTGAATCTGGATTGCCACCATTTGCTCGCCCTAGACTCCTTGTAGTCAAGCAATTACATCTTTTTAGGAGGTTACGCCACTATTCTTTTCAACCAGGATTTGATAATTATTTAGATGTGTCATTGCGACGTAAGTCAGCAATCCCAAAATTCTATCACAAAACTAAAGTTATCAAGTCAAATGAGGTTGATATATAAAATTAATCAGTAGAAAATAATAATTTTAAATTTTATGAATTAATCATATCTGATTTTTCATTCACAATGGATGTGCTAAAAATTATCAATAAATAGCCATCATAAAAGATTAACTAACTCATATTCATCATCCTTAGTTGCAGCAGTTGGTAATTATTTTTTGATGCCTATTCTATGGAGTGCAAACAACCTGTACAATAAAAAAATTGCTCCATAGCGTTGCCATCAAAAATGTAAAGGATAGTTAAAATATTCCGGAATTAATCAGTCCAGGGATATTAATTTATCTCTAATTAGTGACGCTTTGTATCTTGTCCATGCTAGTTTTTAGGTTTACAAAAATTTATGTTTCCTACCCATCGCCCCCGTCGTCTCCGTAACCATTCACAATTGCGCCGCATGGTACGGGAAACTGTATTAAATACAAGTGATTTAATATACCCATTATTTGCCGTTTCGGGGGAAGGAATTGCCAATGAAGTTAAATCCATGCCTGGGGTTTTTCAACTGTCAGTAGATAAGATTGTTGAAGATGCAAAAGAAGTTTATGACTTGGGAATTCCTGCCATTATTTTGTTTGGGGTTCCTGATGATAAGGATATTGAGGCTACAGGTGCTTGGCATGATTGTGGTATTGTGCAAAAAGCTGCCACTGCGGTGAAAGAAGCAGTACCTGAATTAATTGTGATTGCTGATACTTGCTTGTGTGAGTATACCAATCATGGTCACTGTGGTTATTTGCAAGTAGGTGACTTAACCGGAAAGGTATTAAATGACCCCACCTTGGAATTACTGAAGAAGACAGCAGTTTCCCAAGCCCAAGCCGGGGTGGATATCATTGCACCTTCTGGGATGATGGATGGATTTGTGCAAGCAATTCGTACTGGTTTAGATGAAGCGGGATTCCAGGATATCCCCATTCTGTCCTATGCAGCCAAATATGCTTCCGCTTACTACGGACCATTTCGAGATGCTGCTGATTCTGCGCCACAATTTGGCGATCGCAGAACGTATCAAATGGATCCTGGTAATGGCCGGGAAGCACTGAAGGAAATTGAGTTGGATATGCTCGAAGGGGCTGATATGCTGATGGTGAAGCCAGCTTTATCCTATATGGATATTATTTGGCGAGTTAAGGAAGCTTCTAATTTACCCGTTGCTGCCTATAATGTTTCTGGCGAGTATTCCATGATTAAGGCTGCGGCCTTAAATGGTTGGATTGACGAAGAAAGAGTAGTTATGGAAACCTTAACCAGTTTTAAACGTGCTGGTGCAGACTTGATTTTAACTTACCATGCTAAGGATGCAGCTCGGTGGTTGAAGTAGGTTTTAGTTTGCATATCAACAATTAGCAATTTATTTTCGTGAATCCCACGCACTAGATGCAGAGGCTTACAGGATTAGGAGTTTTTGTGTCTAGGGTCTGTTTTCAAACTCGCCGTCACCCTAGAAGGGTGCGGCTACAGGTACAAAGTCCGCCTGCGCGGACTAAGAAAAATCAAGGTTTTGAGCCTGCTCCCGGCAGGCTTTGATCGTGTAGCCCCAGGCTAAGAGGTGAGGGATTTTGGGGTTTGAAAACACGCCCTAGTCGTGGGATTATTGTTGATGAAAATCAGAAAAATTCGATTAAGGACTCACATCACTTTCGCCACGCATAATTTTGAAAATATCTCTGACAACTTTATTGCGAATATCAATTAATTGTAATTGCTTACAATGATCTGTTTTTAATCTCAGGTTATCAAAATATTGACAAACTTTCTTGCAATGGCTGGCAATGTGTCCGTTATAACGCTTTTGTCCGCCAGTATTTCCTAAAATTTGCTTTGTAGAACCATTGGGTAAAGTATCTAATAATCTATCAATATCTGGCCAATCAGAAATTGAGTTAGATAAATACAAAATAGATTTACAGGTAGCAACCCAAATTTTTCCTAAATCTGCAAACTGCGTTAAACGATGGGGGTATAATCCTCTAACTACAGAATCTCCATTGTGAAAAATTCTATCTAAGCATAATGTCTCATTATCTTTATTTACTTGAGTTTCACTTCCATATTCATCAATTCCATCTTCAGCGATCGCGGAACAATATGTAAACATTCTGATCGCTTTTTTAATCTTGCTTTCCAACTCATTTTCGTCCTCGATATCTTCACATAATTCAAGCATTCCCATGGCAAATAGCAGAATACTAGAATGTGTTCCAAATAAATAAATTGATTTATTATTAGCATCTGGATGAGGCTGTTTCAATATGGAAAAATCAAGATTGATTACATTTTTATCTCTATCATAATGTTGTTTATCTGCATGGAATTCTGCTTGTAATTCCTGAATAAAAGGGACTACTTGAATTTGGATATCATCATAATCTTCATAATATTTATTATCCCGATAATTATCGGTTAATTTTCCACCATTGTCTTTTATTGCATGAAAGCAATCATTTCCATGATTCATGTAACATATCAAAGCATGTTTTCTTAATCTCTTTGCCCAATCGATGCATTCTTCTCTAGTTAATTTTTGATTAGATGAAAATGGCTGATCATAATTTAAATAAGCCACCATTAAATAATACCAGCTTTGATTGGCAGACCAGTAAGCATAGTGTATAGAATTTCCATCTCTCGCAGCATAAATTCTTGCCTTTTCTAACAAGCGTAGTGGTTTGACTAAGCCATCCCAATGATTTACAGGACGATCAGTGTAAGGAGAGTCAAATATATAAACTTTTGCTCGATGAAAATATACTCTTGACAACAGGTAGAAGAATTGATGAAAATTACTTTGAGCAGAATTACCAAGGGCATGGTATTTTTTCAAAAGTTTTTTGAGATGTTCTTCGGCATCATTTAAGCTGTTTATTGCCGCACTAATAACACTGAAGCGTTCAGAATGTGATTGGGAATATTCTGAATCTTCTAGATCTGTCAGGCAATGATATCGAAATTGACAAATTTTATATTTAGCAAGCATTAAATCATTAAAAAATTTGTTATCACCTTTTTCTGCTTCTTCTACATGAGGTTTAAGAACATCTAGATATTTTTTAGCAATGCGGTAAAGACCTTCTTTTAGATAAGCTTCAGTAATTATGAGATGAGCATCGTAGGCTACTGCACTCCAAGGTTGATTATGCTCTATTTCTGAGAACTCAAACTGGTTATTTCTAGTACGATATTTATCCTTAAAAAGTGTCTGATTTAGATGCCCTTCCATTGCTGTCAAAGAAAATGGATAATAGCTCAAATACCTTTGGGCTTTCCTCAATGAATTTATTTCTTCTACACGATGACAAAGTTGCATCAAGTATTTTTTCGCATTTATACCCGCCTGTTTAATTGCCCTGAGTCTTGCATAAAAAGCGGCTTTAACTGCTACTTCTACTACATCAAAACCACAGAATTCACCATATGCAGGTTCATAGCTTCCAACAACTTCATCATAAATTTTATTTTCTTTAACTGCTCTTTGAATATCAGTATTTTTACATAAATTAACTAAATTATAAGACCATACTAAGTTCGGAAAATTATGACTACTAAAAAATTCATTATTCTTCAGAATATTACGGGGAGTTGGAAAATATTCTTTTAGTTCTGCTATATTCCATAATAAAACCCTATTAATTATTGCAGTAATATGCAACGTAGGGCTACCAACTCCAGTTATCTCTTCAAAAAATTCTAATCTTTTATCATTTTCATTAAAAAGGCTTTGATTGTATAAACCGCGAAATTTAGGTTTATAATCATCTGGAACCTTAATATAAAAATGTACAGTGACTTTGTAAGCAAACTGTGTTTGTAAACTAGTCACATCCTCTACTTCTTCGTTTCCATTTATAAGCAGAGAATTTAGTAGCCCATTTTGGTTATTTTCCGTTTTTATATGTAAAGATAAAGGTTGTACTTTTTGAATTTCAAAATATTTGATATTAATTGGAAATTCATCAGTCAGTATTTCATTTTCTACAGTTGAACGAGTTAAATGTTCTACAAAAGAACCAGGAAGATCAATACTGTTTTCTTGTAAGCTTTCTGTGTTCTTTGTTTCATTTAATAAATCTTTTACTTGTCTTAGACCACATTGTAACTCAATTCGACTAATCTCTCGACATAGTTTGCTAACTAAATCTTCTATTTTTTGCTGTTTTAAAATAGAATCTAGTCCTTGGCAATGTTCTTGGAGTATATTTGTTACATAGAATTGGATCTTTTTTTGGTATGCGTCTTTTTGCGATATATTTTTTATTTCTGGTTCATTGTTAAATTCTATCTTTTTTAAAGCATGATAATCTTTTTTTGCTTTTTTATACAAAATGATTATGTCTTCAGGCTTTAAACCTTTGACTGGATCGGTAACAGTATCAAATAATTCTTGCAGTAATGTTTCTCCTGGGTGTGTAGGAAGCCTTAGTGATTGTTTCTCTTCAATATCTAATTGAAAAAATTTGCGAAGTGTTCTTAATTTATCTGTTCTGCTTAATAATTGAGGAATTTGATCTGTTGACAATTTAGATACTTTTTTTATCTTCTCTTCCTTATACTTTTGAATTGCGGACAGTATTTTTACCAGTTTACCTAATGTTAATCCAGGAACAGTATCCGGAGCAGAAACAGGAATATTTGTAACAGATTTTTTTTCTTGTGTCTCATAGTATCTAGGAAAAACAGAACGTAGAACCCGTCTAATAAAAATGCGGTTTTCTTGTTGTCCCCATTGTTTCGCAATACTACTTTCATTCGGCTTGGAATTTTCTCCTTTTATTTCTAAATCAGTGAGGCATTCTAGTAAGTATCTATAGACAGATTTGTCCCTTTCTTGATCCTTATCAAGTCGTCTGCAATTGCTTGAATCTTTGCTGTCAGATGATTTAGAGTTTGGCACGCTTATTAGTCTCCCGGGCTATCTATCCTGTGTTGTTATATTGAAGTTGCCTTCATGGAATCTATATAAAGTTTTAATGTACATAAAAATGCAATATTTAATCTAAAAACATACATATTGTATACTTATGGTCATACAAATAATCGTCTTTTGTGCATACATGGGCAGTATTTCCAATGAAAAGGCTTTACAAACTTAATTTTTATGGTCTTTTTATGTACATAATGTAGCAAGAATAAGTTCTGTAGTACTAGCAAAAATAATTCTTGTCGTACATATTGTACTTTTTTACAGTAGGTGTAACGATCAGACGTTAAGTACAAACAATTCACCACATCTAGTAAGTAACCAGCTAGTTGATAGCTCATGAGCAAAAATGGTCTAAGAAACTTCACTTTCCATACTGAAGATGCAATTGATGAAACTTCACGATATCAGAAGTACTATTCTGATATTGAAAAACTTGCTACTGCGTTGAAGAAAGTAGACCTAGCTGTTCTTGAAACTAAAAAGTGGAAAAGCGCATTTCAAGAACAAGGAATTGAAAAATTGTTAAAAGAATTGTTAAGAAAAGCATTATCCTTAGAGTATAAGCACGATTTGCCGCGTGGATGGAAACCAGACACCGGCAATCCAGGTTTTATTCAGCCTAACTCTACTATTAAAGCTTCGGCTTACCCCCGCTTCAAAAGTGAGCGAAGCCAAACTGTTGAAAACTCTGAGTTTGAATGCCTAGGCACCCAAGAAATACGCTTCACTCATACACAATTAGTTAAGTATCAGCAAAAGTATAACGGCATACCTGTTTACGGAGCTCAAGTCACCGTTGAAGTTGATGATGAGAACGAATTACTGTCAATTAACTCAATGATTGCTGATTCTATCGATACAGTTAGTCCTGAACCTAAAATTAAGCAAGAAAAAGATATAAAAGCCGCGATTTGGGAGCAAACGGGCCATGATTTGACAGAGATAAGTATAAATTGTACCCTATATTATTATTTTGACAGTAAGGGTCAGGAGTGGCGCTTGGTCTACCTTGTTGGGAGAAAACTTAATCAGATGAATGCTCCTGTTAAGTTTGAACTAATGCCAGAAATGGTAGACTATTTAGTTGATGCTCACAGAGGGGATTGGGTTTCTCAGCTACCTCGTGTGAAAACACTGAAAAAGCTTTAGGGAGTAAACAAGAAGAATTGGTACGGCATCTACAAAACGCTGTCGATTATTTTGGTCGAAGTCGCGAATTTTATTGTGAACAACAAACTAACCCACACCCACGGATGCACTTAGAAGATACAACACTTCAAGTGCATACACACTATATCAATAATCCTAGAGAGTCTTTTCCTGGCAGAAATATAGAAAATCCCCCAGATTGGAAACCACAAAGTGTTAGTGCTCATGCTAATACTTCGGATGTGGCAAAATTCTTCCAAGAAGTACTTGAGGGTGCTTCTACTGGACAATATGTATCCAGTATTTTATGTATTGAAGGTGGTAACAACTTTGAGTGTAAGGCCTGTTGGTGGGATAACAGGCAGGCATTTTTTGGACAGGAAATTGTCAATGGTCAATTACGCTGTTACGCTGTTGCACAAGATATAGTAGCCCACGAGTTTACCCATGCTTTGACAAGTTGGACAGTTGGATTAGATGCTTTTGGACAACCAACTGGACTTGACTATATTAACCAATCAGGGGCACTTGACGAGTCTTACGCAGATATTTTTGCTGTTTTGATTGCAAATCGCCACAAGAGTGACATTGGTCAATGGAATTGGGATATAGGAAGTGGTTTTGGTCACAATGGTGCTGCTGTGCGGAATTTTCAGCATCCTGGTAATTACTCTCAACCAGAACACATGGACAATTATCTTAGCATCCCCTATAGCAACGATTACGGTGGTGTTCACCATAATAGCGGTATCCACAACAAGGCAGCCTACAATTTACTCACTTCCCAGGATGATCAAGGTGGCTATTTATTCGATGTTACCTCTGCTGCTGGACTTTTCTATCGGGCATTAACACTGTTGTCTAGGAATTCTGACTTTAGCGATAGCCGTCGTGCCATTCGGCAATCAGCAAAAACCCTCTTTCGTAGAGAATCTATCGAACGTAAAAGACAAATACTTGATGCGATCGCTCGTGCTTTTGATAATGTAGGGATTGTAGAATAAATCCACCACTAGGGCGATCGCATTTTATTTTTCAAAAACTATTTTCCTCTTCATAATTCTAAAAATCCAACGATACTTTCCAAGCCTTCACATGAAAGTACCCGGATTAGTACCTTACCTTTTACGGAATTGTATATCCCTGCATTGTAATTCTTATTATTATAGAGTTAAACAACTATAGATAAGAATTATGAGTGACAACATAATTGATACTCCAGTTCCTCTGATTAGAAAAGAAATTAATCAGCTCAGTGCAGAGGAACTGCAAAAATTACGCACTGCATATGCCTTATTACAAGAAGAAGTGGGAGAAGGTGGATATGAGCAAGTAGCAGGATTACACGGGTTGCCAAATCCCGCCCATTGCCCACACCATCAACCGAATTTTTTACCTTGGCATCGTGCTTATCTTGTGCGTTTTGAGCAGGCATTGCAAAGACATGTGCCCGATGTCACCTTACCTTACTGGGATTGGATTTCTCAAGAGTCACAGACCACAGGATTACCTAGTGCTCTAGCTGATAGCACCTATTTTGATGCAGAAGGCGTGGAAGTACCCAACCCCCTTTACAGCGCCCAACTACCTGGTGGTGGAGAAACCGTTCGTCGTCCCCGTGAGAGTTGGTGGTTCGGAATTTTTGAGAACCAAGTTGCCATCGCCATGCAACAAACTGACTTTATTGATTTTTCCAATCGTCTGGAAGCTCCCCATGATTCTGTGCATGGTTGGGTTGGTGGCTCCATGAGTCAAGTCGCCTTCGCTGCTTTTGACCCCATTTTTTGGATGCACCATGCCTATGTTGATCGTCAATGGTACATATGGCAACAAAATAATCCAGATGTTGCGGTTCCAGATGATGTGGCTGAGGAGATTTATGAAGAGCTGGATATGTCAGCCGATGACATTCTCGATATAGATAATCTTTCATATCAATATGATGAATCCCTAGAACCGGCCATAGGTGCAAGACGAGTAATTACACCTCTTGGATTGACCAAGTTCCGAGCTGTGGAATCTCTGCAACCAAGAACTGAACTAGAAATTCATAACCTCTCAATGACTTCTGAGTCTTTTGAGTTACGAGTATTCCTTAACCAGCCCGATGCCGATCATACATCTTTGGTAAATGGAAATCCCCACTTTGCTGGTTCTATCTTCTTATTTGGCATGGGTGCAGCCATGCATTCTATGAGTATGCACGATCATGGGCACCATGGGCACCATGGGCATCATGGGCATCATGGGCATCATGGGCGCAAAGCAACCTTTGAAAGAGCAGTGGATATTACCAATGCTCTCAATCTCAGTGCAAGCCCAGACGGAAATTTTGATATCAAAATGCTAATACTAGATGTTGATGGCCAGCCAGTAGAAAATCCACCATTTGAAATGCCTAGTGTTTCTCTTAAGCGCCATCCGTAAGAAAGTAATAAGTAATAAGTAATAAGTAATAAGTAATAAGTTTACTGTTCATAGGTTTGGGCATTCAACAATGTCCGCTTCTTAATTGCTTAGTATAGCTGTAGCCATTTTGATTAGGACATTGAAAAGGATATAAGCAAGTGAAAAATATTAGATTGTACGTCCTAACTTCCCTGGCTACGGTTATACTATGCTATTTGCATACTAAATATAAATACTTAAAACCCCGACTTATGGAAAAAGCCGGGGGTTTTTTCAACAATAGATACTTATGGATCTAGAAAACCCTTAAGGGACTTCCAATTTTTCAACTATCCTATTTTTTTGTGGGATGGGCTTCTAGCCCATCCATATCAACAGGCAGGCAGGGATGCCTACCCCACAATGGGATAATTTTTGATTTTTTAGTATTCCCTAATAAGCATCCTGCAACTCATAAAAGTCAGGGGAGATATAATCCTTACGTAAAGGCCAACCCACCCAATCTTCCGGCATTAAAATCCGCTTCAAATTGGGATGCCCTTCATAAACAATGCCATACATATCATAGGATTCCCGTTCCTGCCAATCGGCAGCTTTCCAAATCCAATATACTGAAGACACCACAGGATTATCCCTAGGCAGAAAAACTTTGATACGTACTTCCTCCGGTTTATCCGCATTATCACTGACTTTAATCAAGTGATACATACTCACCAACTCTTGCCCTGGACCAAGGTCAATGGCAGCTTGACATTGGAGATAGTTAAATCCATAGGCATAAAGGGCTGTAGCAATGGGAAGTAAAAAATCTGCCTCTACCTTAATAATTTCCGTCCCAATCACATCAGCCTCTAAGGACTCATGGGCAAAACCATTTTCTGTCAACCATTGGGAAACTTTACCAGCTTGAACAATAGATTCTTCTTCTGCTGGCACTGGTTTAGATTCATCAGCCACGGTTAATTTCCTCCTTTTGTGACTGGGAAGTCAATAGAGCTGGTGGTACTGGCATACCCATACCTTCTGTTAGCTCCTTGGGTGGAGTATAACGGGCATCAGACTGTAAATACTTACCAGTGAGAATTTCCTCCACTGGTTTCATATTGTGGGTAGTACTGTAATAACGGTGGGTTTGCTTAATTAGACCCCGTTCCTGGATGGAATCATTACTGATTTTTTTCCGCAATTTAATAATCGCATCAATAATTGCTTCGGGACGGGGGGGACAACCAGGTAAATACACATCCACAGGAATCAGCTTATCAACCCCACGTACTGCTGTGGGGGAGTCCATGCTGAACATGCCCCCAGTAATAGTACAAGCACCCATGGCAATTACATACTTGGGTTCTGGCATTTGTTCGTAAAGACGCACCAATTGGGGTGCCATCTTCATGGTAATTGTGCCAGCAGTAATAATTAAATCCGCTTGCCGGGGGCTGGAACGGGGAATTAGACCAAAACGGTCAAAATCGAACCGGGAACCAATTAAAGCAGCAAACTCAATGAAACAACAAGCAGTGCCAAATAACATTGGCCACAAACTGGATAGTCTTGCCCAGTTGTGCAGGTCATCAACAGTGGTGAGAATGATATTCTCAGAGAGTTCTTGGGTAACTGCGGGACTGCCAACTGGATTAATAATAGTTTCTCGATCCAATTTTTTTCCCTTTAAATTTGCATCTAAGACCATTCCAAAGCTCCTTTACGCCATGCATAAACTAGGGCAATTACCAGAATTGCAATAAAAATTAGTGCTTCAATAAATGCTAATAAACCCAGGCGATGAAACGCTACCGCCCAAGGGTATAAGAACACTGTCTCCACATCAAACACAACGAAGACTAGAGCGAACATATAGTAACGGATGTTGAACTGAATCCATGCCCCACCGATAGGTTCCATACCAGATTCATAGGTGGTGCGCTTCTCTGGATAACGCCCACTGGGTCGTAAAATTTTGGATGCTGCAAGAGCTAAGAAGGGTACTAGGCTACATAGGAGTAGGAAGCCTAAAAGGTACTCGTAACCACTGAGGACAAACACAATTAATAATTTTACCGCTTTGAGGTTTAATTTACACTCCCCTCACCCAAAGGGCGAGGGGATTCTTAACTCATAGGGAGCGCAACCGCTTTACCCTCGTTAAGCATCTTAACCGTCTGCCCGACGGCTGCAAGTCCACGTAAATATATTTAAATATATTATATATTTCCCAGTTAACCAATTCTGGGGAACAGATACCAAAACAGATTAGATTCCTTGTGGCTGGTTATAGAAAAAACTAACAGGTATGTCATAATTTGTAACGTATATTTAATATTTGCTGTAAACATATCAACTTTGTCAAAGCCATGAGCGAACCAGCTGCTGACACCACGGTGCTAGATCGTTATGAATGTCGTGCCTGCGGTTATATTTACGAACCACAGAAGGGAGATGATAGGCGTGATATTGCCTCAGGGGTACCTTTTGCAGAATTACCTGTCAATTGGCGCTGTCCAGTTTGTAGTGCCAATAAGAAAGCCTTTGCCAATGTGGGACCTGCTGGTACAGCATCAGGTTTTAAAGAAAATCTTGGTTATGGGCTTGGTGTAAATACATTAACACCCGGTCAAAAGAATATTTTGATTTTTGGCGCTTTGGCCCTTGGTTTCTTATTTTTCATCAGCCTATACGGTTTGCACTAAATCTAGAGTGATGGAGGGAAAGAGTGATGGAGGGAAGGAGTAGGGGCATGGTTTCCCCGCCTGGAGCGATCGCTCTCAATAACTAAAAAGATTGTATACACAAATATTGACAAAAAACTGAAAAAATGCATTCACTTTTCAAAAGTTGGCAACAAATATGTGCCTTGTTTATAGTTCTGCTCATGTGCGTTAGCTGTAGTCAGGTGGTCTCGGTTACTAATAATCCCTGGGAGGTAGTTAATGTACCTACCGATGCAAAACTACTGGATATCGCCTTTATCGATAAATCCCATGGCTATGTAGTTGGCGGTAAAGCTACCCTATTAAAAACTGAGGATGGTGGTACAACTTGGCAACCCATCAAACTAGAGTTAGATGAGCCAAATTACCGCTTTAATGGTGTTAGTTTTCATGGTCAGGAAGGGTGGATTGTGGGGGAACCTTCCTTAACCCTGCATACTACTGATGGGGGTAACTCTTGGTCTAATATTCCTTTGAGTGCAAAATTACCGGGTAATCCCATTTCCGTCATCGCCTTGGGGGAAAATACCGCCGAAATGGCTACTGATGTGGGTGCTATTTATCAAACCACCGATGGCGGTAAAAATTGGAAAGCACAGGTAGAACAAGCTGTGGGTGTGGTACGGAACCTGGAACGTTCCCTAAATGGTGAATATATCGCAGTTTCGGCAAAAGGTAACTTTTACTCAATTTGGCGACCAGGACAAGAGGCTTGGGAACCCCACAATCGCAATAGCTCCCGTCGGGTAGAAAATATGGGATTTGCCAATAACGGGCAAATGTGGATGCTAGCCAGGGGAGGACAAATACAATTTAGTACCCCTAATAACCTAGAAGAGTGGTTAGATCCAGAATATCCAGAATTTGCCACTAGCTGGGGTTTGCTAGATTTAGCATATCGCACACCAGATGAAATTTGGGTCAGTGGAGGCAGTGGTAATTTACTCCGCAGTGCTGATGGTGGTAAAACTTGGGAAAAAGACCGTGAAGTAGAAGATGTCCCCGCCAATTTATACAAAATAGTCTTCCTATCCCCAGAACAGGGATTTATTATTGGCGATCGCGGTATTCTACTGAAATACAATCCGGATGTTGCTACCTCCGCACCTGCCGAACAAGCTGAGGCGTGATTGACAAAATTCCTGAGAAAGAAATTGCAATTTGTAACTAATTCTAAACTTTGTAGGATAATAAACATTAATAGCAATCATTGTTTAGGTAGGAATCTAAATGTCAGGTACTACTGGAGAACGTCCATTTTCCGATATCATCACTAGTGTTCGTTACTGGGTAATTCACAGCGTAACTATTCCCGCATTGTTTATTGCTGGTTGGTTATTTGTCAGCACTGGCTTGGCCTATGATGTGTTTGGCACACCCCGCCCTGATGAATACTTCACTCAGACACGGCAAGAAATACCCATTGTGAGCGATCGCTTAGAATCAAAGCAACAAGTTGAACAATTTATTAAATAGTTGGAATTATGACTAGCGGCAATAATATAAACCAACCCGTACAATACCCCATTTTTACCGTAAGATGGTTGTCGGTTCACGCTTTAGGTGTACCAACAGTCTTCTTTTTAGGTGCGATCGCTGCCATGCAGTTCATTCAACGCTAAGAGGAAACCATGGAAAGAAATCCTAATCCTAACAGTCAACCAGTAGAGTTAAACCGGACTTCACTTTATCTGGGATTATTACTAGTTTTTGTTCTGGGAATTCTATTTTCCAGCTACTTCTTTAACTAGTTTGACGGACTAGTATGAATCTTTGTTCATTAATTTGATTTTGGGAGGATAAATAGTGTCTGGAGGCGGAAGAATTCCCCTGTGGATCGTAGCTACGGTTGCAGGCTTAGGTATTATTACTGTTGTTGGTATTTTCTTTTATGGTTCCTACGCTGGTGTGGGAGCAGGTATGTAGTTCAGCTATGGTGAAAATACCTGAAGTCTGATTTGATATCATGTCCGGGGGCATACCCATAGTATGTCATTGCGAGTGGAACGAAGTGAAACGACGTAATCACAAGGTCTTTGGGATTGCTTCCCTACTCTGCGAGAACGCTTTCAGCGAACGGTCGCAATGACGGTTATTTAAACGGACATGATATGATTCATAATTCACTTGATAAATCAGCAAGATAAAAACCGCCTATCTCCCAGAGGTAGGCGGTATTAATAATTAAGTAAATAGCTCCATGAATATTCAATGGAAGCTAATGATTACGGTTTTGTTTAGGCAATATTGTCCTTTTCAATGTAAACGAACATAAATGCCATAACCACAAAGAAATGAACAGCTGTAAAGGGGACTAAAAGAGAAGGTAGAAAAGAAGCAGCCATAGTTATAGTTTCCTATGAATTTACAGTACAATTCAAAATGAGCTTACTGCAAATTACGTCAATTTTTTGCAAATTCTCAAGATTTTTAACACTGGGGAACCGGCGTTGCTGATTACTGGTATGCTAAAATCCCCCAACTCCTAATTCACCAGGCAAGAAAGATAATTTAAATCTCAATCAGTTGATTTATGGGTATTTGCGGTAAATTTTCGGGAATTACATCACGCAGAATACTAATTTTATGACTTTCTTGCTGAGTAATCAAATCAATAGCGATAGCTTCGAGGTAAATCTGCAAACAGCCCAAGGGAACCTTGATTTGAGTTGTTAACTGTAGGTGGTGGGGAGGCTCATTCAGCCAGTTTTTGAGGATATGTGGTGCTTCTAGGAGTTTGCGGGTTTGGCAGTCTTTAAGCCACAATTTGATGGCAATGTGGGGACCTAAATTGGGTAATACTACCCGGACTCTGATTGATTGACCAGCAATTAATTCCCCTGGGGGTACATATAACTCTGGTACTGGGATAAATTCTAATTTTTCCTCCTGGGGAGATAATAGGGGTTCGGGTGGGGTTAATGGTTGTTGTTCATCGATGGACCTATTTGTCGTTTCTAATTCATCAGTACTAGGTTCTAGTTTAGGGGGAATAATATCATCCACAACTATTTCTTGTGCTAACCAATTAGGCTTGTGCTGGGGGACTATTGATTGATGATGATTTGACCCAGTATCCACCCCATTATTGCTGGTTGACGGTGTTGGTTGTGGTACTAAACCTGAATCCACATCCAATTTATGAGCGAAAATTTGTTCGTCATAATCTTCATACTGTACATTAATTGGTTGGGGTAAGGTATATCCTTGGGTTTGTGTCCACTGACGAATGAGAGAAGATAGGGTATCAGGATTACCAGTGTCAGTAATTAGTTCAGCGTTACCGTATAAAGGCTTTTCCTGGGGTAATGTTGGGGACTCAACCAGAGTTGTATTTTCATTTTCTACTGGTGGTGATGGTTCTACACCAGGGGGATTTTCCCCTGTAATTTCCTCGGGCTGGGCTGCTTTCCCATTCGTAAATACGGGTTGTCGTTTTTTTAAATAAGGTAAAGCCGTACTCCTAATTCTTGCTTGTGGTAAATCTGCTGTGGTTTGAGTTTCTGGAGCTACAACCTCTGTGTTCTGCTGATTTTGATTTTGACTCAGTGAAAAGTTGGGTAACTGTGGGGATTTTGGGGGTGTTGGTTTTTGTAGTGAGTAGGGATCTATGCGGGGGGGTAAAGATGTTTTGACTTTTGGTTGGGTAACAAGGGGTTGTTTTTTAGGTAAGGTTTTAACTAAATTGAATAATTGCAAGTCTGGTGGTGTGGATACTTTTGTTTGTTTTTTAGTATCCTTTGCATCCACTGTTTCGGAAAAAGTCAGTAATTCCTCTGCTGTATGAGATTGGGCAACAGTACTTAATGCCAATAATTCAGTCACAGCTGCATTAATAGTAAAACCATGACTGGCTAAAAGCATTGATTCAGCGCCATCCTCAAGGGCACCATATAAATTAATGTCTGCCAAAATTAGCTTAGATGGGCAATCTTCAGGAACCTGTAATTCAGAAGTAAAACTAAAGGGTAAGGTATCTTCTGTTACAACTTCCTTGATTTGGGCGATCGCTTCTCCACCTTGGGCCGATGTTCCAGAGGAACTGCCTAACGGCGAACGCAATTCTATGTATAATTCTCCCCCGTAAATCTGGGGAGGTACACTCATATCTTTTAACTCCACCCCTCCATGCAAGGTAAAAGCCTCTCCCCAAGATACAAAATAAATTTCCGTATCCAAGGTAATAGTTAGGGGTAATTGGGGAATTTCTGGGGGTGCATCATCAGTTTCTTCTGATTCTAAAGCAGGTTCATTGGGAGGTAAAGCCAAATCTGCCAAATTTTGTAAAATCTGCTCTGCTGTTTCTCCCTTCAAGAGTACTGGGCTGACAAGCTCATCGGTGAAATCTGGTTGATTATCTTCATTGGTAGATTCACTATCACCACTATTTGGGGTGACAGCCACCTCATCTACTGGGGAATCTTCCCCAGGGGGCATATCTTCTGCTACATTCGTCACACCATTGGCATTAATTCCAGTGGTGACAATTTCTGCTGGGGTATCAAAATTTACCTTGGTGGGGGGAGTAAAAGGTTCTTCTAGAATTGGGTGGCTAGAAGTAACTATTACCTGTTCTGCGGGAATGGTAATAGTTGCATCTCCCATGGTGTTTTCATCCAGGGAAGCAGAGGTGACTTGCTCAATATCAGAATCAACTGGTTCTTGGGAATGCTTCTGTGTCGATGATTGTTCCGTTACAGAGCTGGGGTAATAGAACATTCCCCCATCTCCCCCTGCATCCGTGACAAAATTTCCATCGGTCTGTTCTGGTACAACCTCTAGGCGGACGCTAAACTTCCATGATTGACCCATCATATCCGACATTAAGTCCCCAGAACAGCGTAATTCCCAGCTGCCGCTTTTGAGGGCAGTAAATGGAATCACCGCCACTACTCCATCCCCATTTGTGCGACGCGATCGCTTTTTGACGTACCTTTTTGGTGGTGATTCATGATGGGAGTAGTGGGTAACTCGCACCTCTACATCTGTATTGGCGTAGTTAGAATTAGCCACAACTCTATACCTACCTTCAGCCAGTTCCACCGTTGATGATTCTAGTGGATGCCAAAGATATTCTCCTTGTTTTTGTATCAGAAATTGCCAGTTTGTCATGGTGAATAATGCCCAGGCTCCCAGGAGAGCAGGTACCACAAATATTACCTTGATTGCAAGTTTACCCCAGGAATTTGCTATTGACCAAATAAAGGTTATTGTTTGGATAAGGCAGGGGGCAGGGGGAAAAAGGGTTTTAGCTTTATTTACTTTTCTTCACTATAGTTTGGTTTTATTGTGCCGACTTATTACTTAGTCCCGATAGGAAATTTTCTTAATCCCCACAACCGTAGAATTAAGATTATCCCAAGAGGAGAAATATAGCCGTAGCCAGGTAAGTTAGGACGTAGATTTCAAGATTCTCCATTTGTTTATAACTATTTCAATGTCCTAATCAAAATGGCTACAGCTATATATGGAAATTGTTACAAGTTGGGCACAAGAAGCAGCTGAAAAAACTGCTGAAAGAATAGCCATGAATTTGCTCAGGGAAGGTTCATCTGTCGAATTTGTAGCACTTTGCAGATAAATGAGTTAGAATCCCATATTGTAAAATTCTTGCTTGTGGTACGGGCATCCCTGCCTGTGTGAATGTACTAAATTAGTGCTTTTGAGATATACCAAAATGAGTTCTAACTCCTACAATCCGAAAATCCAATCAGGCACTCCAGAGTGCAATCCCCCAGAATTTTACGATAAACACGAAAGACTAGACTACGGTTGGAAACCTCCCTTACCTCCTCAATCGTACCCATCCAACTTAACTCCAACTCACGAATGGGGAAGTCACAAAGACGGCAATTATGTTGCCGCCTATATACCTTCTAATTCTTCTAATATTGTTGTCATTTATCTCCACGGCTTCGCCTTGGGAAGCCCCTGGTTTTACCAAGACCACCTTTACCACCTGAGCCAAGAAAAAGGCTACAACGCTATCTTTGTCGATTATCAACAAGATGCCTTTGAGGGCTACACCTACCCCCCAGCTTCGGATTGCGGTAACCGAATTGAAGATATCGAAGGATTGTGGGATGCGGCCAAAGACTTGGTTGAAGGAGCATTAGACAGTCTGCATATCACTGCCTTGCAAACGGTTCAAAATGCTATCAATAATGCCCTGTATGCCCTCCAGCAACTGGAACTAACACCAAACGGCTCAAAAGGAGACCCAGAAATTTATATCTTTGGTCACTCTGTGGGAGGTTTCTTATCCCTTAGTTGGGTCTATGGCTTGACCCAAGCAACGATTGATGGAACTGGTAATCCCTCAGTTAGCCTTTCCCAACCTCCATCTTCACCTAATCCTTCAAACGGCTTGACCTTAACTCAGGATCAGCAAACATTGCTGATGCCTAAAGCAATTGTTGCCGCGTCTCCTATGACCCACACAGCATCTCTGCCGGACTGGATTGCAAAATTTTTGCCCCAAGGAGATCAACCTTTTCTTGAGAATTCCCTCGACATCGCTACTACAGGTGGGGTACTCGGTGATGCTGACACTCCTATTGCTATGCTCCTCGGTGCTGATGATACCCTTGCTCCCATCAGCAGTTGGCAAGATACAAAGTCTAAGGATAACGGGACGGAGAAAATTAATTGGGATTGGATTGCCTCTACGAAAAAGCGGATGTACATTTCCCAACGATATGCCAAAAGCGGTGACCGCTATGAACCTATAACTACTCAATCAGACTGTTTAGAAATACCCATGGGAGGTAATCAGCTTTGGGCATACCACAACCAGTCTGTAACAAACACCATTGCTAATGCCTGTGAAGGATTGCAGATCGAAGTAATCGGTGGTCCTGGAAAAATGGATGCCATGCGATTTAATTACATCTGGAGTGGTCTCGATCAAGTCATTGAGGGAACAGATGTGACACAACTCACCTTTAACATGGGTGAGTGGACATGTGCAAAGAAACCGGAGGAAACTGTTCCTGTTGCTCCAGTTACTTCGTGGGTATCGAATTAAGTTGAAGCGTAGTGAGTTAGAACCCCCTGCATTTATGCATGGGGTATCTCAGCCCAAGCAACAAGTCACACTCAGTTTTCTCATAAAACTCTTAGTTTCACTTCAGTTACCAATCACTAGTCCCTCAGATTCATCCCCGATATTAGTAATCAAGCAAAGGGACAAAAGAAATTAACTAGCGAGGTAACGACAGATGAAACTTAACAAATTAGCTGCTTCCACAATTGCATCAATCGTATTATTCGGTGGCTTTGGACAATTAGCAATTAATGCACAACCAGCCCAAGCACTTAAAGCAACACAAACTACCACAGTTGCAGCCAAACCTAAATCACTCATTGCATCCGGTAACTTTGTGAAAGCAGAAAAAGCCACCACGGGTAAAGCTAAGATTGTCAATATCAACGGTAAACGCTATCTCAAATTTAATAAAGCTTTCAGTACAGGTAATGGTCCAGATGTAAAAGTTATCTTACATAAAAACAGCACTGTACCTGCAAATATTAAAGAAGGAAACTATATTACACTTTCACTAATCAACAGCTTTAGTGGAGAACAGATGTATATGATTCCTGATAATGTAAACCTGGATGATTATAAATCTGTAGGCATCTGGTGTGAAGAGTTTAATGCTACCTTTGGCTACGCTACTTTACAAAAGGCTTAGTTTTTCTTGCACAACGGTGTCCACAAGTTGTTTCGTTTTTTCGGAATTTACTCTACAGGTGGTGTATTCATTATCAGATTACGTTTTTTAAGTTTATCAATATTTTTATAAATAGCCAGGGGATATAACCCCA
>JASJCJ010000001.1 GCA_030066045.1 Calothrix sp. MO_167.B12
GGACGTTCCAAGGGTTTGAGACCCCGACTGAATCAGAAGATTCAGTCGCTCGTGTTCAGGAGGAGTCACAATCTCTTTCTGAACACTGTCTCCGTGTCCCCCACTCCCCGCGTCTCCGCGTCCTTGAAATCTTGATTCAGCAAAGCCGAATTTTTAATGGGTTGCTTGCCAAATTTTCATTCCGTCTTTGGAGCCACTGATTAAGGTTTTACCATCTTTACTAAAGGCAATGGCTTTTATTCCTTGTTGATGTCCTCTGAGAGTGGTGATTTGTTGACCAGATTCCAGGTTCCAAAGTTTAATGGTGTTGTCATTACTACCGCTAGCCAGGACTTTACCACTAGGAGCAATCGCTAGGGTATTTACTCGGTTTAAATGACCTCTGAGGGTGATAATTTGTTGACCAGATTCCAGGTTCCAAAGTTTAATGGTGTTGTCATTGCTACTGCTAGCCAAGAGTTTACCACTAGGAGCGATCGCCAAACTGGTGACAGTTCCCAAATGTCCTTTCAGGGTGCGAATTTGTCTGCTGGATGCTAAATGCCATAATTTAATGGTTTTATCACTGCTACCACTGGCGAGAATTTGTTTATTGGGAGCGATCGCTAAACTTGTTATAATTCCTGAATGACCTTTGAGAGTGAGGATTTCTTTTCTGGTCAACAAATTCCACAATTTAATGGTTTTATCCGCACTCCCATCAGCTAGGATCTGACCATCAGCACTAAAGGCAAGGGTTTTAATGGCATGGGAGTGAACCCCCAAAGTTCTGATTTCCTGCCCAGTAGCTAAATTCCATAACTTAATTGTTTTATCCCTACTACCACTAACCAGGGTTTGTCCATCTGGACTAATGGCGAGGGTAGTAACAGGTTGAGAATGCCCATTCAGGGTAGATATTTCCTGTCCGGTTTTAATGTTCCACAGGGTAATCCTTCTATCCCTAGCAGTGGCAATAGTACTACCGTCTGGGCTAAAAGCAAAAGATACTATAGCCTGAGATTCATTCCCCAAGGTTTTTACCAAGGAAAAATTTTCCCAGGAGATGGGGGATACAACGGGTAGCAGGGAGGGATTTTTGACCGAATGATGGTTCGGATTATTGATACTAGAGGAGATATTACTTTCCAGATGGCGGTATTGGCGATACCAAAATTCACCGAACCCCAATAATGTGATCCCAAAAACAATGGTAAATATATTAATTAGCTTGATATACTTGCTCCGAGCAATAGGAAGCTGAGTTGGTAATGGTTTAGGAGGAGTTGCCACAACTTCTTCCATTACTAATGACGGTAATGGTTCTAAATTGGCTGTTAAATCCATGAGCACTTCATCTGCTGACTGATAGCGCTGTTTGATATCTTTCTGTAACAAACCATCTAAAACTTGAGCTAAATCCCTATCGACTTTAGTTCGCAAGTACTGTCGCCAGTTTTTTACCCAACTATAACCATGTTCCATCCATAACTGAAATGGGGAAGTACCTGTCAGTAGATGAAAGCAAGTAGCCCCTAAGCTGAATAAATCGCTGGCAGGATAAGCCGCACCATCTCGAATTTGCTCCAATGGAGAATAACCATGGGAACCAATGGAAGTACCCATTTTCATCTGTACCCTTGCCGTTAATTGTTTGGAAGAGCCAAAATCAATCAAGCACAACCGTTTATCACTTTGACGACGGATAATATTTTGTGGTTTAATATCCCGGTGTATTACTCCGCGATCGTGAATAAATTTGAGTACGGGTAATAAACTCAATAAAATTTCTTTTATATCTTTTGAATTGTAAGATACTTTCCACTGCAACTCTTTTAATAAATTGTGCCCATCAATAAATTGCTGTACTAAGAACATATAGTTATCTTGTTCAAAGTAAGCTAACAAGGTAGGTATTTGGGAATGTTCTCCGAGTTGTTTGAGTCTTTGTGCTTCTTTCTGAAACAACTCCATCGCTTTGGAAATTGCCCAAGTTCCTTGAAACTTAGGCGCTAATTGTTTAATGACACAATGTTCGTCAAGTTTATCAATATCCTCTGCTAAGTAAGTTCTACCGAATCCTCCCTCATCAGAAAGTACCCTAACCACACGAAAACGGTTTCGCAGTAGTGGCACTAAGGGAGTGCTACAGGTTTGGCAGAACTTCTTGCCATCAGGGTTAAGAGGATTAGGGCAATCAGGATTAAGGCAGCAGATCATGAGTTAATCGGCGTGACTGCATCACAAATTATGCTAATTTTGCCCAGTTTTTGACTGAATATAATTAATTATTTTCCCATTATACAAAAAGAAAATAAATATGGTGCTTCAGCTTTAATTTCCAGTATTTTTCGGGTATTATGTATGAAGTTAAACGAATTATTTGTTGCTGGTACTGATAATAATATCAAGTCAAATATTGATTAACTATATCTTGAGTATTGTTATTTTTTAACATTGGCTATTTATTTTTTTACCAATTTAAGAATTAAGAGGGAAATCAAAGTCAAGGAATAACTATTTTTATTTTTATTTAATCATATGGCATATATAGGATACTATTTGATTTTTGTTGGCGTAGTTGGCGTAGTAGACTGACACGCCTAAAAATGTAGGTTGGGTTGAGCGATAGGGAAACCCAACAAAGCTTTACTGGTGTTGGGTTACTCTGCTCCAAGCCGCTGTTGCGTCTACATTCCTCAACTCAACCTACACCTATTGCACTATTTTAGCTATGTCAGTCCAGTAGGGTGTCCTGCCGATGAGAGTACGGCACCATCCTCTAAGGGTAAGGTGGGCAGTAGGTGGGTTACCACATATCTTGCACTTTCTCAATAAGGGCAAGGTGGGCAGTAGGTGGGTTACGAAAAACTAAGTAATTAAATGTAAGATGAAACCTCATCCCCAGCCCCTCTCCTTATTAAGGAGAGGGGTGCATTTAATTTGACTCAGTTACTTAAATAATTAAGGGTCGAGTCGATATTTCATGGAAATTTTGATGGTTTTATTCTTATTAAGAATAAAGCTAGCATCTTGGAATTTGGGTGCCCCTGTTTTGATTGACACCTTCGGATTATTAGAAATACCAAATCCTTCTTGAGGAATGCCAAAAAAGTCTCTATTTAGTTGGCGATCGCCATTTTGATCATCAACTATAGCTACTGCATATCTTCCATGTTTTAAACCAGAAAATTTCTGTTTAATAGAACTACCTACAATCTGAGTACAAGCACTCTTCAATACGTTTTTAGTATTCAAAGGAAATCCTTTATTCTGGGAATATAAGCCAATACAGACTTCACCTTTTTGATTTTGAATACCATTTACAACCACAGTTAGAGTAGCAGTAGGTTTGGTGCTCATAGCTTTTGTAAAACCTAAACTGACAATACTAGCTACTAGTAAAAAACTAAGTTGAGATATTTTCCGCATCATTTAAATATTCCCCATGGATAGTGTTGTCATGAAAAATTTAATTCAGCAAGTGAATCATTTTTACTGAAATTAATTAAGAGTCTCAGGTTTGAGAATTAGTTGTTTCTATGGTCTGAGTATTAGTATATTTATTCCACAATATTTTAGCTGCAATGACAAAATCTTTGAATAATAGAATTTCTGTACCTTGAAACTGTCTAATTATACTAATATGGCAACACAGACGCTCATAAAAGCTCATTTTTACTAGCCACGCCGAACGTAAATATTCCCAAAATACCCGCCAATGTTGAAATAGAAGTTTACTATCATCATTGGATGAATCAAACCATTGAGCATACCCATATAGGTCGGGTAACATATTCACTGAATAGTCCGGATTATCATGAGCAAATGACATATGATCCGGGAATAAAATACTTAATGATTGTTGAGCATGACTGCGAGAAAAGAAGAGGTATTCTGGTATTTCATAAAACCTTCCCTGGAGAGCTAATCTTAATAAGAAAATTGCATCTGCTGCACCATAACCGCCCTGAGGAGGGGTAACTTGCAAAGCACTAGTACGAATCAAGCCAAAAATAGGATAACAGAGATGTTTAGCCAGCAAATCATGAAATCTTACCTGTATTTTTGGTGAATTTGTGCGGAGGTGAACATTGTAATTTCTTAAAAAATCACCATTTTCATTAATATAAGATACGAGAGAATGACACAGGACAACATCAGGATTTTGGTCGAGTACATCAATGCATTTACTCAGAAAATCTGGAGCAATTACATCATCATGAGCTGCCCACTTAAAATATTCTCCATTCGACAATTCAAAAGTCCGATGGTAATTAGGACCGCCACCAAGATTTTTATCATTTTTGTAGTATTTGATGCGGCAGTCTTTTGCCATGTATTCCCGACAAATTGCCTCAGTGTTATCAGTAGAAGCATTATCGGAAATAATTAATTCAAAATCTGTAAAAGTTTGAGCCAAGATAGAATCGAGGGCTGCACGGATAAAATTTTCACCATTATATACAGGCAGACCAATACTTACCTTTGGTTGATATTTGCTCATAAGAATTATCTGTTACAGCTATTATTTTGCTAATCATGAAGGGAATTAAATTAAAAACCCACAATAGTTTTGGATGGTTTTTAGCTAGTAGTCTTTTTCATTAGTTTTGAAGGGCAGCTGTAGTGCGGGCATCTTGCCCGCTTTATGTATACAACTTAGATGCTTAATTCACATCTTGCACCACATAATTATTGCGAAAATTATCGTCTGTAACCCTTATTATTTCGTAACCCACCAATGCCCACCTTACGCTTATTGAGAAAGTGCAAGATATGTGTTAACCGCTTATGTATACAACTTAAACCCCATCCATCTTGAAATCTGTAGTTTTCATGTAGGTTGGATTGAAGAATGTAGACGCAACAGCGGCTTGGAGCAGAGTAACCCAACGATAGCAATGGTTCCGTTGAGTTACGCTATCGCTTTTCACAGGATGCCGAAGGCTATACCCAACCTACAACAATTACGAATCTCAAGGTGGTTTTGGTTTAGATGCTTAACCGCTTTATGTATACAACTTAAATACGCCACAGCTTACAGCAGGGAGCGAGACGCTCCCACTACAATTGTTTACTTATCATCACTAATGCAATGAACTACAGTGCTTTTTCCTTCACCCTATAATTTCTGGTAACATTGAATCTTTACCCTAAGAAAATAGTAGATGCAACCGCATGAGGCATGAAAACTGAATGACTACTAATTTAGTGCATAATTTTTGTCAAATCTGTTTGCTGCAACCATTGTTTAGTCAATTGCAATCCTGACTCTAAATTAATAGTCGGTTCATAATTTAATATCTGACGGGCTTTGTCAATTGAATAAGCATAGGGACGGGACATAAAATCTACTGCTTCAGGAAAAATATCTGTGGGTTTACGAAATAGTTTTTGACCCTGGTAGCGTAATTTGAGAAATAATTTTAACTCATCTTTGGGTAAAGAAAAAGGTGTAGGCAAACCTGTAATTTCAGCTAAGGAATTAAAGTAATCTTTCCAAGAAGTTTCTTGACCATCGGTGATATTAAAAACTTCACCATAAGGCTCTTTTTCTAAGGCGAGAAAAATGGCATCAATCAGGTTATCAATATAGCAGTGATTCATCACTCCTACACCATCATTAGCATAAGCAAATAACTTCTGACGCATCATGATTATGGGTCGGACAATCCAGGGAATACTACCTGGTCCGTAAACATCCCCCGCTCGAATAATAATTACACCAAAATCTGTAGGAGAATTAATTTCTAATAGAGCTTTTTCGGCTTCGATTTTGGTTTGACAATAAGGATTATTTTCCCCAACCAGTACTCCGTCTTCAGTAACATGATCGGCATAGTTAAAGCCGTATACTAAAGCATTAGAAATGTGGACAAAAGTTTTGACACCAGCCTTTTTAGCTGCCTGGGCGATATTAATAGTGCCGTTGACATTTTCCTCACGAAATTGCTTAATTTCCCCACCTTCTTTGGCAAGTTCATGGGCATGTAAAACAATGTCTACTCCCTGACAAGCTTTTTCAGCCGTAGCTCGATCATTAATATTCCCGACAATTACTTTAGCACCCAAGTTTTGAGCTTTCTTTGCTTCCTCCTTTGAACTGTGTAATCCACAAACTTTTATTCCTTGGGCGATCGCTTTTTCTGCGGTACGTAAGCCGATACAGTCACCAATACCGGAAATCAAAATGGTTTTATTGTTGAGGTTCATATTTCTCTCAATATCGAGGTGTGTTACTGGAAGTAGTTTGATAAGTCCGTTGAAGAATTTTTTGCAGGATGTCAGGGACTTCAAACACGGCTCTATGATTCACCTCTGCAATATTTGCTCGGTAAGTTTTTAAAGCACCAGGTTGGAGTAATTTCTCTACTGCTCTATCTATATGGCGAAAACTAGGAATCACTAAACCTACTTGTTTTTCTTGTACCCATTGGGTGTTATATTTATCAGATACAAAATTGCTAAGATTCCGTTCTACCACCACTGGTAGTTTCATCGCCAAAGCTTCACTAATGCTAGGGGAATTTGGTTTACCAATGAAAAAATCAGCCAAGTGCATATAGTCAGGAATGTCTTTGGTAAATGTAGTCACAAACCGAGGTAATTTACTTTGACTTTGATGTAGAGCCTTAGCCAATTTTTCATTGCGTCCGCAGATAAAAATTAATTGCAGTTTGTATCGAAAACGTTCTAGGCGTTGGCAAATATCTAGCATCACCATAGAACCTTGACCACCAAACAAGACTAATCCCGTTAAACAGTCTGGATCTAATCCTAAAATTTCTCTAGATGTACGGCGCTCAGCGACAATTGGTTCGTAAAAATGGGGATGGATAATCATCCCAGAAGATGGAAAAATACGTCCTGGTGCTACTCCTAAACAATGAGCTTGTTCTACGGCTTTTTCTGTACCGCAGACAACATAGCTGTTAATTTTTGGCTCGAACCAAAAGTTAGGGGAACAATCGACAAAATCATTTAATACCGTGACATAGGGAGTTCTTGGTTTTACTCTTTGTAAACCTTCCCAGACGGAACGATTATATAAGGGAACGAGGGAAACCACTAAATCCGGTTGTTCTTGTTGCCAATAACCCTCAAATATCTTGATTAAGGATTGGTGATAAAGTTTAATCAGTAGTTTGAGGAGCAATAAAAGTGGTGATTGTAACCAAGTCCACCCTTTTTGCAAGATTTGGTTCCACATCTGATATGCGGGAATCCCCAATAACTTTTTCACCGGATCGAAGATTAAATTGTGGTCAGATGCACAATCTAGAATTTGATCTATGTCTGTGATTCTAATTTCCCAAGGCCGTCCTTGCTGCTCAATCATTGCACATAAAGCATTTACAGCAGCATAGTGACTTCCTCCCATCCGAGTGGTGAGGATATTGACTTTGATTTTTTGGTTGGATTCTACATTCCGCAGGTACAAGGGCAAGTGTGACATTGAGGTTAGCTATATAGTTAATATGCAGCAACAATCCTGCACCCCTAAAATCATGTCTGGTTCAACACTTACAATTAAATGTAGTAGACTGACACGCCTAAAAATGTAGGTTGGGTTGAGCGATAGGGAAACCCAACAAAGCTTTACTGGTGTTGGGTTTCGTCCCACCTCTGCGGGGGAGCAAGCTACAACCCAACCTACAACTGGAGGTAGAAGGCACCTCTGAGAATTTTTCCGCTCAACCGGATGATATCGTTTCCGTTTGTATCGGAATTATTTCAGTTACTCTCTCTCTTCCTCTTCCTTTGCGTCCTTTGCGTCTTTGCGGTTTTTTATCATTCAGATGCTATCGGATTTGATATGACGCGGGGACAGGGGGAGGCGGAGCGGGATGTGTCCCAAGCCCCGTTTCTGGGGCGATAAGCCCCAAGGGTCATCCTCCCCCATCAAAATCTACGATTTGATGGCTGCCGATTGGTGGGCACCTCAAGCCCCCACCACATCGGTGGAGGAGTGCGTCTCCCCCTCTCCGCGTCTGGTGCGTCTCTTCCTGACACCCTCTGACTTCTGACTTCGCTTGACTAAAAAATATCTGCCGGATCAGTGGAACGAAGTTTATTAATAGCAAATGCACCGGAAGTCATGCACATTAAAATGGATGAGATTAATACCAGAATGGCATTTTGTAAGCTCATCATAATCGGTAACTTTGTTGCTTCCATCGCAAAGTCATACATTAATATGGAAATGGCAAACCCCGGAATATAAGCTAGGACAGCTAATACAAATGCCTGTTGAAAAACAATCACTAACAGGTAATTGTTTTTATAACCAATGGCTTTTAATGTGGCATAGGCAGTTAATTGAGTGGAAATATTACTGTAGAGAATTTGATAAACAATCACAATTCCCACCACAGAAGCCATAGTTAACATTAGATTGAGAATAAATCCAATGGGGGTTCTGGTTGCCCAATATTCTTTCTCAAAATTAATGAAGTCCTTGTATGTGAATATTTTCACATCTTTTGGTAATTGCGATCGCAATTCAGCCATGACCTTTTCTGGATCCACATCTGCTTTGAGAGATACAACCCCAACATCAATAATTTCTGAAGGACGGCTGTTAGGAAATATCCGCAAAAAAGTGGTATCGCTAACAATTAAGTTTCCATCTACACCAAAGGAAGGACCTAGTTTAAATAAGCCACCGACTCTAACCCGATATCCTTTTAAGGAGTCAAAGGGGAAAATTTCAATGATTTGTTCTCTTTGTTCTTGCTCAAATTTTTTGGCAACAGGACCAAATTCTGGTCGGGAATTACGGTCAAAAAGAACTACATCTGGTACTTTCAGTTTATCTGTATTGGCTATCACATCTGGCAGTTTCATCACAGGTTTTCCTGGTTCAAAGCCAATCACATATATGGAATATTTTTCCCCATTTTCTGGATTTTTAAATTTAGCAAATCCTAAGTACATAGGGGAAACTGATTCCACTCCCTCAAACCCTAAGGTTTGATATAAACGACTACGAAAAAAGCTTTGAATTGCAGTCAAGGATTTATATTGAGAACTAACTAAAAATAAATCCCCTTTTAAGCTGCGATGTACTTGGGTAGCACTGGAGTAGAGTGCATCTTGAAACCCAAGTTGGAGAAACATCAAAATTACAATAAAACCAATACCCGCTACAGCCACTAGAGAACGAATTTTATTTCTAGCTAGTTGTAGCAATCCCAAGGGAGTTTTAAACAGCATGATTCCAACCTCTGGGAATTCAGTTATCAGTTATCAGTTAACAGTATTCGTTCATTAGTTTGATCAGTCGTGGGTGTGAGCGCTCCTCAACTTTTAAAACAAGTCGGGGAGCTGTTATTTAGTTATTAATTTGGTAAAACACTAGTACTCGACCACATTAATTTTGCCGGGTAAATGAACATCTCTTTTTCTCTTCTCTCCTTCTTCCTTCGCGCTCTTTGCGCCTTTGCGGTTTTTCCCTCTACCCCTCATAACTAATGTGGTTGGTGGAACACTAGTGGTCTATCGCATTAATTTTGATAGTTTTAGGACTTACACAACTGGCATATTTTTTCTGTAGGGGAGGCAAAATGCGGTATAGATTTTCTGCCCGCATTATTGCCGTTGCGTGACGTTGCGAGAATATTTGAATGTAGCAATCAGACTTGTAACATCACGTACCAATTACCGATTGTGACAATTGCGTAAGTCCTGAGTTTATTGTAGTGCGCGCATCTTGCCCGCTTTTTGTCAACGGGGATAGTTCATACCCGCAACTCATCAAGTCCTAGGATTAAAGTTTGATTGCTACATCCACTTGTAAATGAGTTAAGCTAGCAACTTTTTGACTATCTGCTGGATTGTCAATACGGATTTTCACCTTAATAATTCTCCTGTCTGTATCCGCTCCAGGATTGATACTTAAGATGCTTTGTCTGTCTACTAATAAGCCAATATCGCTGACAGTTCCCTGCAATTGACCACTAAAGGCTGTACTGCTGATATTGGCTTTTTGTCCAATACGCACATTTTCTATGTCGGTTTGATAAACTTCTGCAATCACATACATCTGAGATGTTTTACCAATTTCTACAATCCCCGATGTGGCGACAACTTCCCCAGTTTTCGCATGAACTTTTAATACTTTACCATCTATGGGAGCAGTCACATAGGTCAAATCCCGTTCGGCTTTAGCTTGAGTCACCGCAGTCATGGCACTTTTAAGCTCTGCTTTAGCTAGGTTCACATCCACAGCACGTACTTCTCGAATACTGTTAAGCCTAGCTTTTGCCTCTTTTAATTGGTCTCTAATACTATTACGGGTACTGTCAAGATTGGCTTGAGCTTGTTTGAGCTGTTGTTGGACAGTTTCTAACTGCAAACGCTTAGAGTCTGAATTGGAAGCTGAGATTGCCCCTTCATTATATAACTTTTGATACCTATCATTCTCCGTCCGAGCATTTTCTACCTGAGCATTCAAACGAGCGATCGCTGCTTTTTGAGTAGCATTTTCTCCAATTAATTGCTGTTTTAAGCGAGAAATTGTCGCTTTTTGGGCATTAATATCCCCTGATTTCGCTCCAGCTTCAATTTGTGCTAATTTTGCTTCAGCTACTTTCAATTTATCTTTGGCCTGTTGCCATGCTGCTGTAGCTTTGGTATACCCTTGCAACCAAGCCATTACTTGTCCTGCTTTTACCTCCTCTCCCTGCTTTACCAGTAATTTCTCTACCCTTACACCACTCAAGGAACTAGGTGCAGATAACTGGGTAACTTCTCCTTCTGGTACTAAATATCCTAAGGCGGTGACGGCTACTCTAGCAGCCTTGGCTGATTGATTTTTCAGTAACTGGCTCTGCTGAGAAGATGTAATGGCTTGGGTATTCACATTCGAGCGTATTCTAGAATAACTGTAAAAAGAAATTAATCCCGTAATTACAGCAATTGAAGCTCCTAAAATAATCCGCCACCGAATAGATAGTGAGAATAATTGGCGTTCTCTATCTGCTGCCATATTTTCATCCCAATTCTGTTATAGGTGTTACATAAGTTGAAGATATCTTTGAGTCAATTCACATCTTGCACCACAAGATTATTCAAGTGCCACTTGACTATGATTGAAAATGTGCAAAATAAACCCCATCCATCTTGAAATCTGGAGTTTTTATCTATACTCCTAGGGTTTTAAAACCCCATCCTCTACGGGTTGTTTGTTTTGTGTTGGGGTTTAAATCCCCATTACAAAACGTAATTACGAATTACGAATTGTTTAAGTCAGTTGGGTTGAAGAATGTAGACGTAACAATGTCTTGGAGCAGAGTAACCCAAACATAGCAATAGTTCTGTTGGGTTACGCTATCACTAAGTCAACTCACATCTTGCACCACAAAATTATTGAGAAAATTAGAGCCTGAAACCCTTATTTATCCGTAACCCACCTATTGCCCACCTTACCCTTCCACTCGAAGGTGCAAGATATGTGTCAACCGATAACAATTACCAATCTCAAGATGGTTTTGGTTTATTTGTAGATAAAGATATCTAATTGATAATTAGTAATGGGTGGTAATGGGTAAAAAATAATTAGCTGGACTTGATCTTACAGCCATTTCCATCTGAGTAAGGTACAATTAATCTCATTTTGAGGCAGCAATAGCTGGAGGCAAATAGGCGGGGTGAGGTTTTATATTTAATTTGACCCAGTTGCTTATTTTCATCTGTTATATATAGCTTATACTATCAAGAATTAGCTGATTGTTTCTAATAATGCAATATATACAATTGCCAAAATAAAAGTAATACCTGTAACAATTTTTCGATAAATTATGGCAATAAAACTTCTTAGAAAATTCAAACTCAATTGTGGATATATCTAATATATTGGGTATATCCTGTTGGTGATCTTTAGAAGAAATAATTTTCACAAATAGTAAATTATGCCTAAAGTCAATATAGACAAAATTCATATTGGTGCTAAACGTCGCCCTATAAAAGCAGAAAAGGTTAATCAATTAAGAGAATCAATCCAAACTAATGGTTTATTAAATCCCATTACCATAGATACTCAACAGAATTTAATTGCTGGGTTGCATCGCCTCACAGCCTATCAGCAGTTGGGATTAGAGGAAATTGAATGTCATATTATTGATTATCAAAGCCAGGAACAGTCCCGGTTAGCGGAAATTGATGAGAACTTAATCCGCAATGAGTTAGGAGCTTTAGAAAGGGCGGAATTATGGCTAGAAAGAGATAAATTGCTGGCTGATATGGGGTTAAAAGCCAAGCCAGGGGACAATCAATATACTTTAAGAGGTGATGAAATGATTTCACCTCCTGTGAAAACCAATTTGGAATTTGCTCAGGAGATTGGATATTCCAAGCGCACCTTGCAACATGGCAGGCAAATTGCCAAGGATATTATCCCAGAAGTTAAACAAATTATCAAGGAAACTGCGATCGCAAATAGTCCGACAAAGTTACTGAAGGTAGCTAGAGCCGGTAGTCACCAAAGAATTTTAGCAGAGCAAGCACAACAAGCTTTGGAGGTGGCGAAAAATCGGGGAGAAACCACAGAAGTCCAAAAGCAAGCACAATTATTGCAGTCAGCCAAAAATAAGCAAAAAGAGCTACAACTGCAAGCTCTGAAACATGCTATGAATCCCCAGGATTTAAAGTCAGCTATATTTCCCCCGGTAAGTGGAGCAGATGTAGGCAATCCTCCCCAGGAGATTCTGTTAGGGAAAGAATGGACATTGGGAAGGCACCAAGTTTATTTAGGGGACACAACAGGGGAAGAATTTATCCATCAGTTACCTTCCCATGCGGCATTAGCGATCGCTACTCTATCATCAATCTGGAACCATGACTACTTGGTAGAGAAAGCGCGAGTTGTGGCGGTATTGCGTTCTCAAGGAAATATTTACCAATTTTGTCGCCACCATCAGATGCCTTTTCAATATGAGTTTTTAGTGGGTAATCTTTATGTGGGTATCTTCTCCCACCAATCCATATCTCCTCCACCCATACCGATGAATGTGGAGGGAGTAGAGGGGATAATTAACTATCTTCTCCACCTCTATACCAGCCCTAACAGCGCGGTAATTGCTCCATTTATGGGACATGGGGAGATTCTAATTAATTGCGATCGCATGGGGCGTATATGTACTATTGGAGATGATAATCCTGAGGTAATTAGTCGGGGAATTATGCGTTGGCAGAATTTGACTGGTAAGCAAGCCCAGAAGAATAGAGTCTGAATTTATCTCACCCAGAGGGCGCACCAGACACAGAGAGTAAGAGAATACCAAAAAATAAATTATCCCAAATACACCAGAAAACCTGTAGGGGCGCATTGCGTGCGCCCTGAATGTGGAGATATTTTAAAATTTGGAAATCCCTAAGAGTTTTCAGCAAGCCCTATTTAAGAGATGCTTGCATTCTGAAAAATTTCCTCCAAAATATTTTTAGTTTCTGTTATTTGAGCTACTGTAGCTTTCACATATTTGTACTAAACTATCAAAGCCTCTTTCAGTTCATGAGAGAGCTTTTTTATGAAATTAATCACTGTCAAAGTGTTTTCTAATAACTGAGTATTATTATTTATTCATCTTATTTTTACTTTTAATTAATTATTAACTAAGATAATTATCTATAAAACCGGAATTAATCTTTTTTTAATCAATGATAGGAGTATTCTTACTTAAATATCATGCTCTGATGAAAAAGATACTTAATTATATTTTCACTGCCCATGTATTAAAAATCTCTGTTACTGGGCTTACAACAAAATTTATATCATATGTTATTCGGGGAACATTTCTGAGGAATTAACCAGAGAAAAAACATTATTTCATCATAAATATAAGTTTATCTTTATACATTGAGTGTGAAATTAGAGTTAAAAAGCCAGAATATTTATATCAGAAATGAATTATAGCGATCATTCGCGTTCTTTATGGCTGTGCTAGTGTTTTATTAATTAAATCCTCAAGTTTTATTTGTGGCAAAACATATTATTTAGTACATTGAGAATGAAAAATAGAAACTGGAAATCAGATTGATTTCCATTACTAATTGGTCTCCTAATTAATAATTTTCCGGCTCTCATAATTCGGTTTAATTATTAATTTCTTCTGTAACGGATTTGTCAACTTTCCATCGCTAAATTTCCTAAACTATATTATCTTGGACGTTGTAACTTGCTATGGCATTCATCAAGATACAGAACGTTGTTATTAACACAAACTATGTTGCTGCTATAAGGCTAGATAATCAAACAAGTTCTGGAGAAAAAAGCATTTCCGTTTTAATAGTTACTCCTAAATTTCCATTATTAAAATGGGAATTTATGTCCCAAAATATTCCTAATTCTGAATGGATTGAGTTTACAGGTGCAGCTGCTAATGCTTTACAAGACTATTTCACAAGTTGCAACAATGTGATTGATTTGATGCCACAAAATCATGAATCTAGTATTTTATAGATAGCAGACAATTTTAGATTTTGGATTGCTTCCATTTCTGAATTCACAAGAGCTAAAATAACCTGATTTCGGAGTTCGGAGTTAAAATTAACCTGAGTTCGGGTTAAGCTAAAAGCTAAAAGCTTATTCTATCAGGATTTAGTCAAACTCTAAGTACTTAAAGAAGGAATTAAATTGACATCATTTTTTCAATTAGGTTCATAAATGAGACTAATCTCAACAACATGGCTGATTGAGAAGAACGTCAAACAGAGTTTGAGAGCTAACAACTAGACATCAGGTATTTCGAGGATTTCTTATCCCGAACTCAGGTTAAAATAAGTAAATTTTACCTCTGGTACTTATGCGGCATGGCAACTAAGGGTATTAAATAAAAATCATTACTCATTTATTTTGGATATTTCTTTAACCAATAATTGAGTACTGGCATGGATACATATTTTTTACCTGTTGATGAAAGGTAAAGTAGAGAATGTTCACCATACAAAATACTGAACAGTTAATAGTGATTAGATTTATTGTATCAATCATCAACTAACAACTAACAACTATCAACTAACAACTAACAACTGATTATTCCTATGTCTGCTGATTGGATGGATACTGCTTTATCACAATTAGAAGAGCAGATTAATAATTGCGAACAGGCGGTAGTTAGGTTTATAGAGGACAAAAAAATGAAGTCAGATAAATCTATGTCAACTGATAAAATTAACCGAAAATTGCACCACAATCCGATTGCCATTGTTGGCATGGCATCTCTATTTCCCGAAGCGAGAAATATCCAAGAATATTGGGAAAATATTGTTAATAAAATTGATTGTATTACCGATGTTCCAGCTTCCCATTGGAATGTAGATGATTATTACGATCCTAATCCCAGAACCCCAGAAGATAAGACATATTGTAAGCGGGGTGGGTTTATTCCCTATGTTGATTTTAACCCCGTAGAATTTGGCATTCCCCCCAATATTTTGGAAGTAACTGATGTTTCCCAACTCTTAAGTTTGGTGGTGGCGAAAGAAGCAATGGCTGATGCTGGCTATGGTTTGGAACGCCAATTTAATCGGGAAAATGTGGGGGTAATTTTAGGTTCGGCGGCTCTGAAGTTGGGGATTCCCTTATCAGCAAGATTGCAATATCCAATTTGGAAAAAAGTCCTCAAAAGTAGTGGCTTATCTGATGAGGATACAGAAAAAATTATTGAAAAAATGAAGAGCGCCTACGTCAAGTGGGATGAAAATTCATTCCCCGGGATGTTGGCGAATGTGATTGCCGGGAGGATTGCCAACCGCCTCAATTTGGGAGGTATTAATTGTACCGTGGATGCAGCCTGTGCTAGTTCCTTAGCTGCCTTAAAAATGGCAATTGGGGAATTAGTAGACCATCGTTGCGATATGATGCTCACTGGTGGTGTAGATACTGATAATTCCATCACTGCCTATATTAGTTTCAGCAAAACCCCGGCGGTTTCCCCTGGAGACACAGTTAAGCCTTTTGATGCCGAGTCTGATGGCATGATGTTGGGTGAAGGCATTGGCATGATGGTACTCAAGCGGTTGGAGGATGCCGAGCGAGATGGGGATAAAATCTACGCCGTCATTAAGGGTATTGGTACTTCCAGTGATGGTAGATATAAGAGTATTTATGCTCCCCGTAAGGAAGGGCAGGTAGCTGCATTGCGCCGCGCCTACGAAGATGCAGATATTGCTCCAGAAACCGTAACTCTAATGGAAGCTCACGGTACGGGAACAATGGCGGGAGATCCCACAGAATTTGGCTCTTTACGGGAATTTTTCGGGGAAACTGACTGCAAACGCCAGCATATTGCTTTAGGTACAGTAAAATCCCAAATTGGACATACAAAAGCAGCTGCGGGGGCGGCAAGTTTAATTAAAACAGCCTTGGCACTACACCACAAGGTGTTACCACCAACCCTGAATGTGAAAACACCAAATCCCAAACTCAATCTCAAAGATTCTTCCTTCTATTTAAACACCGAAACTAGGCCTTGGATTCGGGCAGAGGGACAATCCCCGAGAAGGGCGGGTGTGAGTTCCTTTGGTTTTGGGGGAACTAATTATCATGTGGTGTTGGAAGAATATCAAGGAGAACATGAAAAAGCTTATCGTTTAAATAGTTCTGGTTCTGAGGTGTTGCTGTTTGCTGACAATCCAGCTCAGTTGGTACTCAAGTGTGAGGAGATACTAAATCAATTACAGTCAGAGCAGGGAGAAAAACACTATCTCAACTTAGTAGAGGCGTGTAAATCCCTAGAAATTCCTCAAACTGCTGCCAGATTGGGTTTTGTTGCCGATTCCTTGGCTCAAGCTTGTAAACTGCTGAAAATGAGTATGGATTTGTTGAAAAATAAATCCTCAGCAGAAGCTTGGGAGCATCCCCAAGGAATTTATTACCGTGCTACTGGCATGGAATTGGGTGGTAAGGTAGTAGCTTTATTTTCTGGGCAAGGTTCCCAATATCTAGAGATGGGTAGGGAAGTAGTAATGAACTTCCCTCAAATGCGGCAGATGTATGGTTATATGGATGGCTTGCTGCTGCAAGAAAACTTAAAGCCATTGTCAGAAGTGGTATTCCCCCATCCCGTATTTACTGAGGAGGAAAAAAACAATCAAGTTGCTGCACTACAACGGACAGAATATGCCCAACCTGCCATAGGAATGTTGAGCGCTGGTTTGTACAAAATTCTCCAGCAAGCCGGGTTAAAACCAGATTTTGTTGCCGGACATAGCTTTGGTGAATTAACGGCATTGTGGGCAGCAGGAGTACTAACTGATGAGGATTATTGCCTACTGGTGAAAGCTAGGGGACAGGCAATGGCAGCACCCCAAGATCCTCACTATGATACGGGAACCATGTTGGCGGTGAAGTCAGAATTGAGTAAGGTTGAGGCTATTCTGAAACAGTTTCCTCAAGTTGCGATCGCTAATCTTAATTCTCCCACACAAGTGGTGTTGGCGGGTCCCACGGCGGAAATTCACCGGGTGAGGGATGTGTTGCACGAGCAAGGTTGTACGGCGGTATTGTTACCGGTGGCGGCTGCATTCCACACTCCCCTAATTGCTTTTGCTCAGAAATCCTTTGCTATAGCAATTAAGGATATGGAGTTCCATACTCCCCGGGTACCTGTATATAGTAATGTGACAGGGAAGGAATATCCCCAAACAGCAGCAGAAATTCAGAAGATTCTGGAAACTCATATTGCCAATTCTGTGTTGTTTAAGCAAGAAATTGAGAATATTTATGGTGCGGGGGGTTACTGTTTTATTGAATTTGGTCCTCGGAAGATTCTGACTAACTTGGTGAAGGATATTCTGGGTGAGCGTCCCCACATGGCCATTGCTTTGAATCCTAGTGCCCAGAAAGATAGCGATCGCTCCTTGCGTCAAGCTGTGGTACAGTTACGGGTAGCTGGTTTATGTTTGCAAAATCTCGATCCCTATTATGTACCTCAGTCTGTTCCGAAGCAGGAGCAGAAGAAGGGGTTGAAGTTCCAGCTAAATGGGATGAATTATGTGTCTGATAAGACTAAACTGGGTTTTGAGCAGGCTTTGGGAAATGGCCATCAGGTAAAGGTTTTATCTAATGGTAAGGGTAGTATTTCTCCTGAGTTGGTG
The DNA here is from genome assembly GCA_030066045.1 of Calothrix sp. MO_167.B12. GTDB lineage: Bacteria > Cyanobacteriota > Cyanobacteriia > Cyanobacteriales > Nostocaceae > Calothrix_A. The sequence goes on from JASJCJ010000001.1 coordinate 18,079, forward strand.
TCTTTGAATGGGAAAAATGGCGTTGGAAAATCAAGTAATGAGAGGCTCACGCAGAGGAGCCATAGCGTTGCGGAGGTTTCCTCCGTTGTAGCGAATGGCGTGCGCGGAGGCGCAGAGGGAGAGAGAAGAGTTGAGAGTAATGGTGTTGGAAAATCAAATCATCAGGAGTTAGTGCAAGGTACTCCAGATAAAGAGGAAGTAAAAATGATGGAGAAGAATGGAGTGAGTCCAAAGGTAGATAGTTTTCAGGAGACAGGTAAGGCTAAGATTACTATTGCTGATTTGGAACCAACTCAGTTATCTCAGGTGTCTCCAACCGTTTCTGCTTCTGTTCCTTCAATTCCTCGGTTAGATATGCAAAGTACAGAGAAAGTTGTTGGTTATCAAAGAATTTTATCTAGTCTGGAGTATGTGCTAACTCAGTTTCAACAAAATCAAAGTGAGAATTTACAGGTTCACAGTAATTATCTCCATCATCAGGTAGAGTATGCTCGCAGCTTTTTCCAATTGATGCAGCAGCAGAATGTTTTGTTTGGGAAGGATGAGTCTGCATCAAATATGGCGGAGTTGAAGTCTACGATTATTGATAGTTTAAATCGTAGTATGCAGCAATTCCACAGTCAGCAGGGGGATACTTTACGGGTACATGAGCAGTATTTACGAGAGCAGGTAGAATATACGAAAAACTTTTTCCAACTGCTGCAACAGGAGTATGCTCAGTTGATGGCGGTGGAAGATAGTGGAGAAGTAATGGTTGCCAGGGAATTAGGGTTGGCAAACCCAACCCCTACAGTCAATCAACTTCCCCATACTCCCCCAGAAAGTAAGTTGACACCTGTTACTCCTGTTGCCAAACTGTCGCCAACTACATCAGCAATAGAAGAGAAAGAGAAATCAGTGGTTGCTCATCCCCAGGTATGGGAAAGTCAAGGGAAATCTGAAGTTAAGAATGGTGCTACTGCGGTGATGGAAGTTGTAGCAGCACCAACACCAACGGTAGGGGAATCAGAAACCACTGTCACCGTGGAAGAAACTGTAGCGGTGAATGCACAGATAAATATACCTGTTGCTGAACCTGTGGCGGTGGATTTGAGCAATTTGTCTGAGAATCTGTTAGCCATTACCAGTGAGAAAACTGGTTATCCAGTAGAGATGTTGGAATTGGATATGGATATGGAAGCAGATTTGGGAATTGATTCCATCAAGCGGGTGGAAATTATGGGAGCATTACAAGAGATGTACCCAGACTTACCCAAGCCGGAAAATGTGGAAGAATTGGGAGAGTTGCGTACCATTGCTCAAATTGTTGACTATCTCCAGTCTTTGGCAGCTAAGTCTGGTTCTGAAACTACGGTAACTCCAGGGGTAGAAACTCCCACCGTCAGCGAACCTGTAATTGAACCTACCATTGAACTCACGCCCCTGGTAGAAGAGGTTGCTGTGAACCATGTTACTACCCCCATAGAGGAAACAGTAGGGGAACCTGTAGCAGTGGATTTGAGTAACTTATCTGAGAATTTGTTAGCCATTACCAGCGAGAAAACTGGTTATCCAGTAGAGATGCTGGAATTGGATATGGATATGGAAGCAGATTTGGGAATTGATTCCATCAAGCGGGTGGAAATTATGGGAGCATTGCAAGAGATGTACCCAGATTTACCCAAGCCAGATAATGTGGAAGAATTGGGAGAGTTGCGTACCATTGCTCAAATTGTTGATTATCTCCAGCAACTAGCAACCGGAGAAAAAAAAAAGTCCCAACCCCAATCTCCTAGCCAATCAAACCAGGTAAAGCATAACGTTAAACGGCTGCCAGCTAAACTGCAAACCCTTCCCGAACCGGATTTTTGGGACGTAACATTACCAGAGGGACACATTGGTTTAATTACCGATGATGGTTCCCTCACCACCTCCAAAGTGGCAGAGAATTTGATTGAGCGTGGGTGGAAAGTAGTAGTGTTAAGTTTTCCTCCCTCCCTAGTTTCCCAACAATCTGCCTTACCCCCAGGAGTCAACCGCATTACCTTACAAGACTTAAGCGAAACACATTTACAACAACAACTAAATGCGATCGCAACTAATTATGGTAATGTGGGAGGATTCATACACTTGCATCCGGTATTTGGTAGTAAGCCTAACGCTACAGTACCTTACTTCCCGGAGGAGAAAGCAATTGTCAAACACATCTTCTTGATGGCGAAACACCTGAAAGGGTCCCTCAACCAAGCCGCAAATAGAAATGGACGTAGTTGTTTCTGTACTGTAGCGAGATTAGATGGTGCTTTTGGATTAGAGCAGAAAGTCCACTTTGGAGCCATTGGTGCTGGTTTATTTGGGTTAAGCAAGAGCATGATTTGGGAATGGGAAAAAGTATTCTGTCGAGCAATGGACATTAGTCCTGATATTAATGCTCAAGATACAGCCCATCATATTATTGCAGAATTGCATGACCCTAATCGTTATCTTACTGAAGTCGCTTATGGTTCCCAAGGGAGAGTTACTCTGACAGCCTGAATTCGGAGTTCGGAGTTCGGAGTTCGGAGTTCGGAGTAGGGGCGGGGTTTCCCCGCCCGGAGGGAAGGAGTGATGGAGTGATGGAGTGAAAGAGTGAAAGAGTGAAGGAGGGAATAAAACAAATACATAATATTTCTCCCCATCTCCCCATCTCCCCATCTCCCCATCTCCCCATCTCCCCATCTCCCCATCTCCCCATCTCCCCATCTCCCCATCTCCCCACACCCTTCTCCTCTTCCCCGAGAATTTATGAGGAGGACATCATGTCTGATAAATACTTTTTTACCTGCCTTACCCGCATCTCTGACTTACAATCCCATCCTTTCCAAGTAAATCCATTACCACCAGAGCAATGGACTACGGGAGATTACGTAGTCGGTGAGGTGATTACCCCTATGGGGAAATTGTCCAGAATAGAACTGAGTACTGGACGGATGGTGGAAGTCTTGGAAGGAGACTTGATTGTGGGTGCTTTCGGTATCCGCAGGGCGACATTAGAAATTGTAGGAGATTGGCAACACATTGGCGCAGATGGGCGGATGGAGGCGTTAACAGAGGGTGGTATTTTTGGACGAGAAACTTCCAGATCTTTTTTAGAACCAGCACCCACCTCTATGGTTTATCGGGGTCATGTAATGAGAAATGGGCAAAAAGTTTGTATGAAGGATTTTGTCCCTGATGTAGTCGAAACTACTTACAATTGCCCAACCATCATGATGATTGGTACTTCCATGTCTTCCGGAAAGACGACAGCCGCGAGAATTATCATCCATCTACTCAAAAAAGCTGGGCTTAAGGTTGTAGGAACCAAGTTGACAGGTGCAGGACAATACCATGACATACTTACCATGAGTAATGCAGGTGCGGACAAGGTATTTGATTTTGTCGATACTGGTTTACCATCTACAGTTTGTCCTCCAGAGGAGTTCCGCATCTCCCTACGGAAACTATTGGCAATGATAGCCGCTGAAAAGCCTGATGTGGTGGTAGCAGAGGCAGGAGCTTCACCTTTTGAGCCATACAATGGTTCTGTGGTGTTGGAAGAAATTAAAGACCAAATTTGCTGCACAGTGCTTTGCGCTTCTGACCCCTATGCGGTGGTAGGGGTTGGGCAGAGTTTTGGTTTAACTCCAGATTTGATTAGTGGGATTGCAGCAAGTACAACTGCTGGGGTGGATTTGGTAGAAAAACTCACGGGTGTGAAAGCTCTGACACTACCAGATAGCAAGTCTCTGGCTGATTTACAACAGTTATTAGCCAAGAAATTAGAGCTGATACCAATTTGAAAAATGGCATTGCTGAATTTAAATATGAAATTACAAATAATAGTGGGAAGTTTGACAGCCCTCCAGTAGCAACCAGAAAATTTTTGATTTTCTGGTTGCTAGATCCTTTAGGGGATGGATGAAAAACGGAACGACCTCTGTTTAGACTTGGAAACAAGTATAAATAAGTCGGCTGGATGAACCAAGAATCTCCTAGGCTTTAGCTAGGGGAGTGTCAATTACTCTTCTCTGGGGTAGGTTGGGGAAGGCTAGGTAAAGGTTTTGACTCACTGGTTTGTGGAGGTTGTTTCCATTCTGCTAATTCCCGGTTCACAGCATTGGCAAAATCTCTAGATACCAACAAAACATCTATTTTGCCATTCTTTTTAGCAGTAGAACCTAATTGTGCATATACAAAACTGTTGTTATAAGTTGGATTTCCTAAACTGAGGGTATGGGCTTGTTGATTTTTTAGTTTTACATCTATCCTAGCTTGGGGTGGTTCCAAGCCAAATTCTTGAATTTCATTCGCCGCAGTTGACACAGTACGGTTAATTTTACCTTTTACTAGTAAATCAGTTAAATAAGCTGCGATCGCATCATTGGCTGGTATTTGTTCTGGAGAAGTTAATAACCACTTGGGTTTGTCTGATTTCTGGTTGCGCTTTAAACTAAGAAGATAATTTTTAGTATTGATAGTCAAAGACTGAATATCATCTTCTGCAAAGGAGAAAATTTGTTTTGCTTTTTCCTGGGCTTGCTGTTGTTGGGTTTTCCCATTAATTTCATAAAAGTAGACAAAACTACCTAAACCCAGGGCGAATAAAAGCAAAATTAAAGTAGTTTTCTGTAATTTCATCTCTCATTAAGTTGGGATTAATTGAATAGTAAAAAAATAGGGAAGGAGGAAAAGGGTGTAGATTCCGATCCATTTTTATCCGTTACCTTCCCTAGATTATCTTCTTCGTAACCAAAGACCGATTGCCCCGATAATGCCAATTAAGGGTAAAACTATTAAGGATGATATTGTTAACAAACCAGCTTGGGCTGTTGTGAGATTAATCCGCCTGTTTTTAGGTTCTTTGGGACGAATGGATAGGGGTTGAGTATCTTGTTGACTCAACCAAGTGACAGAATTAAGAAAAACATCTCCATTTAATGCTCTTTGAAACCATGTATTTGTGGCAAATCGAGAGTTACCTATGACTACTAATCTTGTTTCCCTATTAGTTGCTTTGGATTGATTATCTTTTTTAGATGTGGGTGAAGGACTAGGTTGAGGACTAGTTTGGGCTGTAGTAGGGGATGTTGTGGGTGAGGGAGTAGTTGTAGCTTTAGGGGATAATGTGGGCTTTGCTGTGGGTGAAGGGCTAGCTTGAGGTGATGCTGTTGCCTTTGCTGTGGGCGTGGGAGAGGGACTCGGTTGAGGGGATGCTGTTGCCTTTGTTGTGGGTGTAGGAGAAGGAGTAGATTCAGGTTTGGGGGTTGGTGGTTTTTCCACTACTTTCCGTGTTAATGCTACACCTAAAGTTAGGGGTCCTTGGCGATCGCTTTTTTCATTAAATTCTAATTTCTCACTTTCCAAGTCGCTTTCTGCCCAACTGTTAGGATAAGGTTTAGTTAGTAGTAAAGCATTGCTTTGTACTCCCTTGACTGGTTTAGTATCTATGGGTCGTGCCGATTCATAAAAGGAAATATTATTACCAAAATTATTGGTAATTGGATGCTGTCCGTAGGTTGTCACTAAAGGAACGTCAGGTCCCAAGGTTGCATTTCCAGAAATATCCACTGCTAATCTAGGATCTAGTGTTATCCCCCATTCCTTCAGTAAAGGATCTAACTTCGGATCTGTACCTGGATCGACCATCAGCAGCAAGTTACCACCGCGATTCAAGTAGTTTTGTAAAGTCTTCACCTCATTGGCAAATAAGTCTTGCTTTGCTCCAGCGATGATGACTACTGCTGCATCATTAGGCACCTGGGATTTATCTGTGAGGGTTAATGGTTCAGCAACATAATATCTGTCAGCTAATGCCTGAACTGCTTGGGACATGGCATTGTTACCCCTATTTAAAGGATGTTCCCCATGTCCTTGCAGGAAATAGACTTTTAGGGTATCGGCGCTAGAAATTTGTTGTAAACGATTAGTTAGCCTTGCTTCAGAAAGTTGTTCGTTGGCATCTATTACCTTGATCCGTTGCTTACCAGATTCTAAATATACCTTGCCATTATCTTCATCCACCCCAAATTTCTTTACCAATCCTGGCTGTGCTTGGGGGTCTACATATTCAAACTTAAATTTAGAACTGTATCGTTGGTAATTTTCTAATAATTCTCTTTCTTGGGGATTTTGAATAATATCAAATACCCAAACTTTCACCGGAGCTTTTAATGAGCGTACCAATTCCTGGGATTGAGGAGCAAGGGTAAATAATTGAGTCTCTGTTAAATCTTGGCGTAGGGAGTAGCGAGTGCCTAAAAAATTGATTAATCCCAAAATCACTACCACCGCAGTAGTTGCCAGGATGGCATTAGTACCCACTTGGGTGGAACGTCTACCCCACCAATTAGAACGCTTACTTTGCCATAATAACCAGATAATAGCGATCGCTACTCCAGTTATAATCAAAGCAAAAGGGATGATTCCCCACTTTTCTGATGCAAAACCAACTGTTAAGCCCGCAGCTATCAAGAATGGACTTAACCAAAACCAATATTTTCCAATCTTTTGATTCGTAATTATTTTCATGGACAGGTTGTGAGATTTTCTCGTGAGGGGCTGACTTGAAAATGATTGTTAGTTGTTAGTTGTTAGTTGTTAGTTGATAGTTGATAGCTTAGGTGTGGGAGCTGCACTCGAGATATATTTTCATCCTTGGTTGTGGGATTTTACCGTGGGAAACTAGCTTGAAAATAGGGAATAGGGAGTTTGGAGTTCGGAGTTCGGAGTTCGGAGTGAAGGAAGTATTTTCATGGGCAGGTTGTGAGATTTGACCGTGGGGGGCTAACTTGAAAATAGGGGCTGAAATGACCAAAATACGTTGGTGAGTGTTGGATATCCCTATTTTCATCCTTGGTGGTGTACCAAGGTTGATGAGGGGCTAGCTTGAAAATAATTAGGAGGCGCGGAGTTTGTAGGGGCGCATTGCGTGCGCCCTTGAGGAGTTGGTCACAAAGTATTCTCATCTGCAGGTTGTGTACAAACGTTCATGGAGGACTAACTTGAAAATAGGGTGTGGGGTGTGGGGTGTAGGGAAACTAACCCTCTTTCATCCTTGGTGGTGAAAAAATTTTTTCATCGGGACTGCCTCCAGCAAAGCTGCTATAATTCTGGCTTTACCTCACCCCAACCCTCTCCTTATTAAGGAGAGGGAGTTGGAGACAAATTTCTCTTTATTACTTATTACTCCTTCACTCCTTCCCTCCTTCCCTCCATCACTCCGAACTCCGAACTCCGAACTCCGAACTACCGTCGTTGAAAGCGGAGTGCATCAATAGACTGGGCGGTGAGAAAAATTCCTAAGATAATGTAACTAGCAAATAATATCAAGCTGCTGGTATCAAAAATTCCTTGGATGAAGTTATTGTAGTGCTTGAGTAATGATAGATATCCCAAAGCTTCACCCAATCCTCCACCCACACTTTTAGCGATTAAATCGAAAAATAGTAGTAATAAAATTACCCCGAAAGTCAACACCGCAGACAAAATGGTACTGTCAGTTAATGAAGAAATAAACATTCCCAAGGATAAAATGGCTGCTGCGAGCAAGACTAATCCTAAATGACCAAGTATGGGAATAACTGGCGACATGGGAGGATTAGAAGCACTCAATACAATTGCTTCTAATGCCAATATGGGAATAACTAAGGTGATAAAAAATGTGACTACTCCTAGTAACTTTCCTACCGCCACCGCCCAATTAGTAATTGGTGAAGTTGCTAAGAGTTCCAAGGTTCCGCGCTTGCGCTCTTCAGCATAAAGCCCCATAGATAGGATGGGCAATATAAATAATAAAAGCCACCCAATACGGTCTAAAAATGCCCGTAAAAACTCGTAAGCCACATCTATGGGTGGTATGGGGGTAGGAATTTGTTGCCTTCGTAAATCTAATTCAGCAACCGTTGGTAAGATACCACCTGGTCCGATCAAAATAGATACCAGAAATAACCCTGATAAGAACCAGAACACCACGGCAATAATATAAGCTAAAGGCGATACAAAATAGCTTTGTAGCTCTCGGCGATAAATGGCAATAATATTACTCAGTACAATACCCACTTAAGCCACTTCCTCCTCACTGGCTGTATCTGTTGCAGATGGTAAATTCTTTTCTGCTGTAGTTAGTTGTAAAAAGACATCTTCTAATGTGGCATTCATTCGCCGCATTTCATGCAAACCAAATCCTGATTGTATCAAAACCGTGGCAATATCTTTACCCGGTTCCCTTCCTGGTTGGGAAATAATTTGCAGGTGGGCGCGATTTTCCCCATCGGCACTGGGAGCAAATCTTTCTGGGGTAGGAAGTACTTCAATTGAACCGACACCAGGTACATTTTGCAGTAATTGTTGAGCTAATTGAGTTTCTCCAGTAATCTCCAATTCATAGCTAGAACTACCAGTCAACTCAGTCATCAGATTTTCCGGCGTATTGGTAGCTACCACTTTACCGCGATTAATAATTGCTACTCGGCTACAGGTCATACTTACTTCTGGCAAAATGTGGGTGGAAAGAATTATTGTATGACTACCTGCCAAATTTTTAATTAAATTACGTACCTCAATAATTTGTCGGGGATCTAAGCCTACGGTTGGTTCATCGAGAATAATTGCTGGGGGATCGTGGACAATGGCTTGGGCAATACCTACCCGTTGGCGATATCCCTTAGAAAGTTTGCGAATTATGGTATGACGCTTATCCTGGAGGTTACAGCGTTCCATTGCTGATTTTACCTTGTCCGCGCGATCGCCTGGGGATACTCCTTTAATTCGGGCAACAAAATGTAAAAATCCCTCCACTGTCATCTCCGGATATAACGGAGGTGTTTCTGGTAAATAACCTATTTGCTGCCGTACCAATAGGGAATTTTCATGGACATCATAGCCAGCAATCCGAGCTGTACCACTAGTAGCCGGTAAATAACCAGCTAAAATCCTCATGGTTGTTGTTTTCCCAGCACCATTTGGTCCGAGGAAACCGAGGATTTCCCCCGGTTCAACCTTAAAAGTAATATCTGAAATCGCAGGGGTAGAACCGTATATTTTACTTAGATGCTCAACTTCAATCATCAGTTTTAGCCAACGGTGACTGTCTGTGTACCAAATGATAATAATTTAGCGGTAATTTGTCATTGTTCGTTTATGATGCTGGAAAAATTCCTTCATTCTTTGGGTTATTCAAACTATGTTGTCACCTCACCCTCGCTTTTTGCTACGCAAAAATCTTTCCCTCTCCTTATTAAGGAGAGGGATGTCAACTAGGACAGGTTGGGATTACTCCCTTTGCGCCAGAAGAATATCAATTTAATGAACCGCAAAGGACGCAAAGGACGCAAAGGAAGAAGAAAAAGAAGATAGATAATCTTACACCATTTGGGACAGATTATATAGATGGGTAGGGAACACCAGTAAGATAATTTTATATCCCAAAAGATTGTGGATGCCGTGCCCTTACTAAGAATGTATGTATGGCAAACATTATTGGTATTACCTCACGGGGTGACAAGTAAGGTGAAATGTAGATTGGGTGTGGGGTGTAGGGAAGAATTAGCGGTTGAAATATGGGTACAAGCCCCTACTTTTAAGTATGAAAATCAGACAAAAATGTGTTTCGAGATACATAGTATAATCAACACGGCATCCTTGGAAAGAAACCCCTGCTTTTAAGTATGGGATTTCCTACACCCTGTTCATAATTGCGTAAGTCCTGTTAAATATGACTGTATATTAGTCGTCATCATCCCCAGGTGCCCATCCGTCAGGAAAATGTTCTAGTCCAATCATGTCTAGATAATCTCTGGTGCTAAGACTCATATCCTCAAAATTCTCCTCATCATAATCTTCTTCATCATTGAGAAGTTCATCTACAGCATTTGCTATAAAGCAATCAATTAGCCAAGAACTAGTTTGAGAAAAATTACGCTTCAATTCTAAATAAACTGCACCAAGCACAGCTTCAAACATTTCTGCAAAAAGTTTCTCTTGCCCGTCTAAATGTTTTCCTTTCAGACTCTTTCCTAATAGACAGAAATCTTGTAAGTTTAATTGACTAGCAAATTCTGATAATTGAGTTTTATCTACAAGTAATTGTTTGAATTCTGTGAGTTCACCTTTTGTATCATCAGGAAATTCTTCATATAAATAGTCAGTGACAATAGCACCAATAATTGCATCTCCTAAATGAGCCAGTCGCCTATAATATTTTTCCTGTAAATCTTTTGTCTGTCTGTCTGCTTTTGATTCATAAATATAGGATGGGTGTGTTAAAGCAGTTTCTAATGCTTCTTTATGATGAAAATCAGATATGCCAATGACTTTGATAAAGGCTTGGATTTGCTGCTCTCGTTGATTTTGTGAGTTCTGGAGTCGTGTCATTAGGTAAAATTCTATTTAACGCTATCTTTAGGGTTCCCCAAAATTTATGCTGAAAGGCTTGGCAATTATGGCTGCTGGTGTAACCTATTTGCGTGGGAACCGTTATATTACTTATTACTTATTACTTATCACTTATTACTTAAATCCAAAACCTCATGGTGAACTCTACCCTAGTTGCCACAATCTATGTCAACCCAGTCACAGGAAATGATAATTATAGTGGTTTGCGACAAAAACCCTATAAGAGTATTTCCCGTGCTTTGGCAACTAAAAAAACACCAATGATTATCCAACTAGCACCGGGGACTTATAATGCTGCCAATGGTGAAATATTCCCCTTGGTAATTCCTGCTGGGGTGATGGTGGTAGGTAATGAAGCTACCAAAGGTAAAAATATTGCGATCGCTGGTAGTGGTAATTATAATAGTCGCCTGTTTGGTGGGCAAAATGTCACCCTATTGCTCCTGGGGAATGCAGAACTGATTGGGGTAACGGTAACTAATAACAATGTCAAAGGTTCTGGGGTGTGGGTTGAATCCACTTCTCCGACTTTGGCTGATAATACTTTTATCCAATGCGGGCGAGAAGGGGTGTTTGTCTGCGGCAGGGCTAAACCCGTAATTACCGATAATCTATTTGTGAAAAATGCTAACGCTGGATTGGTAATCACTGGCTATGGCAAGGGGGAAGTACTGAGAAATGTCCTGGAAAATAGTCCTTTGGGCATGGTCATGAGTGATTTTGCAGCCCCTTTAATTGCTGAGAATAAACTATCTGCTAACCAAGTTGCCGTGGTTGTATCTCGTAATTCTCGCCCTGTATTGCGCCATAATTTCATTACTTACAACTCCCAAGGGGGTTTATTTGTTAATGGCAAAGCTATCCCTGACTTGGGTAACAGCCAAGACTCGGCTGGTAATGTTTTCAACCACAATCAAGATTTTGATATTCAAAATGCCACATCAAATAGGCTGTTATCTGCTGGCAATCAATTAAGTCAGGCTCTAATTAAAGGTTTAGTAGAAACCGTGGCGGTAACGGTAGACAAGACCAATAAAACCGCAATCAATGCCAGTTTTACCGATATTGGTGGTCATTGGGCAACTGATTTTGTGGAAGCATTGGTGAGTATGGGTTTGGTGAGTGGATTTCCCGATGGCACCTTTCGCCCGGAAGCACCCTTAACTCGCGCCCAATATGCAGCTGCGATCGCCAAAACTTTCCCAATCCCTGCCACTAACCCTAACCGTAATTTTACCGATATAAAACCAGATTTTTGGGCAGCAGAGGCGATCGCCAAGGCTAGCAGCATGGGTTTTATCAGTGGATTCCCGGATGGTAGTTTTCGCCCAGGACAAAATTTAACCAAAATTCAGGCAATTGTTTCTTTAGTGAGTGGATTGCAACTAAGTGGTGGTAATATAAACGTTTTATTCACCTATGGCGATCGCGCCCAAATTCCCAGTTATGCTACCAATGCAGTGGCGATCGCCACCCAGAAAATGTTAATCGCCAACTACCCAGACACCTCCCAATTGGAACCCCTAAGGGATATTAAGCGGGGTGAGTTGGCAGCATTAATTTATCAAGCCCTGGTGGCAGAGGGCAAACAACAGCCCATTATCTCCCCCTACATCGTCCAGCCAGAACAGGTGGAAATACCCTCCTTTAAGGACCTAGTAGGGCATTGGGCAGAGCCATTTATTCGGGCATTGGTGAGCATGAACCTCACCCGTGGTTTTGCCGATGGTACTTACCAACCAGATAAACCCATGAATCGCGCTCAGTATGCTGCCTTAATAACAGTTGCATTTAATCCCCCAGCCAAACGACAAGCACCGGATTTTACGGATGTGCCCAAACCGTTTTGGGCCTATAGTGCCATCCAAACGGCAGCACGGGGGGGGTTTGTAGGGGGATTCCGCGATGGTACTTTCCGCCCCCAGGATTATGTACAGAGGTTACAGGTGATTGTTTCCTTGGTAAATGGACTGGGACTACCATCAGCCCATCCAGATGTACTGCTGCGTTATAGCGATCGCTCCCAGATTCCTGCCTATGCCCAAACCGCCGTGGCAACTGGTACAGTACAGAAAATAATTGTTAATTTTCCTAACCCGAAATTGCTCCAACCATCCCAAATTGCCACCCGCGCCGAAGTCGCAGCTATGGTCTACCAAGCATTAGTGGCTACTGGTCGCTCTGGAGCAATTAATTCACCCCATATCGTTTCCCCGGTTGCCATTGACCAGTAGAATTAATAACATTCTTTTATCTGTTGACAGTTGTTAGTTGTTAGTTGATGGTTGACGGTGAAGTTTACAGGTTTTGTTGCCTGATAACTATGGGATGTTCTTTATCTGGAAGTCCCATAAATTAGATTAGTATCTACCAATTTTCCGAATTGACTATTTTTAGCTAGTAAAAGTAATTACTGATAACTGATTGCAGTCTACCCACTCCAGCCAAAAGAACGATGTTCGCAGTAGCCTTGGACACTTCCAATGAATTGGCGCAAGCCTTATTAATTCACTACAGCTTTGACCTCAGTGGTTATAGTGCTAGTGAGTTAATTGCTCGCTGGCAAAACCAGTATCCACTCAGTTGGTTACATTTAGCAATAATTGAAGCCTTGTATCAAGGTCGCTATAAGGCCATTTCTGTGCAACAAATCTTAGCACTTTGGCTGCGACGGGGACAGGCTAGCTTTCATTTTAATGTTGAGTTTGAAAATTTGATTTGCAGCCGATTTCCGGAAATTTTTACAGTAAAACCAACTACTACATCAAGATTAAATAAACCAAAAAAGAATACTAATTTACCACAGCAAACTTATTTATCACCTGTTTCTGTAGTTACTCATAATTCACAGTCCTCAACTACCACCCATACTCAGGTAGATAGGGGGAAAGAGCATACCAGGAAGGAAGACACAGAAGAAATCCCTGGCTTCCTCACCCTTGCTCGCAGACATCGTCAACCCACCTTGAGGAATACAGATAATCATATTGATAGCGATCGAGATAATTTTACTTATACTGAATCAAATTCTCCTTCTAGCCAAAATTCATCCAGTAATTATACTAACAGCCCCCTCTTATCTGCTTGGGCAACAGCAACAGCAGTAGAAACCTCTGATGCTGTTTCCCCATCACTAGCAACACAGCAATTGAACTATGTAGAAACTTCTAAACTCAATCATCCACCCATAGGTCAGTTTACTCCAGAAAATAGCGATCGCTCCAATTCTTTTACCTCTAAGCTCAAAGCCATATCTAGCCATCAAGCTGGGGATGGGGAGGATTAGGAAAACCAAACACCTGCTCTGTAAGGGTTGTGAGAGCCAATGCTGGACACCAAAATGCTCGGTAAAACCACAAACTGGCTGAGGAGTTATCTACGACTTGCTTAACTATCTGTAAAGTCTCTAAGCTATCTGAGGGATTTTTTAAACTTCAAATGATTGTCAATAATCTGACTCGCTCAATTTTTCAAAACTTCAATATCCCTTATTTCTATTTTTCCTCTCTCTGCCTAGAGTGACAAAAGAGGTTTAATGAGTCCCTACGCTCTTGTCCACATACTTGGAAGCTTTAACAAAGAGGGGAACTCCTTTCTTAAATACCTGGCAGATGCACCTTTGATACGATGCATGATTTGAGAGGGTGCCATATCAGGTGGACAATTGATGAACAAATGTACGTGTTCTGGCTCAATTGCAAGGTTAAGCACCTGACAATCCAGGTTTATTGCAGTGTCATGAACCAGTATTTCTAGTCTTGTTTTGATACTACCTGTTAGCACTCGCTTTCGACGACGAACTATCCATACAAAGTGATAATTCACTAGTGAAACTGATGTGTGCTTGTGTCTATATTTTTGAGGCATATACTAGATTTGATGTCTATAAACCATTATAATAGACAACATGAAGACACTGAAGTTTAAATTGTATCAACACAAGCGCAATAAATACCTCAAGCGGACAATCAATGCTGCGGGGGTAATTTATAATCATTGCATTGCCCTTCATCGTCGCTACTACAAGATGTGGGGCAAGCATTTGAGTTGTGCCAAACTTCAGTCACATATTGCCAGGTTGAGGAAGCGTAAGCAGTTCTGGCAATCAGTAGGTTCTCAAGCAGTGCAAGATATTTGTCAACGCATTGAGAAAGGGTATCAATTATTTTTTAAGCACAACAAAAAAGGAGTTAAACCACCAGGATTCAAAAAGATTAAAAAGTACAAATCATTCACTCTTAAGCAAGCTGGTTATAAGTTTTTAGGTGGCAACCGAGTAAAAATTGGGAATAGAATTTATCAATTCTGTCAATCTAGAGAAATTGAAGGGACGGTTAAGACATTAACTATTAAACGTACTCCATTAGGTGAGTTGTTCATGGTTATTGTTGTTGACGGTGTAGCAGCCCCAGAAGCCAAATTCACGACTGGTAAAATAGCGGGATTTGATTTCGGGTTAAAAACATTTCTCACTTGCTCTGATGGTTCTAAAATTGAATCTCCCCAGTTTTTGAAACAGTCCCTAAATGCCATTAAAAAATCTAGTAGGCTACATTCCAAGAAGTTAAAAGGTTCATCTAACCGAGAACGGGCAAGAAAGGATTTAGTACGTAAACATGAGGATATTTCTAACAAGAGAAATGATTGGTTCTGGAAATTAGCTCATCAACTAACTGATCGGTTTGATGTATTGTGTTTTGAGACATTAAACCTCAAAGGGATGCAACGTCTTTGGGGTAGAAAAATATCAGACCTAGCTTTTGCTGAGTTTCTACAAATATTAGAATGGGTTGCCAAAAAGAAAAATAAACAACTTGTATTTATAGATCAATGGTATCCCTCAACTAAAACTTGCTCTAGTTGTGGGCATGTTCTAGAAACTATTGATTTGTCGGTTAGGCAGTGGCGTTGTCCATCTTGTCAGTCAGTGAATGGAAGAGATGACAACGCAGCACGGAATATTCAAGCAGTCGGGGCATCGACTGTTGGGTTAGGTGATGTAAGACAGTCTCAGACTGCAATTGCTGTTTGACCCCAGAATCCCACGTTTTCTAAACGTGGGAGTATGTCAATTCTAGCCAAAATTCATCCAGTAATTACAATAATAGTCCTCTATTAACAGAAACCATCCATCAATCTGCTTGGGCAACAGCAACAGCAGTAGAAACCTCTGATGCTGTTTCCTCATCACTAGCAACACAACAATTGAACTATGTAGAAACTTCTAAACTCAATCATCCACCCACAGGTCAGTTTACTCCAGAAAATAGCGATCGCTCTGATTCTTTTACCTCTAAGCTCAAAGCTATCTCTAGTCATCAAGTTGGGGATGGGGAGGATTAGGAAAACCAAACACCTGCTCTGTAAGGGTTGTGAGAGGTAATGCTGGACAGCAAAATGATTGCTATTAGCTTAGTACAGCTTTGCATTGCGATCGCCTTTGAGAAAGCGTTCAAATGTTAACTACTCCCTTCCCGCCAGAAGAATACCGATTTAATAAACCGCAAAGACACGAAGGACACGAAGAAAGAAGATAAAGAAGATAGGTAATCTTACACCGGGAAGGGAGTAGCTTAACTACATCCTGCAAAACCTGTGAATAGATTTCACCATAATCAGAATGAGTCTTACTATAGTGCTAGAGTAAAGTCTAAAAATCACCATGATTGGAACTAGAGAAGCAGCACACCTTTTAGGAATTTGTTGTCAGCGCGTTCGCCAATTACTCAAACAAGGCAGAATTAAAAACGCACAAAAAATTGGTCGTTATTGGCAAATTCCTTTGTTTAACGGTATGCCGAAAGTAGTTCCAGCTCGCTTTGGACCAAAAGGTACCTGGCGAAAGCGTGTCAGAAAAGCTCCCACTCGCATCCATGTTAACCAACACATTATTAAAAAGAATAAAAAGCTCAACACCACACAACCTGTAATTAAAATTCAGGGAGGTAAAGATGCTGGTTATTGCCATTATGTAGAAATTATGGGTAAATCGCGGGTGGTTTACCAGCCGGACAAAGCCTTGTCTTGTGGTGCTAGGGTTTGGATCGAAGTAGATCCGGAGGTGAGGATAATTCCCAAAGTTTTTCAGATGAGTTGACGCTTAATTTAGAATTTAGAATTTAGAATGAAGAATTTAGAATTATTACCCTGGGATTTTTTCAATTCCCATTCCAGGTAGTGTGTTGAGCAAATTTAAGGGATGCTTAAGGAGTTCCCACAGCACCAGAGTAAATCAAACCCCGTTGTAAATCCATAGTCAGAATTGCACCATTGACTGATAGATTGGGATTTGAATCACAAACTCTGTTCCCTGTCCGGGTTTTGAAGAACACTTGAGTTGACCCTGATGTTTTTCTGTAATAATTTGATAGCTGATGGACATACCCATACCTGTTCCTTTACCTACAGGTTTTGTTGTAAAGAAGGGGTCAAAGATGCGATCTTGAATATGTTCTGGGATACCAGGACCATTATCTGCGATCGCAATTTGTATCGATTGTGCATTAATTATAGATGTACGAATTGTAATGTGATTGGGGTTATCTTTGATTTGTTGATACGTGAGTTTGTTATTGGCTTCTTCCAAGGCATCAATGGCGTTTGCCAGGATATTCATAAATGCTTGATTCAATGGTCCGGGATAGCACTCAACAAGGGGTAATTTGTCATAGTCTCGGATTATTTGTATTTCCGGATATTGTGGTTTAGCTTGGAGGCGATGTTGCAAAATCATTAAGGTGCTTTCAATGCCCTCATGAATATCAACGGCTTTGAATTCGGCTTCATCCATGCGAGAAAAGTTTCGCAGGGACAGTACTATTTGGCAGATGCGTTCGGTGCCTATTTTCATTGAAGCAAGCATTTTAACTGCATCTGATTGTACAAATTCTAGGTCAACATCTTCAGCTTGCTTTTGAATTTCGTATACGGGGTTGGGATAGTATTTTTGATAGAGTTGCAGAAAGTCTAAGAGTATTTGCATATATTCCTCAAAGTGGTCGAGGTTACCATAAATGAAGTTCACCGGGTTATTTATTTCATGGGCAACTCCTGCTACTAGCTCTCCCAAAGCTGCCATTTTTTCTGATTGCAATAACTGAATTTGAGACTGTTGCACCTGTTGCAAAGCTTGTGTGAGTTCGGCTGTGCGTTCAGCTACTTGCTGCTCTAAATTTTGGGTAAGGTGGTGTAATTTTAACTGTGTTTTCACCCGGGCAATGAGTTCGGCTTCTTGAAATGGCTTAGTAACATAATCAACTGCACCCAAGTTAAGTCCTCTGACTTTATCAGTAGAATCAGCAAGGGCAGTCATGAAAATTACAGGGATATCTTGAGTAATATGAGAAGCTTTGAGACGGCGACAGGTTTCAAAACCGTCGATCCCAGGCATCATCACATCTAGAAGAATTAGGCTGGGACAACTCAGTTGTGCTTGACTAATAGCTAATTCACCATCCGTAGCGATCGCCACTTCAAAACCCACATCATTTAAGGCTTCTGAAAGAACTTCTAAGTTAGCAGGAGTATCATCCACTACTAAAATTAAATCTGAATCATTCATGATTTATACCTATTAAATAATATTATTATCTTTATAGAGATCGAGAAAAACAAATTATTTGTCTAAGGATTGTTGAATAAACTTTGTAATTGTTTTTACCTGAAATCCTTTAGCTTGCTGAACAATATGCTCAACAAAGGCAGCGTAATCTGGATTTTGTTGTTCTAGGGTTTGAGCAGCTGCCACCAGCTTTTTTAACCGACCTTGTTGGGCAAGCTGAAGCAATTTTTCCAGGTCTGCTGGTGCGGGTAATACCATATCTGCTAGGGCAGTTTCTGTCTTGCTACCATTGTGCTGGGGTAATGATTCAGTAGCATCGGCAGCAATGATGGATTGATATTTCCAGGTAATTGGTAAATGTTGTTGCAGTAGCTCAAACAATTCATTCGCTTCCACGGGTTTCCCTAGGAAAGCATCGCCACCAGCATCCAAACTTTGTTGTCGATCTATTGTGGAAACAGACGCGGAAGACACAATTACCGGAGTTGCCTTGAGTATCTGTGATTCTCGGATTTGCTGCAACAATGTATATCCATCCATCACTGGCATCAATATGTCGGTGATAATTAAGCTTGGTTGTACCTGAATGGCTTTGTTGAAGCCATCCTCACCGTTTTCTGCCTCAACCAGATTAAAGTTAAGCGGTTCGAGTAAGCTGACAATTACCGAGCGATTTTCCCACTTATCATCAACGACTAACACCGTTTGTGACTGCCCTTCATAGCCGACTAATTGCTGTCCGGTGTTATTCATGGCGTTATTTTGCCATTCTTGTGTCAAGGGAAAATCAACTTCAAAAGAAAAAGTACTACCCACTCCTAACTCACTTGTAACTTGAATCTCGCTACCCATGAGACTGACAATATTATGAGTAATGGCAAGTCCCAATCCAGTTCCTTCAGCGTTTCGTTTGCCTTCACCAACTTGTTCAAAGGGCTGGAAAATTTTTTCTAAGGAATCTGGACTCATGCCAATTCCGGTATCCCGAATCTGGAAGCGGAGTCTTATATTATTTTCAGGTGTGTGGTATTCAGTTTGTTTTTGTTTAGCTGTAGAATCAACCACCTCTACCTTAAATGTCACTTTGCCCTGATCGGTAAACTTGATGGCATTTCCTAATAAATTAATCAACACCTGACGCAACCGTTTATCATCAGTTAAAATACCTTCCGGTAAATTGGCATCTGGTAGATAAACAAAATCAATGCCTTTTTGTTCCCCTCGAATGCGGAGAACTTCCCCAATTCCTTGGAGAAAAGACGGTAGATGAATTGCTTGTGGTTGTAATTCCAGTTTGCGGGCTTCAATTTTGGAGATATCCAAGATGTCATTGATTAGGGTTAGCAAATGGGAACCGCACTGGTGAATGATATTAACCCCTTTCCTTTCTTTTTCTCCCCAGGTTTGGGAACGGTTGAGGATTTGAGCGTAACCCAGAATCCCGTTCATGGGTGTACGGAGTTCATGGCTCATATTGGCTAAAAACTCGCTTTTGGCTTGGTTGGCGGCATCTGCTGCTTGTTGCTTATGCTGGAGAGAACTATAGGAATCAGCCAATCGCACTGCCATTTGGTTGAATTCTTGTGCCAATTGTTCGATTTCATCAGCCGTGTGAATATGCAAACGATAATTTAAATCCCCCTGACCTAACTTTTCTGCACCAACTTGGAGGGTTTGAATTGAGCGAATTACTGGTAACAACGTTAGAGAAAACTGAGCAATGAAAATCAGCAACACCACCCCAATTAAGCAGTAGGTGGTAATGGCTGCATTAGATTGAAACTGTGCCGCAGCTTTTTGGGTAATAGCATCTTCTTGTTGTACTTCCTGTATTAAGTCGTTAAGAAACAGCAGAATATCATCCTCAAATGAATTGATGGCTTGAACATCTTGCTGTATCTGAAATGTGGAAGAATTATTCTCTTGTGTAATCCCATTAACTAAGCGGACAAGAAATTGATGACGGCGGCGCACCACTTCCGCTTGCTTCGCCTCTGGCATCAACTGTTCTATCTCTGACAAACTAGCCAAAAAATTGGACATGGCTTGCCCATAGCTTGTTAAATAGGTAGTATTGCGATTGAGCAAAAGATAGTTTTTCAGTGCCGAAGTTTGCTTTTCCAAAGAAAGACTGAGCTTTTGGCTGGTACGAACTGCTTGATTGGTGCGATCGCGACTTTGCTCGACGGATTTCTCTATCTGTTGAATCAATAGTGTACTACCTCCTAGTAAAGCAGCTACTAATCCCACAGAAATCGCCGTTGAACCAATAAACTTGGTGATAATCTTCATTTCTCGGCTATTTTTGTAGACTTCAGACGGGTGTATATTTTTCGTATTTCCTCAAAGTCCCCATCTTTACCCAAGGTATAACCAGCAGATTCAGTACCGCTTACGTCTACAACACCTACTGGGGCATCAATCAAAGCCTGTTGCAGCTGCTGAAGAACTTCTGGCGAGAACTTCTGAGTATTGATAACTATAGGGGGTGCAGGTATGGGTTTTGACTCCCAGATCACTTTGTATTTAGCAGCATCCAGTTTTCCTGACTTTTGACTCCGCAGGAAAGATGCCTTATCGTTAGCGATCGCATCTACCATACCATCTACTAAATCTTGTCCGGCTTTATCGTGACTGCCAGAGTAGCGAATTTTAGTAAAATCACTTTTGGGGTTAATGTCCGCAGTTTTCAAGCCATTCATGGGTATCAGAAACCCAGAGGTGGAGGATGGACTGACAAAAGCAAAACGCTTACCTTTCAAATCTGGCAGCGATTTGATATTTTTGGCAGTATTGGCAACAATGACGCTGGTATACCAAGGTCTGCCACTGGCCTTATCAATGGGTATAACTAACGGCTTAATATTCGGATTGCGCTCGTTGGCTTTGATGTAGGTGAGGGCGGCTAAATATGCCATATCTACCTCTTCTTTGACAATCAAATCCACCGCAGCTGCATAGTTTTTCGTAATTTGGAAATTAACCGGACGTTTGAGAATTGTCTCTAGATATTCCGCCAAAGGTTGTAATTTCTCTTGCTGCTTGTCGGGACTTTGCCAAGGTAATACCGCTACACGCAAAGGCTGGTTAATGCTAGTACTAGTAGAGGGAGTTTTAGCTGTCTTTGCTTGAGAAGGTTTGTTAGAAGAATTTGCAGTACAACTAACAGTGATCGCGCCCATGCAGAACAGTAAGCTAAATACTAGCGAACATCTGAGAAAGCGATGATTTCGCCATATTGAAAGTTTCATAAGTACAACCTCTTGGATAATTTTGTCAACTGAGTCTTTTCAGCTTCTATCCATAGGGTTCCCAGATTTTTCCCAAAAAAATTGACGAGAGTAATACCAATTTGAAAAAAGAATGCGACAGATGGGTAGGGGTTTAGCACTGCTAAACCCCTACGAGTAATTTAATTTATGTGTCGCAAACATTATGTCAAGAAGAGACGCACTCCTCCACCGATGTGGTGGGGGCTTGAGGTGCCCACCAATCGGGAGCCATCAAATCGCAGATTTTGATGGGGGAGGAGGACTCTTGGGGCTTATCGCCCCGGACACGGGGCACCGGACACAGGGCGCTCCGCGTCCGGTGTGTCCCCGCTTAAGCGCGTCATCCGGTTGAATTGGTATAACTTCTTTTTTCGGGGGAGACGGGTGATCGCCTAATTATTTTCAATACCTGGAGTCATCAAAATTCATGCACTAATTTTTACCCTGGGATTTTGCAATTTACCCCAGAAAATAGCGATCGCTCTAATTCTTTTACCTCCAAGCTCCAAGCTATCTCTAGTCATAAAGCTGTGGATGGGGAAGATTAGGAAAACCAAACACTTGCTCTTTAAGGGTTGTGAAAATTAATGCTGGGCACCAAAATTATCCAGTATTGACTCACTCATTTTTCTCTTTTACTATTGGCAATCCGATCACTTTTGTCCCCCTTTTCTTGCAGGCTTTGAATGTGTTTGAGTACTGAGAGAAACAAAATTACCAACTTATTCGAGAAGTTGGTAATCTGGCGTAGGAATGCTATCTTTTGGATTCATTTTGTGAGCTTTCCACTAAAATCACTGGAATCGAACTAGCTTCCAACACAGTTTGGGAAACCGAACCAACTAATACCCTCTCCCAAGGTTGATGTCCGCGTTTTCCCAGAATAATATCAGTAACACCATACCTCTGGGCAGTATTAATAATCTCTTCGGAAATATTACCTGTAGTAGTTATAAATTTATGGCGAATATCTGATAGTAACTGTTGAGTTTGTGCCTTGAGGCGTTCCACGGCAACTTCATTAGGGATAGTAATCACATGTAACACAATCGCTTCACCATTCGTCTGTCTGGCTAAATCTCCTACCTTTTTCAATACCTCCACGGCTAAAGGAGAAGTATCCACCCCAGCTAATAACAAAGTACGGCTAGCAACCGTGACTTTTGTGGGATCGACCTCTCCCTTTTGTAATAACTTAGGTGCAAAAGTAGCCGTTGCCCAAGCCCCTAAAGGTGCGGTAATTAAAATAGATAAAGCTGCGATCGCTAAAATTATTTCTCCCCCTGCAATCCCTTGATTGAGGGGAATTGTGCCAATGGCTGCTTGTACGGTGGCTTTAGCAGAATTTCCTGGCAGTAAAAATAATTTTTCTCGCCAATTCCAATTACTACCCCAAGTAGAAAGATACCAACCAATTGCTCTACCAATAAATAGTCCTACAGCTAAAATCAACACGCCAGGTAAAAGCATACTTTCTAACACTTGTAATTGAATAGTTGCCCCCATCAATACAAACAAAACAATCTCGGCAACTATCCACAGACTGTTAAAACCAACCCGCAATCTCCGAGCCAAGGGTGCATCTAATTCGATGAGAAAAAAGCCCATTGCCATAGTTGCCAAATAACCAGAAAAATAGGGGAAGCTCTTGGCAAAAATTACAGTTAACAAAGCTAAACTAGCAGCAATTAAAGTATCTTGGATAGAATTTTGAGTCCAGTTTTGACTTGCCAATACAGAGACCAGGAAACGGGCTGCTAAATAGCCACAAATAAGACCCAAGCCTATTTGTAAAACTATCTGTAAAGGCAATAATTGAACAGCAGTGAAACTGAATCCCCCTGGAAGGGTAATATTTTGTATACCCTCCTGACCCAAGAAATTTATCAATAGGCTAAACACTAACAATAGCAACACATCAGATAGGGCACTACCAGTCAAAATTGCATCAGGTATACCCTTAGCCACACCCCAACCCAAACTTTTGAGTCGCAACATTCCTGGAACAATCACCGCAGGGGATTCAGCAGCAATCACACAACCTAACAAAAGCCCCGTAAACACATCTAATTTAAACAAAAACATCGCCGTAATAGTAATAGCGATCGCTTCCCCTGTAGCTGGTAAAAATCCTAACCTTAGAGCAACTGTACCCTGTTGAGCCAACTTTTCTCGATCCAGACCCAAACCAGCTTTCATGAGAATAATCATCACTGCCGCAGTTCTTAATTCATCAGCAGCATTAAGTACATCCACACTAAGTAAATTAGCAACCTGGGGACCAATAATAATCCCCACTAGAATCATGCCAATTAAAGGCGGAGCACCCAAACGACGGGCAATTTGACCTCCGAAAAAGCCCGATACCAGAATCCATAGTACACTGACTAGCATTTTGTTGAAATAAATACTACTAAAGATAGATGTCTTTCCCAAAATTTATCTAACTAAATATACAGCAAAATATGTTATCAAAAAAAATAATATTTATTTTATAAACAACCTATTACTTATACAATCAAAGTGATATGTAATAATAAAAAAATCCTGGCAAATTCTCCAGAACATATGATGAAATAGAAGTGGGAGAACCGTACTAAATTGGAGTGCAATTTCTACCTAAACCTTTAATGTTCGGGTCGGTACAATTAAATTGCGGCTTCAATAATGCTGTTTGGTTTGACAGCATTAGCAGGAGAATAAAAAATATGACAAATCAATTAAAAACTGCTGCTTTATTAGCTGCCCTAAGTGGTCTTCTGATTGCAATTAGCCATTTAGTAATTAGGGGTACTGGTGGCTTGATAATTGGGCTAATTTTGGCAGCAGCAACCAACTTATTTGCTTGGTATCAATCGGATAAAATTGCCTTGGGAGCTTACCATGCTCAAGAAGTTTCATCCCAAGCAGCACCGGGACTCTACCAGATGGTGGAAAAATTATCCCAAAGAGCAAATCTACCCATGCCTAGGGTATATATAGTTCCTAGTCAGAATGCTAATGCCTTTGCTACAGGACGAGACCCAGAGCACGCCGCCGTCGCCGTTACCGAAGGAATTTTAGACATTCTCCCAGAAGAGGAACTAGAAGGGGTAATTGCCCACGAATTAACTCACATTGCTAATCGAGATACCCTTACCCAAGCCGTTGCAGCTACTATTGCTGGCGCTATTTCTTATTTGGGACAAATGCTGAGTTATAGCCTCTGGTTCGGTGGTATGTCCCGAAATGATGATAGAGGAGGAAATCCTATGGGAATCATCGCCACAGTTATCCTAGCCCCCCTAGCAGCAACAATTATTCAATTAGCCATATCTAGGACAAGGGAATTCTCTGCTGATGCTGGTGCAGCTAAATTGACTGGGAATCCTCGTGCTTTGGCTCAAGCCTTACAGCGTTTAGAATCCACAGCAAGGCAAATACCAATGACAGCGAATCCAGCCTTTGAGGCTTTATTAATTATTAATTCCTTATCAGGGAAGTTTTTGGGGAACTTATTTTCCAGCCATCCAGCTACGGAAGAGCGAGTTGCTGCATTATTAAAATTAGAACAACAGATATTAGCAAGAGGCTATTAAAAGGAGGGAAGAAGTGAAAGAGTGAAGGAGTGTGGCGTTGCATAATTGAAGTATGAATTAGCCTCATATCGTTTCCATTGGCATTGGAATAATAAAACCGCATTAGCGAAGCCATGCCCGTAGGGCTTTAGGCGCAAAGAACGCCAAGAGAAGAGATTTGAACGCAGAGGAGCGTAGAAGGAAGCCCGAAAAAGAATAAAGCTTTTTCGCTGATATTTTTTATCATTCCGATGCAAGCGGAAAAGATATCACGCAAAGACGCAAAGGCGCAAAGAATCGTTGTTTAATCTTATCGAAAATGTAAATTCATACTCTGATTCAGCAACGCCAGGAGTGTAGATACGAAGTGGCTTCGGTGAAGGGTAGGAGGGAGAGATCAACTATACGTTAGTAAAAATGATTGTGACATATAGAAATTGAAAAATTTATCCAGTAAGCTTCTTTCACAATCCAAAATCAACAACAGATTATCTGTTTTTCACAATCCCGGACAGTTGTTCATGGGGGAAACCACGCCATTTGTACTCTTAGTGGGAAACCACGCCAGTTCCTCCATTTGGGGAGACCCCAAGACCGGACTGGCTCCACAAGACCGCAATGGCTCCCCAAGACCACACTGTCCTCAAAATCTAAAATCTAAAATCCAAAATTGTTATGACTGATAAAAATACTGAAACCAACCCCATTGTGGAAGTTACTCCCCAAACCGATGCTTTAGTAGACACGGAAATGGCTGGGGAAACTGACGAAGTAAAAAATGAAACTAAAGCTTTGATTAATGCGATTAAAAAACGTGCCCAATCCGAGGCTCACTCAGCTGGTACGCTCACTCGGGAGACCTATTTAAATGCAGTACGTCAAGCACGGGAAACCATTGAAACAAATCAATTGATAGAACGCGATCGCATCGAACACGCATTAGATATGATTCAAAAAGAAGCTCAAAAAAACTGGGATTCTGTAACTAAAGAAGTACAGGATTTAGGCGATCGCTTGCAAGCAGCAGCTAAAGCCGCCTGGGAAGTTTTGACTGCACCACGCTCTTAGGAGGGAAGGAGTGAAGGAGTGAAGGAGTGAAGAACTAAGAAATAATATCTCCATCTCCCCATCTCCCCATCTCCCCATCTCCCCATCTCCCCATCTCCCCATCTCCCCATCTCCCCATACTCCCCATCTCCCCATCTCCCCATACTCCCCATCTCCCCATCTCCCCATACTCCCCATCTCCCCATCTCCCCATACTCCCCATACTCCCCATCTCCCCATCTCCCCATACTCCCCATCTCCCCATCTCCCCACGCTCCCAACATCTGCCAAATAGGCAGAATTATTTGAGATTTATTGATCTGGGATTACTAGAAGTACAAATGATGCTAGATAATGAAAAAGCTGTGACATTTACTTGTTGTCTTTGGCTCTGTAATTATCTGTAATTAAGAAATAATCCCTATGCGAACTCACTATTGCGGCGAACTCCGAAACACGGACATTGGAGCAACTGTTACCTTATACGGCTGGGTAGACCGTCGCCGCGATCATGGGGGCGTGATATTTTTAGATTTACGCGATCGCTCTGGCATTGTGCAAATTGTCAGTGATCCCCAACGCACACCAGATTCCTACGAATTAGCCAACTCTCTGCGTAATGAATATGTTGTGGAAATCCAAGGAAAGGTAACACAACGTCCAGAAGAATCCTTGAATACCCGTATACCTACAGGGGAAGTAGAAATTTACGCCGAGCAAATCAACTTGCTCAATGGCGTTCACAAACAACTACCTTTCCAAGTTTCCACTGCGGAAACAGATCCGGTAAAAGAAGAATTACGACTCAAGTATCGCTACTTAGATTTACGACGCGATCGCATGGCAAGTAATTTACAAATTCGTCATCAGGTAGTGAAAGCTATGCGTCGGTTCCTGGAAGATAATGAAGGGTTTATTGAAGTAGAAACCCCTGTCTTAACCCGTTCTACCCCCGAAGGTGCTAGGGATTTTATTTTACCCAGCCGTGTCAACCCCGGTGAATGGTTTGCTCTACCCCAATCACCCCAACTGTTCAAACAGCTATTAATGGTGGCTGGTTGTGACAGATACTATCAAATAGCCCGTTGTTTCCGGGATGAGGATTTACGGGCTGACAGACAGCCAGAATTTACCCAGTTAGACATGGAAATGAGTTTTATGTCTGTAGAAGATATTATCGCCCTGAATGAGAAATTAGTGGCTCATATCTTTAAAGCTGTCAAAGGAATTGATTTACCTGGTGCATTTCCCCGACTTACTTATGCTCAAGCCATGGAACGCTACGGTACAGATAAGCCAGATACCAGATATGGTTTAGAACTAGTGGATGTTTCTGATATCCTCAAAGATAGTGGCTTCAAAGTCTTCCGGGAAGCGATCGCCCATGAAGGAATTGTGAAAATTCTGCCCATCCCCAATGGTAATGATGCTATTTCCAATGTCCGCATTAAACCTGGTGGAGATATCTTTAAAGAAGCCACCGAAGCTGGTGCTAGGGGGTTAGCATTTATCCGGGTACGGGAAGATGGGGAAATAGATACCATTGGTGCTATTAAAGACAACCTCACCCCGGAACAAAAACAAGAAATTTTAACTCGTACAGGTGCTCAACCCGGGCATCTACTTTTATTTGGAGCAGGTGATACCGCCACTGTCAATAAAACCTTAGATAGATTGCGGCAATTCATGGCTAAGGAATTCCAGTTAATCGAGCCAGGTAAAAATAATCTGCTGTGGATTACTGATTTTCCCATGTTTGAATGGAACGCCGACGAAAAGCGTCTAGAAGCTTTACATCACCCCTTTACCGCTCCCCATCCCGATGATATCAACGATCTAAAAACAGCCCGCGCCCAGGCTTACGACCTAGTTCTCAATGGCTTTGAAATTGGTGGTGGTAGTTTGCGGATTTACCAACGGGAAATCCAAGAGCAAGTATTTGATGCGATCGGACTTTCTCCAGAAGAAGCACATAATAAATTTGGCTTTCTCCTAGAAGCATTTGAATATGGAACCCCACCCCACGGTGGTATTGCTTATGGCTTGGATCGATTAGTAATGTTACTGGCCAAAGAAGAATCAATCCGTGACGTAATCGCCTTTCCGAAGACACAACAAGCACGATGTTTGTTAACAGAAGCACCTGCCAGTGTAGATGATAAACAGCTCAAAGAGTTGCAAGTTGCCTCTACCTATAAGCCCAAACCATAGAATAAATTAGAAATCAGTAATAATGGCGGACATCCCGACGGATAGTCCCCATTTTTATTTTAAATCAATTCAATCGTCAGCTTTTTATAGTTTTCAGTAGATACACCCTTGTTATTTGTCATCTTAATTAATTAAGTTGTATGTATTGATAATCTAAAAAAAATATGAAATTCATTTAAAGCCACTACCTATACCAAGATTTGTAGTTATATTATTTATTGTGAGCAAAAAAATATTATAGCGGTTCCCAAGCAATTGAAGTACACTTACACTTTGTATATCAAAACAAGTAGTTTAAAAGCGTACCTCACTAGATTGAGAACCGCTATAACTATCATCAGTTGATATGTTGCAAGTAAATTTATCACTAAACAACTTAAAAATAAATGAGCGAATAAGTAAGCGATTTATTGTTGGTTTATGGAGCATGATGAAAATACAATGTAACTGAGCCAAATTAAAAAATCATCATTGACTAATATGTAGTCTCTAGCAGCACTCATTTAATTGTGGAAGCAGATTTAGGCTTAAAGGTTAATTTTTTACACATTACAAGTCAAAATGTTTTCAATGATTAAACATAATTTCTATTCCTAATTTAAGCATCTAACATAGTACAGCTATCAGACTAGCATAATAGAGATTAATATATTTAAGTGTTCTTGTGCAATTATTTATAGGCTTAAATATTACTTAACATCTATTCCCAATTAAAATTAAAACTGCTATTTTCACAAAAAAATTTCAATATTTTGCTGATGTTTACCAAATAGTAGTGAATACAATAAATAACAACTCTGATATTGCGTAAACTCCTAACTAACATATTTTATAATCCCTATATAGCAAGGCTTTTAGCCAAACAATAAAAATGTGTTTGTTTCATTCGTTGCTAGAAACGAAAAAACGTAGCTAGTCAGAGGCTCATATCTTGTACCTAACCGTATAAATTTGGAAAAACTTAAATCAGGCGCAATAAAGTTACATTATTTTACTGAGCTTTTTCCCTTAATACTATGTGATTTAATCACATAAATTTATATTGGTGCAAGATGGGAGTAAATATCTAAATTAAATATTGAACCAAGATGAATTGATGGAGCTGGGCTTCGATGGTTATTTGATCTCAGTCCCTCCAACGTAACCTTCTTTATCCTGTTAGTTTGCAATTTGGAAGCAAAGTGTGTTTTCTATAAGCAAAGTATGTCGAGGATAGGTCATTAACCCTTAGTTGTGGAGAGAGGAGGTCGAATTGCAGAGAAGGTGTGACCGAAATCGGAAACGTTCAAAACGAAGAGCAATATACTGTCCAATTCATGGATGTTATTTAGATAGTGTTAGTCAAAAGTATCCATTATTTGCCTCGAGCCCAGGACAATTACAGCATCGAGGGGTACGGAAACGAGAAGCATTAATCTTAATAGCTTCTCAAACAGCAGTCACTCTTAAAAATGAGTGGTTAGAGGCTTTTTGGTGCAAGGAGTGTCAGCAAAAAAAGTGGTATCATATTCATAAATCATCCACTAACATCTATGAAGTTGCAGTTGCATCTCCAGAACTTTGGCAACAAGTAATGGGGGTTACTTATCCCCAAGGAAATCCTTCTGTTGGTGAATTTACTAGTCGAAATTCACGAACAATGAACTATCGGGGACATCAATACTTTGATCAAGTATAACACTAGGGACAGTTTTACAAGTTGCCGATGCTCTGGAAGAGTGGGGCTACACGTACTAAGTCCGCCTACGCGGACTAGGAAAAATTAGGGTTTTTAGTCTGCATAAGTGGACTTTGATAGTGTAGCCCCAAGCTACTTTGCTCCAAGCCGCCTTTGGGGTCTATAGCCTGTTGGCGCAGTCTGCCGCAAGCTTGGGTTTTAGGGGTTTGAAAACACGCCCTAGGGTTAAAGGTTAGGGCAAATTGAGAGTCCAGAATGAATGCTTGGTAAACCTTTCCCTCCTGATCTGATTTCTGCCTCCGGCTCTCGCTGCCTGATTCAAACAGATTGCAGATTTATCACAAATATTTACAATTTCCAAATCAGGGGATAATTTTTCCAATTTGTATGCAGATATGAAAATAGCCTATCTAGTTAATCATTATCCTCATGTGAGTCATAGCTTCATCCGACGAGAAATTGTAGGTATTGAAGCTTGGGGAATTGAAGTCGCTCGGTTCTCCATTCGTCCCTGTACCTCTAAATTAGTTGACGAAGCAGACAAACTAGAACTAGAGAAAACTCAATCTATTCTTGGTATTGGTATTCTCAGCATATTCTTAGTTGTAATTCAAGTTTTCCTCACTAAACCCATTTCCTTTCTGAGAAGTTTACAGCTAACTTGGAAAATAGGCTGGCATTCAGACCGAGGAATTGTCAGAAATTTAGCGTATCTGGTTGAAGCATGTGTGCTTCTGATTAAATCGTCAGATTTGGGAATAACCCACATTCACGCTCACTTCGGTACTAATTCAACTACAGTAGCGATGCTTTGTCATGCTCTAGGTGGTCCATCTTACAGTTGTACCATTCATGGTCCCCAGGAATTTGACAGAGCTACTGTTCTTGCTTTAGATGAGAAAGTTAAACGAGCATCTTTCGTAGTAGTTATCAGTTCCTTCGGTAAGAGTCAGTTATATCGATGGTGCGATCGCCAATATTGGTCAAAAATTCATGTAATTCATTGCGGCGTAGATGAAAAATTCTTGCGCGAATATGAGACTCCGATGTCAGAAGAGCCTCGTCTAGTTTGTGTTGGTAGACTGGACGAACAAAAAGGACATTTACTTTTAATCGAAGCAGCAGCTAAATTAGCCGCTGAAGGATTAGATTTTAAATTAGTATTTGTTGGTGATGGTTCTTTGAGAGGTGAGATTGAAACTGCGATCGCTCAACTGAATTTACATGATCACATTGAGATTACTGGTTGGGCTAGTAGTACTCAAGTGCGAGACCAAATATTAGCTGCACGAGCCTTAATATTACCTAGTTTTGCTGAAGGTTTACCAGTAGTAGCAATGGAAGCCTTAGCTTTAGGCCGTCCAGTAATCAGTAGCCGTATTGCTGGGGTTCCTGAATTAATTGAGCATGAAAATTGCGGTTGGTTGGTAACACCCGGTTCATTGGAAGATTTAACAGCAACTATGGGTGAGGTATTGCAGTTACCAGTAGAAAAACTCAAACAAATGGGTGAAACCGGGAGTAAACTGGTTGCTCAACGGCATAATATAACAACCGAGACGGGGAAATTAGCAGAACTATTTTGGTGTAAAGATATTTCCCTCACAATCAAATCAGCTATCTCAAGCAAATCATCAAGCACCCTCAAAAAAAAAGCTATTAATGCTACTATTTGGACTATTATTGCGTATTTTGGCGGTCATGTAATTAGATTTGGAACTAATCTCATTCTGACTCGCTTACTAGTTCCAGAGTATTTTGGTTTGATGGCTTTAATAAATACTTTTATGTCTGGGTTACAAATGTTCTCAGATATTGGTGTTGCTCCTAGTTTGATCCGAAATAAACGCGGTGACGAACCTGATTTTTATAATACAGCCTGGACAATACAGATTATACGTGGATTTGGATTGTGGCTAGCTAGTATATTAATTGCTTGGCCGATAGCAACATATTATCAACAACAACAGCTACTATGGTTAATTCCAATTGTTGGTATAAATGCTTTGATGAATAGCTTTCAATCGACCAGTAAATTTACTCTCCAACGCCATTTAGAACAGAGTAAACGAACAATATTTATTATTATAGGGGTAGCATACAGGAACATTATCACCATCACATGGGCTTTATTAAACCCTACAATTTTGGCAATTATTGGTGGTAGTTTAATCTCAGGATTAATAGATATTTTTCGTAGTCATAAACTGATTCCTCAAATATCCAATCGCTTTACCTGGGATAAAAATGCTGCTAAAGAAATTTTTTCCTTTGGTAAGTGGATATTTATATCTACAGCAATGACATTTTTGGCAATGCAATATGACAAGCTAACACTGCCAAAATTATTTTCTTTTGAAATGCTGGGTGTTTATACCGTTGCTTTTACCCTCGCAGAAATGCCCAAACAGATAATTGCTGGGATTAGTGGAAATGTCATTTTTCCTATAATTGCCAAATTTCAAGATTTACCCCGCAAACAACTAAGAGAGAAAATTATAAAGAAGCGGTGGCTATTACTAATTGGCATGGCACTTGTTGTGTCTCTGGTAGTTTGTTTTGGCGATCTGCTCATCTTGACACTATACGATAACAGATATAAAGATGCTGCTTGGATGTTGCCAATTTTGTCCTTAGGAATGTGGCCGGCCCTACTACCAATGACAAATGCTAAATCTCTAATAGCTATTGGTAAGCCTATATATATCGCTATTGGCAATTTCGTTAAATTTATTTATATGTTTATTGGTATACAATTAGGATTTTCTCTAATGGGAATTTTGGGAGTCATAATCGTTATTGCTTTTAATGATCTACCTGTTTATGCAGTAGTCAATTATGGTCTTTGGAAAGAAGGTCTAACAGGAATATGGCAAGATATTATGATAACATTATTTCTAATCTTATTAATATTTTGCATTGTATTTTGTCGCTATTCCCTAGGATTTGGATTACCAATTAATGGTATTTTGTGATATAAAAAATGGATTAAAAATTACAAGAAACGAGATTTTTCAAATATTATATATCAACTTATATCAAAATTGCTGTAAGTGAGATAGACCAATTACAGAGTGGCTTTTAAACCTTGGAATCTTAATTCGTTAATTCACCTCATAAACATCGAATCTGCTGTAATATATAAATCAATTAGCTATTTTTGAATATGAAATTACCCGGTTTTCTTATTATTGGTGCTGCAAAATCAGGAACTACCAGTTTATACCAATACCTAAAGAAACATCCACAAGTGTATTTTCCTCCTAAAGATGCTAATCCATTATTAGGGAGTAAAGAGCCTAATTTTTTTGGTGATGA
Organism: Calothrix sp. MO_167.B12; assembly: GCA_030066045.1. Taxonomy (GTDB): domain Bacteria; phylum Cyanobacteriota; class Cyanobacteriia; order Cyanobacteriales; family Nostocaceae; genus Calothrix_A. Next base: position 51,115 of record JASJCJ010000001.1, read on the forward strand.
TAATAAGTATGCATTGGGAATACAAGCTTATGCTTCCTTGTTTAACAATGCCCAATCCTACCAGATTTGTGGAGAAGCATCAACAGACTATACCAAATTATCAGAGTTTCCTCGAGCCGCAGAACGTATAGCAAAGACACTCCCCCATGTGAAGTTGATTTACATCATGCGACATCCTGTAGAGCGTGCATATTCTTATTATGTACATCTTCAACGTAATCAAAAAGTAGAAGAAACATTTGAGCAGCATATTCAAAGAGCAAACATTTGTTTGGATGGCAGCAACTATATGATGCAAATCGAGCAATATCTTAAATTTTTCCCCAGAGAGTCTTTGTTATTACTGTTAATGGAAGAATTAATTCATAACCCTGCTCTAACCTTACAGAATATTTGTCAATTTTTGTCCATTGATGATGGTATTGATTTAACCTTAGGTAACAAAATAATTGCTAATGCAGGTCGGAGTCATTTTAATGATAATATTAGAGGAAAAATTACTGCACCATTCCGCTCAATTCCGGTACTAAATATAGCGGCAAAAAAAATACCCCAATCTTGGCGCGATCTAGCTTATTCAATGATTAAAGAGATGCCATTTGCTAAAAATATTCAACAACAATATTTACCACAACCAATGCTTCCAGAAACCCGCCAGCTTTTGTTAAATAAATTCAAAAAATCTAATGAAGAACTAGCTGATTTTATGAAATATGACTTATCACATTGGTCTAATTAGTCAGTCGTAGTCACACAGAAATTACGACTTAAGATAAAATTAACTTCTTTATATACCCTTGATGAAAAATTTTGAACCGAACATAATATGAGTCCCCAAGCACAACTTGTCATGATCCTCTGGTTGCCAGTTGTTCTTTACCTATTTATTCGGTTTTCAGCTCAAAGGGCAGTTGTTATCAGCTTTATCGTGGCGTGGCTTTTTCTACCACAAAAAGCGGGATTTGCCTTTCCCGGATTTCCAGATTATGAAAGGATGTCAGCTACTTGCTACAGTATATTGCTAGCTACATTTATTTTTGATATTCAACGCTTCCGCTCATTTAAATTTAGCTGGCTTGACTTACCAATGCTAATTTGGTGTGTATGTCCTTTTGCTTCTTCGATGAGTAATGGCTTGGGAGCTTATGATGGACTAGCACAATTACTGCAACAAACTGTATCCTACGGAATACCTTATTTTCTTGGTCGTATATACCTAAATAATCTAGTTGGATTACGCCATTTAGCAATTGCAATATTCACAAGTGGGTTAATTTATGCTCCTTTATGCATATATGAAGCTCGTATGAGTCCAGTGTTTCATCGAATGGTTTACGGTTACGTTGATGTAAGAGCTTTTGCTCAGGGATTTCGTTACGGGTCGTTTAGACCGACGGTATTTATGCAACATGGTCTTGCAGTTGGTATGTGGATGATGGCTGCAACATTTATTGGAATCTGGTTATGGCAATCTGGGGTAATCAAGCAAATATGGGGCATTCCCATGATGTGGTTAGTTGCGGGATTATTAGTCACATTCGTAATAGTTAAATCAACTGGTGCATATTTCTATTTGTTGTTGGGATTAATTATTATGTTTGTTGCCAAAAAATTTCGTACTGCTTTGGCAATGTTATTAATCATTGCGGCTATGTCTTCTTACTTATATATGGGGGCAAGTGGAGCATTTACTAGCGATCGCATTGAGGGGGTTGTCTCGGCTTTAGAAGTTATAGTTGAGCCAAGTCGAGCTTCATCTTTAGGATATAGAATGAGTAATGAAGAATTACTCTCAGAAAAAGCACGGCAACAGCCAATTTTGGGTTGGGGAGGTTGGGGAAGAAACCGTGTATATAAAGAAATTTGGACAGGTGAGTTGGTAAGTATAGCAATTACCGATAGCTTATGGATTATTGCCTTTGGTATTAACGGATCGGTAGGTTTAATTGCTTTATTTAGTTCTTCCCTACTACCTGCTGTAAGTTTTTTCTGGTTAAGGTATCCAGCCAAATCCTGGTTTAAAACTGAAATTGCACCAGCAGCAGTATTATCAACGGTTACAACCTTATATATGTTGGACTGTACTTTAAATAATATGCCAAATCCAGTGTTTACACTAGCAACCGGGGGTATTGCGGGATTAGTACTTAACAAGACAGAAACTCAAAAACTAGCAAGTCGTTCATCCCCAATTCGTCGTTCTTTACCTCGGTCACAGATAACACCTTCTTTAAAACCAAACAAAGTAAGATATTAATCAATGAGTGATGTATAAAAATTTGAGAATTCTATACGCCGCTGGTCCAGGGAACGTGATTGGTACTTATCAATATTGGATTCAAGGAGAGGACGATCCATCCCAGGTTTCAGTTACCTATTCTAGTCAATTCTACGATGTTTGTCGTGATTTAGATGCACAAGCTTATGTAATTTCATCCCATAGAGATCGACAGTTGTTACATGATGGTAAATTTACCATAGAACATCGTCCATTCCCTATACCTAAAGCATCGGGTCTTCTATACCACTTAGTTAATTTCTGGTATGGTTTAGGGATAATTATCTCGGCAGTTCGTTTTCAAGCTAATGTTATCGTAGTAGCTGATGGCACAGCGCACTGGTTTCTCTTTTCCTTACTACCTTGGTTGGGAATTAAAGTTATTCCTTCACTACACTGCGTACTTTGGTGCAAGTATCTTCCACAAAGCAAGATAAATAGATTATTCCTAAAGCTTAGTCATCACCTATTTGCTCGCCAATCCACCGCAATTATGGTTGCATCAAGTGATATTGAGAAACAGATAGTACAGATTACTACCAATCAACATCAACCAATAGTAGAATTTTTACCATTATATCGACGTTCAGAGTTTGCAAGAGTAGGTAAACCAGATGAAAAACATTTACCTTTTAGAGTGTTATTTGCAGGTCGCATTGAGCCAAATAAAGGTGTTTTTGAACTTCTGGAAATTGCCAAGAGTTTCCAGTCACAAGGTAGACAGGATATTGTGTTTGATATTTGTGGAAATGGTTCTGCACTAGAGGATTTATGTTTAGCAGTCGAGAAAGCAAACATAAATTCTTTATTTGTGTGTCATGGTCATTGTAATAAAGCACAAATGCAAGAAATGTTTAACCAGGCACATGTTGTTATTGTGCCGACAAAAACAAATTTTGTAGAAGGCTTTAACCAGGTTGTTGCGGAAAGTATTTTATCTGGTCGTCCTGTTATTACTTCAGCAGTTTGTCCAGCTTTATCTTATGTGCGAGAAGGAGTTGTAGAAGTGCCACCAGATGACATTAAAAGATATGGTGATGCTTTACTAAAATTATCCCATGATCTCCATTTCTATAAACAAAAGCAACAGGCTTGTCTAGGTTTACAAGAACAATTTTATGATGTGTTCCAAAGTTGGGGAGCTAAACTCAAGTCTATTATTATGGATATTCAGGATAGTAAATAATTAGAATTAACAAAGTAATTAAATATGGAAAATAGAAATATTCTCATTCATGTTGGCTATATGAAAACAGGTTCAACATGGCTACAAAAAGTTTTATTTAATAATAAAAACGCTGGTTTTACTCCTCTATTGAAGCATGAATATCTAGGTGGCTCTCTTGATGCAGTAGAACAATTCATCATAAATAATAGCTTCACTTTTTCTCATGAATCAGCACGCAAAGTATTTGAGCCAAGAATAAATGAAGCTTTAAGTACTTCTCTTGTACCTGTTTTATCTCAGGAAAGTTTGAGTGGTAATCCTGTAGATGGTTGTTATTGGGGTAAGGAAGTTGCAGATCGACTTTATGCTACTTTCCCAGAAGCAAAAATCTGCATTGTTATCCGCGAACAGAAAGCTATTTTAATGTCTATTTATCGACACTATATAGGAGGAAAAGGAACTAAAACCTTGGAAGAATTTATTGGTATGGGGAAAGATATACCTGGTTATAAACCTATTTGTCGTTTGGAACATTTTGAATATGACTTATTAATTGCATACTATCAAAATCTCTTTGGAAGAGAGAATGTGCTAGTATTACCATTTGAATTAATCCAAAAAGATGCGTATTATTTTTGCCAATGCATACTTAAATTCAGTAATACTGAAGGGAGTATAAATTATTCGTTACGCCCTCAAAATGCTGGTTTTAAAGGAGGTTCTCTTGCTTTAAAAAGAAGACTGAATTATTTCTCAGAACCTCCTAATTGTATCAAACCACAGCCTAGATTTTCTTATAATTTAATTTATAAAGCATCAATAGTAACAAATAAAATTTTACCTCAAAAAATACACCAGAATTTTGAGAATAAATGGAAGAATATTATTAATGACAAAGTTGGTGATTCATTTAGTGATAGTAACAGAAAAACTAGTCATTTAATTGGTATCAAGTTATCAGACTTTGGTTATGATTGTTAACTTTAAATATTTAATAAGCCAAAATACATATCAACATTATGTTAAATAATTACTTCAATCCATTACCATTTCCAGTATTTTTTATATGCCGTTATTCTGAACGCTGGTCAGAACTATTTACATCTTCTCAAGCATCAGTTCCCGATCCTGATTCCCTCCACAAACAAATAGTCACAAATGAAGATTGTTGGACTATCCATACTTATCTTCGACTAAAACAGCGTAATTTAAATGTATCATTGTCAAATGATTTAGTTCCAAATGCAATTTGTGTTGTTAATTCATTAGAATTTGGCATTAGAGATTTATCTTTCTCTTCATTTATTGTCGGTTGTCGTGGAGATGGACCTAAACCAGCTCTTGCAAACTTTACTATTGTTCAGAATGAAGAAAATGTAGAATCAAAGACGGAAGCATTTATTCCTCATTGGCCACAACCAGGTTTAATACCACGTTTAACATCAAGAGGTAATCGAATTCAAAATATTGTTTTCAAAGGAGCAGAAAATAATTTATACGAAGAGTTTTGTTCTTCTCAATTTCGTCAAGAATTAAAGAAGTTAGGAACACAATTATTGATTCATGGCAAGTTGGAAAGTACTGTGAATTGGCATGACTATAGTAATGCTGATTTAGTGCTGGCTGTACGTGATTTAACAGAAAAGGATGCTTTAGTAAAACCTGCAAGTAAATTGGTCAATGCCTGGATAGCAGGTGCACCTGCATTACTTGGTCCAGAGGCTGCATACCGTCAGCTTAAGGAATCGCCACTAGACTACATCGAGGTGAGAACTCCACAGGAAGCACTAGATGCAATTCGTAAACTCAAAAAAGATACAAATTTGTATCAACAGATAATTAGTAATGGTTTCAAACGAGCACAAGAATTTACTCCAGATAAAATTTCACAAAGATGGCGAGATGTCTTAGCTGGACCTGTAGCAGAGAATTATGTTCGCTGGTGTCAGCGTCCACAAATAATCCATAGGACAAAGTTTGTGTTCGGGGCATTGCGTGAAAAGCAAAACCAGGCGATCGCAAAATATAATCGCTTTCATGGAAAACGAATTATTTCAGGAAAATTGACATGATATATTAAGTTTATTTTAAATAAATTTATCATTCTTTCCATTGATACTTTAAAGTATATTAATTCGCAACAAATAGTTCAATCTTAATGAAAATTTTCAAATGTTAAGTTCCAATCTTTTAATTCATATTGGCTATCCTAAAGTTGCATCAACTTGGTTGCAAAAGGCTATTTTTAATGATGAAAATGCAGGATTTATAACCCCTTGGGGTGCTTGTTCTGCAGAGGCTCTAGATGCATTTGCACTCACTAATTCTTTTCGTTTTTCTGCTGAAGAAACATACAAATTATTTGAGCCAGGTTTAAAACAGGCTAATGAGAGAGATTTGATACCTGTTATTTCTCATGAATCATTAAGTGGTAACCAGATGGGTCAAAATTATTGGGGTAAAGAGGTTGCTGATAGAATGTATGCTGTTTTTCCTGACGCTCGTATATTGATTATGCTCAGGGAGCAAAAATCAATATTAATGTCATCATACCAACAACATATAAAAACGGGAGGGAACAAAACTATAAATAGATTTATAGGAGTAGATATAAATAAAGCAGGCTTTAAACCAATATGCCGGTTAGAACATTTAGAATATGACTTATTGATTTCATATTATCAGACACTTTTTGGCAACAAAAATGTGTTAGTTTTACCCCTAGAATTGCTCAAGAAGGACAAAATATTTTTTATTAAAAAGCTACTTGATTTTACTGGTTCTCAAGGTAAAATTGCGTCTAATGATGTTCTTCATAATGTCAGCCCTAAAGCTGGTACTCTTGCTTTTAGGCGTATGATAAATTGTTTGATGCAGCCAACTGATTTTAGTGGAGCAAAAATTCCTTTACAACATCGTTTAGCAGTTGGTTTATCACAATTAATGGATCCATTAATCCCAGAATCAGTCCATAAAAATATCAAAAATAACTGGCAAAATTGTATTGATGACTATGTTCAAGACCAATTTAAAAAAAGTAATCAGAAAACAAGCGAATTGACAGGAATTAATTTAAGTGAATTTGGTTATGATTGTTAACTAATATTCAATTTCTAGCAATTCCCAACCTGGTGAAGTACAGTTATAGGCTAAACAGTTTTTGATTTCAAATATTATTTAGTTAGTTATGCTCAATAACCCACTACACTTACTCATAGTTATTGTTAACTATAGAACGCCAGATTTAACCATCGACTGCTTACAATCTTTAGTTAACGAAGTGCGATCGCTCCCCGGAACCCGTGTTATTGTTACCGATAATGCTTCCGGTGACGATTCAGTTGACAAAATTCAAACTGCTATTGAAAACGAAAGTTGGCAAGATTGGGTATCCTTCATGCCACTAGAACATAATGGTGGTTTTGCATTTGGTAATAATGCTGCAATCCGTCCGGTTATAAATTCTCCTACTCCCCCAAATTACGTTCTCTTACTTAACCCAGATACTATAGTTCGTCCTGGTGCTTTAAAAGTACTTATGGACTTTATGAAAGAACATCCCCAAGTAGGAATTGCTGGTAGTCGTCTAGAAGATCCTGATGGTACTCCCCAAGTTTCTGCTTTTCGCTTTCATTCTATCCTCAGCGAACTCAATGCAGGCTTACGTCTACGATTTGGTAAAAAGTTCAAAGAACGTTGGGCTGTTATCCCCCCTACCCTTCCCCAAGAAATTACCCAAGTTGATTGGGTAGCTGGAGCCAGCATGATTGTGCGCCGTCAAGTATTTGAACAGGTCGGTGTAATGGACGAAGGATACTTCATGTACTATGAAGAGGCTGATTTTTGCTTGCAAACTAATAGGGCTGGTTGGACTTGCTATTATGTCCCAGAGAGCCGAGTAGTACATTTAGTCGGTCAAAGCTCTGGAGTTACCGACCCTAAAGCTCCACGCAAACGTCTTCCGCAGTACTGGTTTGATTCTCGGCGACGTTACTTTGTCAAAAATCACGGTTGGCTGTATGCATCGTTAGCAGATGCTGCTTTTGCTTTTCCTTTTGCCCTGACCAAATTACGTTGGATGCTGATGGGACAACGTTCTAATTATCCACCAAATTTTTTGATTGATTTTATCCGCAATAGTGCGATCGCCAAAGGATTTATTCAATCCCCACAATAGATCAATAACCAATAGAATTTGTATTTACCAATCAATAGAGCATATTATGGTCACACAACAGGACTTAATATCGAGTCCTACCCTAGCAACAAGCAATACCCTTGGACTTTGGGAACAAGTTAAGGAAGACTGGATAGCTCATGGGTGCGATTGGACAAAGCCTGGATTTAGAGCAGTGGCTGTTCAACGCTTTGGTGTATGGAGGATGAAAATTGAGCCCAAATTCCTCCGCGCTCCCTTTAGTATTCTCTACCGGGCTTTATATCGTAAAATCCGCAATAATTACGGCATTGAATTACCTTATACCGTTAAACTTGGTCGTCGGGTAATTATTGAACATCAAGGGGCAATTGTCATTCATGGAAATTGTATTATCGGCGATGATTGTATTATTCGCCAGGGTGTAACTTTGGGTAATCGCTACCTAGAACGTCCATTTGATGCACCGAAACTAGGAACTCGCGTCAATGTTGGCGCAGGAGCGAAAATTTTTGGTGATGTCACCATCGGTGATCGCGCTAATATTGGTGCTAATGCAGTAGTTCTCAATAATGTACCAACTGAAGCAACCGCCGTAGGTATTCCAGCTAAAATTATCGGCAGTAGAAATTAGGGTAACTTTTAATGCATCAACAATCCTCATGAATATGGTGTCATTACTGAGGAAATAGGGTAGAGAATAAAACAATCTTTACATTGGAACCTTAAATTTTGAATTTTTGGCAAACAATTGACAATTCTCTCCCAATGCAAAAAAAAGTAGGTGATAACTGTAATATCTGATGGGTCAATTTTCGTAAACTCTTGTTGTGAAAAGCTCATACGATCTCAAATTTAAACTTTCAAGTTAGGCAAGAACTTAAATAAATATTTATACGTAAATAATTATGAAAGCACTGATACTATCGGGCGGTAAGGGAACCCGCTTGCGCCCCATAACTTATACTGGTGCCAAGCAATTAGTTCCCGTGGCAAATAAGCCTATTCTGTGGTACGGAATTGAGTCTATTGTTGCCGCAGGTATTACCGATATCGGTATTATCATCAGCCCGGAAACTGGAGAAGAAATCAAAGCGAAAACAGGTGATGGCGATCGCTTTGGTGCCAGAATAACTTATATACCTCAGGATAGGCCTGGGGGTTTAGCCCATGCAGTGAAAGTGGCTCAACCTTTTTTGGCAGATACACCTTTTTTAATGTACTTGGGAGATAATCTAGTTGAAAGTGACCTGGGTTTATTCGTTGACGATTTTAAAGACCGCAGGCTGGATGCTTTAACATTATTATGTCCAGTAAACAATCCTAGTGCTTTTGGGGTTGCTCAAGTTGACGAGAGAGGAAGAGTTTTACAGTTAGTAGAAAAACCCAAGGTTCCCCCTTCCAATTTGGCACTGGTAGGTATTTATTTATTTTCCAGTACAATTCACCAAGCGATCGCTAATATTCAACCCTCTGCTCGAGGAGAGCTAGAAATTACCGACGCTATCCAGCATTTGATAGATCGCAACCAACAGGTGGAAGCTCATAAATTAAAGGGTTGGTGGTTAGACACAGGTAAGAAAGATGATTTACTAGAAGCTAACCGCATTATTCTGGATACTTGTTTAGAAACTGCGATTGCTGGTGAAGTAGATGAAAATAGCCAAATTATTGGGCGGGTAAAGATTGGAAAAGAATCTCAAATTGTCAATTGCACCATTCGCGGACCAGTGACCATTGGTTGTGGTTGTCATTTAGAAAATTGTTTCATCGGTCCTTATAGTAGCATTGCGGATGGAGTAACTTTAATCGACGCAGACATAGAACATAGCGTCATTTTACAAGACGCAAAAGTCATCGGTATTCAACAGCGAATTGTAGACAGCGTTATCGGACAACGGGCTCAGTTTAAAGTCGCGCCCCAACGTCCTAAAGCCTTACGTTTTCTGATTGGGGATGATTCACAAATCGAACTAGTTTGATTGGACTACCATTGGAGAAATTAATGTCAACAACTATTCCTTTTAATCGCCCTGTGACTGTGGGGAAAGAATTCACATACATCCAAGAGACCATTGAAAATATGGATCTTTCTGGAGATGGTGCCATTACTAAGAAATGTCATAGTCTACTAGAAGATATTCTACAAGTCCCGAAAGTATTACTGACTACTTCCTGCACCCATGCTTTGGAAATGGCTGCATTATTATTAAATATGCAACCGGGAGATGAAGTAATTGTTCCTTCTTTTACTTTCGTTTCTACTATCAATGCTTTTGCTTTGCGGGGTGTACGTCCCATATTTGCCGATATTCGTCCAGATACCCTCAACCTGGATGAATCCAAACTCGAAAAACTGATTACTCCCCAAACTAAAGCAATTGTACCTGTACACTATGCAGGTGTTGGGTGTGAAATGGACACAATCATGGATATTGCTGGACGTTATAAGATACCAGTAGTTGAAGATAATGCTCATGGATTATTTGCTAAATATAAAGGTAAGTATCTAGGTACTTTCGGCTGTTTAGCAACCCAAAGTTTCCATGAAACCAAGAATTTCACCTGTGGCGAAGGAGGAGCTTTATTAATCAATGAACCCTATTATATAGAACGGGCAGAAATTATCCGTGAAAAAGGGACTAACCGCAGTCGTTTTTATCGCGGCCAGGTAGATAAATATACTTGGGTAGACATTGGTTCTAGTTACTTACCCTCAGGTATACTTGCAGCCTTTTTATATGCCCAAATTGAAGCTCGGCAACAGATTCAAGGCAAACGACAGCAAATTTGGGAATATTATTACAATCATCTTCAAGACTGGGCACAGGAGAAAGGTGTACGACTACCGATTGTACCCCCTGAATGCGAGCAGGCATACCATATGTTCTATATGCTCATGCCCTCACTAGAAAAGCGTCAGGCTCTCATCGCACACTTACGCTCACAAGGAATTAGTAGTGTCTTTCACTACTTACCCTTGCACCTATCTCAAATGGGGCGGAAGTTCGGTGGTTCAGAAGGAGATTGTCCGGTTACAGAAAGTGTGAGTGATCGCTTACTACGTTTACCCTTTTACAATAATTTGACCGAAGAAGATTTGGCGCGAGTAGTAACTTCTATCAAGGATTTTTGCTAAGGTATGGCTTCCAATAAATCTCACATTGCCATTCATCTTCATTGCCTGTTTAATGGTGGCATTGAGCGAATTATGGCAAATTTAACCCATAATTTTATCGAACGCGGTTTACAAGTGGATTTGGTGCTTAATTATTTAGGGAATCCTGCTTTTAGGTCAGAGTTTCCAGCAGAAGTGCGGATTATAGATTTAAAAGCAGATAAAATCCAAGCCAGACTACCCAGACTAATACGTTATTTACGACAGCATCAACCTACAGCCTTATTATCAGCTAATCACTATGCCAATGAAATGGCTATATTAGCCAAATATCTCTCACGTGTGCCTACAAAGGTAGTAGTTTCCGATCAAACTAATTTATCCGTAGAAACAAAGAAAAAATCTCCTTTGAGTGGCAGATATTGGGCACCTTTGGCTTTAAAATTGCTTTATCCTGGGGCTGATGGCAGAATAGCTCCCTCTATTGGTGTAGCTCAGGACTTGGTTAGTATAACTGGTTTGCCAATAGATAAATTTCAGGTCATTTACAATCCGGTAATCAATCCCACAATTTTTGCTAAAGCAAAAGAGCCTGTAGACCATCCTTGGTTTGCTCCTGGGGAGTTACCAGTAATCTTGGCAGCCGGAAGACTAGAAAAACAAAAAGACTTCCCCACTCTCATTCGAGCTTTTGCAAAAGTACGAGAGGTGACACCATCTCGATTAGTCATTTTTGGTACAGGCTCTGAACATTCTAGATTAAAAAGTTTAATTAATGAATTGGACTTAGAAGATTATGTAGATCTACCCGGTTTTACCAAGAATCCCTATGCCTATGTTGCCAAATCAGCAGTACTGACATTATCTTCTGCTTGGGAAGGATTACCCACATTTTTGATTGAGACTATGGCTTTGGGTATACCAGTGGTTTCGACTGATTGTCCGAGTGGTCCAGCAGAAATTTTAGACAATGGCAAATATGGTGATTTAGTCCCTGTTGACGATCCTCCAGCTCTGGCAGAAGCAATTTTAAACATCTTATCTGGTAATTACAAATCTGCATCTCTAGATTGGTTAGAACAATTCACTGTAGAACAGACTACTCAAAAATATCTAGATATGCTCGGTATTCAAGTTGAATAAATTCTCAAAATGAAAATTGCATTGATTATTGCCTACTTTGGTAAATGGCCAATTTGGTTTCCTGCTTTTCTCGAATCTTGTAAATATAATTCTGGAGTTGATTGGATTTTATTCACAGATTGCGAGATACCTAATTTTACAGTAAATAATGTCAAGTTTGTGCAATTTACTGTTGAAGATTTTAATTCACTAGCTTCAAATAAATTGGGATTTCAAGTAAATCTCCCATTTATTTACAAAATGTGTGATTTCAAACCTACATTTGGTCTTGTTTTTGAAGATTATCTCAAAAATTATGATTTTTGGGGGCATTGCGATCTAGATGTAGTTTGGGGTAATATTCGTAAATTTATCACTGATGATATTTTGAATCATCATGAAATTATTTCGGGAGGGAAAGAAATTATATCTGGACATTTTTGCCTGTATAAAAATACAAATAAAATAAATAATATTTTCACAAAACTATCTTATTATAAAAGCCAATTAACATCGTCAGAACATACCTGCTTTGATGAATCGGCAATGACAAATATAATTAAAAATTTATCAAATAAGGGTGAGGTCACAGTTTATTGGCCAAAGTGGTTAGTTAATTTCCCTAACTTAGAAAAACCAATGCCGGCAGCTCGGTTAGGAGTTCATGTTAATCGTTGGTATTGGGAAGCAGGAAAATTATATAATCGTTCCCATGAAGTAATGTATATACATTTTATGACATGGAAAAAAAGTCTTACATCTTGTAAATTTGATTACTCAGATAACCCTACATCTTTCTATATATCTTACTCTCATATTGGATTGAATAAAGCAGATAGACCATCATTAACATCTCAATTATCTTCATTGTTTGTATTAATTCAGACATTGATCTATTTTGATTACAAAGTTTGGTATCGTCGAATTAATCATTATGTAATCAAAAAAATATTGTACAGATTTAATGAAATTTAAATCTGTATGTGCAATATAATATATGTTTATGGAAGCATTTATCAAATAAATTAGTAATAATTAAATTTTAGTTTCATTGATGAAAAAAATAAAACGTGAATTACAACATATAGGTAAAAACCAGACTCGCAATTTTCTTAATCTTCTATTAGCTAGACCGTTAAGGATGTCTAATTTTAAGTCTATGACTTTAGATTGGGATGATGTGGAGTTAGTTAATAATTTACTATTAAATCATTCATCTTGGCAAGACACCAAAATAGTTTCTCAATACGAATCTGAATTTGCCCAATGGAATGGCTCAAAATATGCTTTTGCTTTTATGGCTGCCCGGGTAGCACTGAGTGCTTGTATTTATGCCCTAGACTTACAACCAGGAGATGAGGTTATTTTACCTGGTTATACTTGTGTAGTTGTTCCCAATGCCTTTAAATGGGCTGGGGTAAACACGGTTTATTGCGATATAGAATTGGATACCTATGGACTTGACATTAAAGAAGTAGAAAAGAAAATTACTTCTAAAACCCGTGCCATTTTATTGCACCACCTCTACGGGATTGTGTGTCGTGATTATGAAGCTATTTTAGATTTGGCGAAACGTCATGATTTAAAAGTCATTGAAGATTGTGCCCATTCCACAGGAGCTGAATATCAAGGACGTAAGGTGGGTAACTTTGGTGATGTTGCCATTTATAGTAGCGAAAAATCTAAAATTTTCAACACTATTCAAGGTGGACTAGCTGTTACCAATGATGAATGTTTAGCACAGAGAATTCAAGAATACTATAACCAAGCCTCCCTTCCAGATGAAAATTTAATTGAAAGGCAATTAAATAACGTGCTTTTGGAATTTTACCAGTTCAAGCATCCTCAATCTTGGTGGCTTGGGGATATCTACCACCTTTTACATGGTGATTGTGTCATATATACTACTAGTAATCAAGAAATGCAAGGAATTCGTCCTGCTGATTATGGTATGAAAATGCCAGCACCCATTGCAGCTGTGGGACTCAACCAACTGAAAAAAATTGATTATTATATTGATTTAAGAAGAAAAAATGCTCAAACGTGGGATCTGTGGTGTGAGAAAAATAATTATCAAAAACCATTGGTAATTGAAGGTTCTGTTCCATCTTATTTATTGTATCCAGTTCTAGTGGAACCCGAAATCAAGCAGAACGTTAAATGGTGGGGATTTAAAAAATTTAACGTTAGTGTTGGTGATTGGTTTACCAGTCACTTACATCCCGTACCAGGAAAGATACCAGGATGTAAAAATGCTGATACTGCCGTTGAAAGATGCATTAATTTTCCGACTTTAAATCAGATGTGTAAATTTCCTGCTTCTTAAGCGGATTTTAAATAGCAATCAAGTAATAATTTTCAGTGCTAATTAACTAAAATCTTTTGATTTCTCAAACAGATGTAATAGGATGTTTATAGATAATCCCCGGGTTCTCATTGTTGCCCAACACGCCTCTTTAAAATTTGGTGGTGAAGCTGCTTTACCCTGGCATTACTTTCAATTTCTTCGCCAACGAAAAGTTGAAGCTTGGTTGGTAGTTCATGATTGGACTCGTGATGAACTCAAATCATTTTTCCATGAAGACTTTGACCGTATTTACTTTGTACCCGATCCCCCTTGGTTGCGTGTTTTAGGAAAGTGGAGTAGGGTATTACCCAGTAGACTCGGCAATTTTACGGTGCGATTAGTGTCCCGACTATTAGCCCAGTTACTATATCAACGTCCTATCATCAAACAAGCGATCGCAGAGCAACAAATTGATGTTATTCATCAACCCATGCCTGTATCACCTAAAGAACCATCTATGATGTTTGGTCTAGGTGTTCCGGTGGTTATCGGACCTATGAATGGGGGAATGGATTACCCTCCAAGTTTCCAGTGTATGCAAAGTTGGTTTACCCGTAAGACATTAAATATTGCTCGTCTGGGAAGTAATTTGTTTAATATTATAATTCCCGGTAAACTGATGGCTACTACCTTATTAGTTGCTAACTCACGCACAAAAGATGCATTACCTAAACCTATTCGTGGCAAGGTAATTGAATTGGTAGAAAATGGTATTGACTCTGCAACATGGCAACCTCATTTTCACAATCACACAGGAAAAGATGCAACTCAACAATTAACAATAACACCTCAAAAACCAACCAAGTTTGTATTTGTTGGTAGATTGGTTGACTGGAAAGCAGTAGATTTATTAATCCTTGCTTTTAAGCAGGTAGTAGAACAAATACCAGCAGAATTGGAGATTATCGGTAAAGGACCTAAACGAGTGGCTTTAGAATCCTTAGCCAAAGAACTGGGTTTAATTCATTCCCAACTCTCCCACGAAATTCCAAATTCAGAAGTAGTTAAATTTACTGGTTGGTTAACACGAACTGAATGTGCCCGACATTTAGAACTTGCTGACGTATTAGTACTTCCTAGTTTATTTGAATGTGGAGGTGCGGTAGTACTAGAAGCTATGGCTATGGGCATTCCTGTAATAGCAACTCATTGGGGTGGACCTGCTGACTATCTGGATACATCCTGTGGCATTCTCGTCCAACCGACTTCCCGAGAGCCATTTATTAACGACCTAGCAGAAGCAATGGTGAAAATGGCAAAATCTCCCGAATTACGGCAAGCAATGGGTAAAGCAGGTCGTCAGCGAGTAATTGACAACTTTGACTGGGAAGTGAAAGCAACAAAAATTATTGACGTTTATCAGGAAGCGATCGCCAGAACAAAAACCTAACAGGAGTTATTATAACAATGCACATATTAGCCACGATCCAAAAAGAACACTGGCAGGTGTTAATTGGTGATCCCACCCCCATTGGTTGGCTAACTTTTGTCGCATATCTGATTGCTTGTTTTTTGTGCGTTTTTTGGGCATTGCGTATCAGTCGTTTCTCTTCCCTGCGTCAATCAGGTCAGCTTCCCTGGCTGTGGTGGAGTTTGGCAATTATCTTGTTGCTACTGGGACTGAATAAACAATTAGATATTCAGTCTTGGTTGAGGATAGCTAGTAAGGAATTAACCATAGCCCAAGGCTGGTCTAACCACCGCAGTACTATGTATATAGGGTCTGCTGCTGTGCTATTTACCACTGTTTTAGCTTTATTGGTGTTTGTGGGCAGAGCATTACGCAACCTCTGGCAAAAGTATTGGTTAGTACTACTTGGTCTGGTGTTTTTGAACAGTTATATTCTGTTTCGAGCTCCACCCATATTTCGCGCTACTCGCTTGCTGCTGAATTGGCGACTGGAGGAATTACAAAATAGCTGGCTTTTAGAAATAGCGGGTATTGCTTGCATCGGGGTGTCGGCAATGAATAATCTTCGGAATTTTCGTAAATAGATATAGATGTAGTAAGTACTTTTACCTTGTTAGAGAGCTTTCGCAATTATCGGGAGGTGCGAGGGAAAATAGAGAGCGATCGCTAGATGAGGTTTATAGTAGCCTGGACGCAGAAGACCATTTACCAAAACCACACACTACATCCCCCATAGCCCCTATCCTGCTTCCAAAACTGGCGGTGACCATATTATCACACTTACGGTTTGCCTACCATAATCACCAATTGTTCTAATAGCTATGATCCTTATAAACCTAGGGGTCAAATTTTGGAGAAATAAAAATGGCTAATAAAAAATTGAAAGTATTACTGATTATAGAGCAATGCAATCCGGAAGGTTTTTCCGTTCCTTTAGAAGGTTATAATTACTACAAAGCCATTAGTGAAATAGCTGATGTCACCCTAGTTACTCATGGCAGGAATGAAAAAACTATTCAAAAAATAGCTGCTCACAAAGATGTTGTTTATATCCATGAAAGCAATTTCAGTGGTAAATATCATTCCTTAGTAGAAAAATTAACTTATAGGGGTAGAGTCAATTGGCCTCTATATAATGCCCTTAGTTACCCAATATATGCAGAATTTAATCACAAGGTTTATCAAAAATTCAAAAATGAAGTGCGTAGGGGAGACTATGATATAGTGCACGCCCTGACTCCTATGATGCCTAGGTATCCAGTCAAGATAGCTAGAGAATGTAAAAATACTCCTTTTATTCTTGGACCAGTTAATGGAGGCGTTCCTTTCCCATCAGGATTTCAAGAAGTAGCTAAACAAGAATCGGCTCATTTCAACTTTTTACGAGCTGTTGGCAGATATCTAATTCCTGGATATGTAGAAACTTATAAAAAAGCGGATAAAGTACTAGCAGGTTCTACTTTTACTTTAAAATTATTGAAGAGTTTATTTAAATTTTCCGAAGATAATATAGAACTATTTTATGAGAACGGTATTTCTAGTAATTTTCTTAATTATAAACCTAAACTCCAACAATATGAAAAAATAAACTTACTCTTTGTTGGTAGACTAGTTCCCTACAAAGGAGCAGATATGGTTATAGAAGCCATTGCTCAATTAGAACAATCTATCCGCGATCAAGTACTATTAACCATAGTTGGCGATGGTTCAGAAAAAACCTCTTTAGAATTAAGAGTAAAAGAACTTAATTTAAGTAATATAGTCAAATTTGCAGGCTGGGTTCCTCAACATAAGACAGTTGAATATTATCGTCAGGCAGATATATTTTGTTTCCCTTCTGTCCGCGAATTTGGTGGAGCGGTGGTATTAGAAGCTATGGCTTGTGGACTACCATGTATCGTTGTTAATAATGGTGGCATTGGAGAATATGTAACAGAAAAAACTGGTTTTAGCATCGAGCCAATTTCTAAAGAATACGTTATAAAAGAAGTATCTGACAAGATAAGTATTCTTGCAAAAAATCAAAAAATGCTTGGGGTAATGTCAACCCAAGCTGTTGAGAGAGTCAAAGAATTTGAATGGGGTAATAAAGCAAATAAAATAGTTAATTTATATCAAGATATGGTTAGTAAATATAAATGATACTAAGAATATTTTTGGTGAGAGAGCTATAAAATTAATTCACTAGCAATAAACATTCTCTAATAAAACTACAATTTTGAAATTATATAATATATAGGCTAATTAATGATGAAAAATAAACAAAATGTTCGTTTAGATCCCGTATTCGTAATTGGCTATAGTAGATCGGGAACAACCATGCTACGTCTAATGCTCAATAGACATCCAGACCTGTTCATACCGAAAGAATCTGAATATTTTCAAAAAGTTCCGAGACAATATCGCGATCGAATTCACCAAGTGAAAGATATTGATCGCATACTCAAAACCCTCCCTAATTATTATGATTCTATTTTAAATGAAGAACAGTTTAGAGAGTTATTGAAACAGAATCTACCAGGTGATAACAGAATACTACTAGCTTGTTTATATCAAGCTTGTGCAGCTTCTATGGGTAAAAATGATGTGCGTTGGGGAGAAAAAAAGCCTCAGAATTGGCAGTTTGTTTATCGATTACAAAGCTGGTATCCACAAGCTCAGTTTGTGAATATTATTCGCGATCCAAGGGATGTAATTACATCTATGGAGAGGTCCTTATCTGAAATAGTACCACTCCGGACGATTTTTCCTGCACATATAATCCTTGCATGGCAATGGCAATTTGTTTTTAAAACTATGATTCAGCAGGAAAAAATATTGGGGAACCAACGTTATTTAAAACTGAGATATGAAGATTTAGTATCAGAACCAATTACTCATCTAACTACAATTTGTGAATTTTTGAGTTTATCAATAAACTTTGTTAATGATATGCTTAATTTCAATGAAGATGCTCGCGATCCCAAAATAGGTGATGGTGGTCAGCATATGTTAGGTACCAAGAAAAAATTAAATGTGCAAAGCATTGGTAATTTTAATAAATTTTTGAGTGAACAGCAAATTAGAGAAATTGAATTTATTTGTGGAGATATAATGGAAGAAATGGGATATGTAAGACTTTACAACTCTCCCACATTTGCTGATCGTACGCGTATTATTACTATTTGTAATATACTCACAAGTATGTGGAGATGTGTTCGTGGTACGCGCTTAATCATGGGTAGTCTTTGATTGTTAATTATTTTAATCTAGATAATTTAGGTTCCAAAATATAACTTAAAAGCAGTAAAATTTAGGAAAAAATATGACAAGTGATACATTAAAGTACTCTAGTGCCTTTGCAAAACTGACTGAGCGGACTTGGACAGGAAAGTATAATCGCACAATGGAGAGATTAGTTGCTAGATTTCATCTTGGAAGGAGAGCTTATAGCTTTTTACAGAGTCAACGAGAAATTATCAACTCCAATGATGCAAAAAAACATCTACAAATTTCTCCCAAATCTGTGTTTGACGGTGTAACAGCTAACACATACGTCGAAAAAATTCGTCAAGAAGGAGTAGCTTTTGGTATTAATTTACCAACTCCCATGGTAGACGAAATTTATCAGTATGCTTGTACAGCTCCTTGTTATGGTACTGGCACTGCAAGAGATGAAGGTGACTTTCTAATTACAGAGGTCAAGAATGGTTATCTTCGAGGGAAACATCCGATCGCATTAGCAGAGTTTAGCAACTCTACTTTAATGGGTTCTCAAGCTATCAATAATTTAGTACAAGATCCTCTACTTTTGGAGGTCGCTCGAAATTATCTTGGTTATTGGCCAACTAAAATATTAAGGTATATGAGTTGGACTCTAGTTTCAAGTTTACCTGAGGAACAACAAAAGCGTCTAAATGAACCAGTTATCTATCACTACGATATTCCTAGTTATAATTCTGTCAGAATTTATTTTTATATAACTGATGTGGATGCATCTTCTGGACCTCATATTATGATTAAAAATTCCCACGATAAAAAGCCTTTAAAGATGCTATTTGCTCCATGTCAGCAAACTGATGATGCTATACATAATTATTATGGGCAAGAAAAAGAAATCATCATTGAAGGAAATAGGGGATTTGGGTTTTTTCAGGATCCTTACTGTTTTCATAAAGCAACTACGCCAGTTACATCAGACCGCTTATTACTACAAATTAGATATTTTTGATAGATGTTTATAGATTTTACTTCTAGATATTAAATACTTGCGATTAAGAATATCTAAGCCGATACAAAATATGGCATCAGTAAAACTATTCCATATGAGCAAACATTACAGATGTCATATTGTTTCGGTAATCATTTAATTTGTCGTGCTTCTTGAGCTTGAGAGATACATATTTGAAGTTAAACAACTGATTAATTTAGCTTTATGCTGTAGCTCATTAGAGTTATAACTGGTATACAAAAAAACTGGTGATTGAAAATACAATATCGAAATCAGGTTAATATCTATATTCACAAAACATTTATACCAATGAATCAATTATTAATTTTATTGTTCGATTTAGTCCTATGTTTAATTGCAGTGGGACTTTTTTTACCAATTACCATTCTTTTTATTGAGTGTATTGCAGCATTATTTCCTATAAGTTATACAACGCAGAATAATTTAGGTTATCGACCAAAGAGTGTTGTTTTAGTTCCTGCTCATAATGAAGCTGCCACAATTAGTAAAACCTTGACAACACTATTACCCCAATTACGGTCTCAAGATAGGCTAGTAGTGATTGCTGATAATTGCAGTGATGATACAGCTAATATTGCTCGCCAATCTGGTGTGACAGTAATTGAACGACAGGATTCTGAACGTAGAGGTAAAGGGTATGCTTTAGATTATGCACTGAAGTTTTTAGAAGCAAATCCACCAGAAGTAGTTATTAATGTAGATGCAGACTGTATTGTCTATCCAGGGACAGTTGATCGAATTGCTAGCCTTGCCAAGACTACAAACCGCCCCGTTCAATCAACATATCTGATGGTACAACCAACTACCCCCACTCCCAAGGATACGATCTCTGCTTTGGCAGTTAAAGTTAAAAATTTGGTTCGTCCTGTTGGATTGCAGCGACTAGGCTTGCCCTGTTTACTAACAGGTTCTGGTATGGCTTTCCCTTGGTCAGTGATTCGCACGGTTTCTCTAGCTAATAGCAAAACAGTTGATGATATGCAACTAGGTTTAGATTTGGCGATCGCTGGATATCCGCCAATTTACTGTCAAGATGCTCAAGTGACAGGGCGCTTGATGGAAAAACAAGCTGCTAAAAGCCAAAGAAGCCGTTGGGAACATGGACATATAGAAACTTTGCTTAACCAAGTTCCCCAGCTAATGAAAGCTTCTATGAATCAAAAACGTTTCGATTTGTTGGCAACTGCTCTCGACTTGTGCATTCCTCCCCTCTCTCTATTGGTAATGATCTGGGCAATTACCATGCTAGGAAGCTTATTAGTAGGAATAATCTCAGGAGTATGGATACCAGGGATTTTGCTAGTCATAGAAGGGCTAATACTTGCTATCTCTATTCTCGGAGCATGGGCTAAGTTCGGACGTAATGATGTATCAGGGCTAACACTTCTAGCTGTCCCTTTCTACATTTTCAGCAAAATTACCCTATATATCAATTTCTTGGTAAAACCTCAAACAAAATGGATTCGTACTGAGAGAGATGTAGTTGATGTTACTCTATCTTCCAAAGAATAACTGTACTTTGTTATTCCCACAATAAACCATAACAATCAGTAAAGATACAGTGAAGATACTGAAATTAATGGTTTATTTTATCCAGTTTTAGTTGTATATTTAATTTAGTCAGATAAATAAAAATAACATCCACTAATCAAATATTATTCAATTCAGGTACTCGCATAGTTCATGTTTGGTTATATGGGTATCAACAACCAGAATATCTTCAAGATGAAAGTGAACATATAGTAATTAATTTATTCCTAATCAGAAAACAATTCTATAACTGATATTTTCCAAATATAGATATGGCTAATTTGAATATTTTGTTTTTAGTTCCTCACCCTTTTTATCAAGAAAGGGGGTCGCCAATTGCAGATAAAATGGTTTTACGAGTTTTATCTGAGAGACAAGAAAATGTTGATGTTGTGACTTATCCTGAAGGTGTAGATATCAACTATAAGAATATTCAATTATACAGAGTTATTCAATTACCATTTATTACTGGTGTCAGACCAGGCTTCTCCTGGAAAAAAATAATATATGATATTTTAATTTTCCTCAAAACGACTCAACTAATCTTAAACAGGAAATACCATCTAATTCATGCAGTAGAGGAAACAGTATTTATAGCTCTCTTTTTTAAAGCTATATTCAATATTCCTTATGTCTATGATATGGATTCTTCTCTAGCTCAACAAATCATTGAAAAGTACGCTTGCTTATTACCATTTAAAGCTATTTTTCAATGGTTTGAAAGGATAGCCGTGAAAAATGCAGAAGTAGTAATACCAGTTTGCTCTGCTCTGGCAGATGATATTGCAAGATACCGGCCGAAAAAAGTGATGGTGCTTCCGGACGTTTCCCTTTTGACATAAAACATCAAAATTATGCAAAATCTCAAAACTGAATTGAATATTCAGAATTTGACATTAATGTATGTAGGTAATCTAGAAAGTTATCAGGGTATTGATTTACTTTTAGATAGTTTTGCATTAATCATTAATCAAACGGATAAAGTCGATCTAGTAATCATTGGTGGAGAATCCACGGATATTCTGAAATACCAAATCAAAACAAGAGAACTTCGCATCGAGCATAAGGTACATTTTTGTGGTTCTCAACCTACTAACAAATTGGGCTTATATCTTTCTCAAGCTGACATTTTGGTATCTCCCAGAATTAAAGGAAAGAATACACCGATGAAAATATATTCATATCTCGATAGTGGTAAGCCTGTTGTGGCAACTAATTTATTAACCCATACTCAAGTTATGAATAATCGGGTTGCTATACTTGCAAACCCCAATGCACAAGATTTTTCTCAAGGTATCCTCAGTCTGATAGATGACTATAATCTCAGATTAAAACTTGGGAATGCAGGGAAAAAGTTAGTGCAAGAAAAACATAGTTACCAAGCTTTTAGCCAAAAATTAAATACTTTGTATGATTATCTTAGATTAGAAATATCTAATAATAGTAGAGTATTCATCCCATAATCAATCTAAATGATTGGTATTTAATCTATTTAAAATTCAATTTATTTATTTTTTGCATCTTTGATTTAGGGGTGCAAAATTTTTCTATTTTATACTTGATTTTACTATCTATAAAAAGCTTATATGAAGAGAAATTTAACAGAGCTAACATCTCACATTTATGACTTGCTTATAGTGGGTGGTGGTATTTACGGAGCGTGCATTGCATGGGAAGCTAGTTTACGTGGTTTGTCAGTTGCTTTAGTGGAAAAAGCAGATTTTGGTGCAGCGACTTCTGCCAATAGTTTAAAAATCATCCACGGAGGTTTACGTTATCTACAAAACGCCGATTTTAAGCGGATGCGCGAATCGATTCGGGAACGAACTACTCTCATGCGAATAGCACCCCATTTAATTCATCCGCTACCAGTGCTTATTCCTACTTATGGTCATGGAATGAAGGGGAAGGAAGCATTAAGATTAGCGATGGGCATTAATGATATTATTAGTTGCGATCGCAATCAAATAAAAGATCCACAAAAGCATATCCCCAATGGTTGGGTAATTTCTCAGCAGGAGTGTCAGCAGTTGCTCCCCGGTATTCCCTATCAGGGATTAACAGGAGGAGCTATTTTCCATGATGCTCAAGTTTACAACTCCGAACGACTGACGATTTCGTTTTTGCATTCAGCAGTCAAAAAAGGTGCTAATATCGCTAATTATGTCCAAGCCACGGGATTTCTACAAATAGGAAATCGGATCAGTGGTATTACAGCTCAAGACTCCCTCAGTGGGAATCAGTTTGAGATTCGTGCCAGAATGGTTGTTAATACCTCTGGTCCTTGGATAAATCGGGTTCTGGACTTAGTAGAAGAATCCCGAGAACGCTCCCAAGTTGCTTTAGCTAGGGCGATGAATTTAGTCATCCGTCGCCCCCTTTCTCCAGACTATGCTGTGGGAATTTCTAATCGAAATAGTAACTCTGCTACTAATAAAGGTAATCGTTTACTGTTTATGGCTCCCTGGCGCGGACACACCTTGATTGGTACCGACTATACGATCTGGGATGGAAAACTGGATGAATTTCAGATTAGCGAATCCGAAATTCAAGGCTTTTTGACAGAAATTAACCAAGCATATCCATCAGCTAAACTAACTAGAGACGATGTTTCCTTCGTTCATGGTGGCTTGCTTCCTCGAATAGGAGTAGATCCCAAAAATGGCGAACCTATTCTTGCCAAACACTATCAAATTTGCGAGCATCGCTCTGCGGCAGGGTTAATATCTGTGGTGGGGGTGAAATATACAACTGCTAGGGATGTTGCTCAAAAAGTTGTTGACAGGGTATTTCAATCTTGGGGTCAAAAACCACCACAGTCTCTTTCATCGGTCACTCCCATTCATGGAGGGGAAATTGACAATTTTGCGGAATTTTTACAAAATGCGATCGCCAAAAAACCCCATGAATTAAGTGAAGGTAATATACATTCCTTAGTATACAATCATGGTTCTGCTTACCCACAAGTACTAAAGTACCTTAACAATCAATTTGAGTCAGATAAAGCACCTGTAGATAAGTATAGTATGCTCAAAGCTGAAGTTCTACATGCACTGCGAGAAGAAATGGCACAAAAATTAAGTGATGTTATCTTTCGCCGCACAGAACTAAGTAGTGTTGGATACCCAGGAGATGAAGTTCTTCAAGTTTGTGTTAAAACTATAGCTACAGAATTGGGATGGAGCTACACTAAAATTCAGCAGGAGTTACAAGAAGTAAATAAGATTTTCAGAAGTACATCTCCTATGCATATATACTGAAATATTCTACTAAAGTATTAATACTGATGCTTTAGGCTTGTAATCACAATATACTTGTGTAAATAAAGCCTAAAACCAGATTTTTTGCTTGGATATGTAGGTGGTTTAATAAGTTACATTACCGCTCATATGATGTCTGTTCTAATAACCGTCATTGCGAGTGTAGGGAAGCAATATCAAAAACCCTATGATTGCGTCCTTTCAGTCTGTTCCACTCACAATGACATATTCAGGGTGATTTGCCGGGTATCATATACTTATATAACTATCAACAAAATTTTCAACCAAAAAATCTCAAAAATATAATCAGCATTCCATTTTGTAGATGACTTTATACCTTGAGAGATACTAAATTCTATTTCCTGAATAACTTATCTCTTAATATTATTTGTGAATTCAATAATTAATGGATGTAAAAATTAATCCGTTTTCTACAGACACAAAGAGACTAATTTATAAATTTACATGAATTTTGAGGTAAGCGAGGTACACCAATTACGGGATAGCTTTTAATCCTTGGAATTCGAATTGAATACTTTACCTCATAAACATCGAATCTGCTTTATTATTGTGTCTATTGATAGAAAATAGGGATATTAACCTTATCAGGACTTACGCAACTGGCACATTTCACCTCAAACTGTCACATAGTAGTGATTTATCTATAATGCTTATAAATCAAGGAATATAGAGTTTGATACCAAATTTAAGTATGTGTGCCAGTTGCCATAATTTTGTGACGCTTGCGTAAGTCCTACTTATAAAGACTAAGTTATTCATGTTGTGTTAAATTATGCCATCCCCAATAGCTCATTCAGTGTCTGGATATATACTTGGCAAGATTTTACCTTGGGAATACACCAAAGTTTCCAGACATGAAAAATTATACTTGCAGCTATATACTATCTTTGTTGCTATTTTCGCTGATTTTGATTTTATTCCTCAACTACTTACAGGAGAAAAATTTCATCGTGGTCTGACGCATAGCATATTTTTTTCTTTTATATTTAGTAGTATTGTCGCATTTTTTATTAGTAATCGTTGGAATAAATCATATAAGCAAATATTTATATTTACATTTATCATATATTGTTCTCATTTATCCTTAGATTTTTTCACTGCTGGTGGAAAAGGGATGCAGTTATTTTTACCTTTTACTAATAGTTTCTTTAAATCACCAATACCTATTTTCCCTCCTGTAAAGCATTCAAGTGGTCTATGGGAACTTAGTCATATTATTACTCTTAGTTTTGAGTTAATTTATTCAGCCTTACTTGTTCTCGGATTATCATATTGGCAAAGATTTAAAACTCATCATAAAACTAGATTATGAGTACAAATATGAATGAATTGAAAAATCATACCTTAAGTAACTCTTCCCCTGATGATCAATTAATAATTGCAGATGCTCATGTCCATATTTATGACTGCTTTCAACTAGATAAGTTACTCAATTCAGCCTTAAATAATTTTACAAATCATGCTCAAAAACTGACATCAACAGATAACTTTACATCAATTCTATTTTTATCAGATATTCATAACCAAGAAACTTTTCAGCAGCTAAAAAAATATTCCCAAAGTAATTATCACATAAATAATTGGACATTTCATTATACCCAAGAAAAATTATCACTATATGCTCGTAATCAAAATAATCAAATCATTGTTTTAATTGCTGGTCGCCAAATAATAACTGCCGAGAAACTTGAGGTCTTAGCACTAATAACAGAGCAAACCTTTGAAGAAGGTCTATCTCTAGAAGTGACAATTAAAGAAATCATAGCAGCAGGAGGAATACCTGTACTTCCTTGGGGTGTTGGCAAATGGATAGGGAAGCGAGGTAAAACTTTAAGTAATCTTTTGAAAAATAATATACATTCTATACTTTTTCTAGGTGACAATAGTAATCGTCCAGGATTTTGGTTCCGACCTTTTTATTTACAACTAGCCAAAAAACAAGGAATACAAATTTTACCGGGAACCGATCCACTACCATTAGCTTCTGAATGCAGCCGTCCAGGGAGTTTTGGATTTATGGTTCGGGGTAGATTGAATTATGAAGAGCCTGGAAAGCATATCAAGCAAATACTACTTTATTCAAAAACAAATATTCAGACTTATGGCTATTTGGAGTCACCTTGGAGGTTTATTCGTAATCAATTGGCTATGAGATTAGGAGAGATATTCTAAAACAGCAATACAAGTATTTATACTAGTTTGTATGAAAGTTAGAATAGATTGAAAAACTGAAATTACAGAATATTAATTATTAATTTACTGCCTTTTATCTTTTGCTATACGTGCAAATTAATCAAACCAATATATATACAATCGATCAAAAATGCCTAAAGTTTTAGTTACAGGTGGAAAAGGTTTTCTTGGGAGTCATATAGTTTCTCGTTTATCTGCAAATGGAGAAACAGTAAAAATACTTGCACACCCTAGAGGTAAGGATAAACAGTCCCAAAATACCATAGAAAGCAATACTATTTGGGGAGATATCAGAGATTGTCAAGCTGTTGAGAAAGCAGTGGAGGGAGTTGATAGTATCATTCATGTGGTATCAAATTTTCGTAGAGGTGGCTCAGATAAAAAAGAAGCTTATGCCGTTAATGTTGAAGGTACAAAAAATGTCCTAGAAGCAGCAAAAAAATATGGAGTTCAACATTTAATTCACTGTAGTACCATTGGTGTACATGGTACAGTTTTAGAAATTCCAGCTAATGAAAATACTCCTTTTAATCCAACCGATCTTTATCAGGAAACAAAATTAATTGCAGAGAAGTTAGTTTGTGATTTTCATAAACAGACAGGTTTACCAACAACTGTCATCCGTCCAATTTCATTGTTTGGACCAGGAGACATAAGAATGCTGAAATTATTTCGCTTAATCAAAAAAGGTCGGTTTGTAATTATTGGTGATGGGAAAGTTCTGTTTCATCCATCTTATGTTGATGATGTTGTCAGTGGTTTTACCCTCTGTCTGAATAATGAAAAAGCTATAGGGGAAGCCTTTATTATTGGTGGTGAAGGATATCTGACATTAAATGAGTTATGTCAAATAATTGCGGATGAACTGAATGTAAAACCACCGCAAATGAAAATCCCTATAACTCCTGTTCTTGAATTAGCGACTGCTTGTGAAAAGATTTGCGAGCCTTTTGGTATTCAACCACCCTTACACAGACGTAGAGTGAGCTTCTTCCAAAATAATCGGGCTTTTTCTATTGAAAAAGTTAAGAGTGTATTAGGATATAAACCTCAATATTCTATAAAAGAAGGTATTCAAAAAACAATCCATTGGTACAAGTCACATGGATGGCTCTAAATTCATAAAATTACCAAAATAAAGCCGTATTAAGATGTGAGACAAGATGCAAAAAGAAATAAAACAAGCTATTAAAAATACCATTTCCAATCCAGAACTTTTTAAGCATTTAAAATTATTTCATCAGGAAGAAGTAAATTCCTTAGATATTGACATAATTAATAAGCAAGTTAAAAAAATAAATAAGTATCCATCGGTAAAAATTGCTTATGTAGGAAATTATACAATTGAACCTCTTCCAGCTTATGTGTGTGCTCTATCTGCTATAGAATGTATGATAGTTGGAGAATATGTTGGCAATTATAATCAATATTTTCAAGAATTATTAAACACTAATTCAGGATTAATTCAATACAAGCCTGACATAATTTATCTAGCTCTTTCGGTTCGTCAATTTTCTCCTGAAGTTTATTATCAATTTTCTAGTTTGTCTATTGATAAAAGAAAAGAATATTTAAATTATATTATCTCACACATATCAGATTGGGTAAAAATTACACTTAATAATACCAATGCGACTCTCCTGTTAAGTAATTTTGTCAGGCCTAATTTTCATACTGCTGGAATTGCTGATATACATCAAGAATATGGAGAATCTGAATTTTATTTTGAGCTCAATCTGGCACTTATAAGATTATTTCGCAATGAATCAAGAGTTCATATATTTGATATTGATAGATTAGCATCACGTTTTGGAAAATCTCAAGCTTATGATTCCAAGATGTATTATTTAGCAAAAATGGAATGGAAAGAACAATTTATTTCTGTAATTGCTCAAGAAATTATTAGGTATATTAAAGCTAGTCAAAATCTTGCCAAGAAATGTTTGGTTTTAGATTTGGATAATACTTTGTGGGGAGGGATAGTTGGTGAAGATGGTGTAGGAAATATAAAAATTGGTTATGGTGATCCTGTAGGGGAAGCTTTTCTTGAATTTCAACACAAAATTAAAGCAATAAAAGATAGAGGAATTATTCTGTGTCTTTGTAGCAAAAACAATTTAGAAGATGCCTTGGAAGTATTTGAAAAAAGGCCAGAAATGCCTCTTAAAAAAAATGATTTCTCTGTAATGGAAATTAATTGGAATCCTAAGCATGAAAATATTAAGAAGATTGCTAAAAGTTTAAATATAGGTACAGATAGTATCGTATTCATTGACGATAATCCAGCAGAGTGTAGTTTGGTTAGTCAAATGATTCCTGAAGTAAAAACAATATTACTTCCATCTAACCCTGTTGACTATCCAAAAATCATAGACCAAATAGATTATTTTGAAAAATTACACATTCTTCAAGATGATGTGCAAAAATCTACTCAGTATTTACAAAATCAACAAAGAGAAGATGCTAAAAATAAGATAGGTGATTTAATAAGCTATTTAAAAAGCTTAGAGACAGTAATTACTATTCGCCAGGCAACAAGAGATGATTTACCACGTGTTCATCAGTTGTTTGCAAAAACAAATCAATTTAATTTGACTACAATTCGTTATTCTATAGGAGAAGTTGAGCAATTTTTACAAAATACTAATTATGATTTAACTGTCATATCAGCTAGGGATAAATTTGGAAAGTTAGGTACTATAGCACTTTATTTACTCAAATTTGACAAAAATAACATAGAGATAGATAGTTTGGTAATGAGCTGTAGAGCCATGGGTAGAGGTGTAGAAACTGCTGTAATAAATTACATTAAAACTAAATATTTGGTAGGTAAAAATCCGCTCAGTATAATAGCAAAATATATTCCTAGTCAAAAAAATAAACCTGTTGAATATTTTTTGGACAAGCAAGGTTTTTCTCTTCTAGAGGAACAAACTAATGGTACAAAAAATTATCTAATACAAACAGATAATGTAAATTTACTAGATTGTTCTTGGATTCAAGTGGTTAGTTAATTAAAGGATAAAATAATGCAGAATAACACTGAAAAACAAATTAAAGAAATAATGTCCGAAATTCTGGAAGTAGAAGAAGATAGTATAACTGATGAATTTAGTCCAGAACATACTGAAGTTTGGGATTCACTTAATAATCTCAAAATGGTTACTGCTCTAGAAGAAAATTTTAAAATCAGCTTGACTATGGAGGAAATAAATTCCATGGTTGATTTTGCAAGAATTAAAAATGTTATTTGTAAGTATGTCAAATAATTACTATTGTAGAATATGAAAACATTAGGTGTTAGATTTCAAATTTCTGCAGAGATGGTGAAGGATTTCGCAGAATTGACAGGTGACTATAATTCACTACACATGGATGAAGAGTTTGCCAGAAAATCAAAGTACAGGCAACGAATAGTACATGGAATGTTGCCTTTTAGTTTTATTGCTCTTCTCCAGAATGATTTTCCCAACAACCAGATTGAGTTTTTAAGTTTTGATACCAACTTTCGTCGACCCATTTTCGTGGGTGATGAAATTAAACTTGAGATCACATATTCAAACTCTAAAAATGAAAATTATGAATATCAAGCACTGTGGTATAGGTTCGGAACTCAAGATATTTTGATCAAATCTAGAGGAAATTTTAGTCTGATTAATCTGAGCCATTTACCAGAAGCACTGAGTCACAATAAAAACTGTTTTGTTCTAGATGAACTATTTGAAAATACGTATACAATTCAAGATATAGTTGATAAAAAAGGTGAATTTAATCTCTTAATCGATACAGTACTGACTCGTAGATATAAAGACTATATCTTTATGAGTGGGTTATTGCATCCAAGTGATGATATTTATATGTGCAAGAACCTAGCTGCTACTCTTCTATTATCTAGTTTGGTCGGTATGAAGTTGCCAGGCAGATATGCTACTTTTGCAAAGTTTATATTTTCTTTTCAAGAAAATATTAATACTGAAGATTTTTATAAACTTAGTGGTGAGGTCAATAAAGTTTCTGCTAAGAGCGAGTCACTGGAAATTGTAACGACTCTTGCAAATAATAACAAAGTTATTGCTAACGGAAAACTAAGTGTAACAGTAAATACTCCACCCCGACAAACCATAAGTTGTGAGGAAATCAGATCTAATTACTTAGATATGAATCTTAAGGATAAAGTAATTATCATCACCGGTGCAAGTCGAGGAATTGGTGCAGCTACAGCAAAACTTTTTGCAATGCATGAAGCTAAAGTTGTTATTAATTATTACAGAGGTAAGCAAGATGCTGAATTGATAGTTAAGGAAATTGAACAATTTGGTGGAAATGCTATTGCATTACAATGTGATATTCGAGATGAGATTCAGGTTGTAGATTTAATTAGTGATGTTGTTGAGAAATTTGGTACTATCAATATTTTAGTTAATAATGCAGTCAAAGAATTTATTCCTAAAAAACTCTTACAAATTGGGTGGAACGACTATTTAAGTGAATTAGAAGTTTCTTTAAAAGGGATGCATAATTTATGTAAACAAGTTATCCCCATATTTCAAGAGCAACGGGGAGGAAAAATTATTAATTTATCGACTACGACTGTTGATAATCCAGTAACTGGTCAAAACCAATATATAACAGCAAAAAGTGCTGTTGTGGGTTATACAAAAAGTCTAGCGAGAGAACTGGCTGGATCTAATATTCAAGTTAATCTTGTAACTCCGAATATGACTGATACAGATCTCATTGCTTGTATTCCTTCAGAATTTGCTAAAAAAATAGCTTCAGAAAGAGCATTTGGCAGAAATTTACAGCCAATCGAGGTCGCTCAAAGTATTTTGTTTTTAGCTTCAAGCTGGTCAAACTCTATAACAGGTCAGAAAGTTGTACTTAATCTAGGAGAATTACCTTTTGGATAAAAAACTCGGCGTTGCTGAATGGAAGTATGAATTTACATTTTTCAATCTTATTGAAGAACGATTTTATCCTTTAACAAAGCAGCACTCCGTGCATAAGATTGCGCGAACTTAATTTATACCTGGATTTAGCAACGCCAAAAACTCAATATAATTATTACTTTTTTTCTCTAAAAAAGAGAAATTATAGAAATGAAATTAGATAAAATTATTCGTAGATTTTTATTACCTTCACCAGTTGTATCTGTATACTTCATGATGAAATATGAATGCAAAGTTAGCCCAAAGGCTGAAGTTGAGCTAAGTAACCTATTGATAATAGGGAAAAATACCGAGATTGGTTCTTTCACCAAAATCAAAGCCTCGGATGGCCTATTACATATAGGTGCAAACGGCTCTATCTCCACTGGATGTTTTATTAGCTCCCACACAGGAGGTGTTAAAATAGGTAATTACTGTATGATTGGTCCTAATTCTTCTATTATCGGTAATAGTTATAATTACAATAAATTAGATGTACCAATTCTTGAGCAGGGAATTACATCCAAGGGAATTAAAATTGGTGATAGTGTCTGGATTGGTGCAGGTTCTTGCATTTTAGATGGGGCTGAAATTGGAAGCGGGGTGATTATTGCTCCAAATTCAGTTGTATCCTCTAGAATACCTGAAAATTCTATTGTTAGTGGTAATCCTGCAAAAGTCATTTTTAAGAGAAGATAAGTAAAGCTTTTTCAAGATATTTGACAAAACATTTATATGATACTTCGTCAATAAAATGATTAATTCAAATCTCAAACCAGAAATCAAACCTATCCAAAAAGTCAAGAACAATGTTCATGTAATGCATGTAGTGGACAAATTAAGTGTCTCTGGATCTGGTATTCATGGAGTTACAAGAGCAATTGAACGGTGGATACCTCGTTTTGATAAAAAAGAATTTAAATTTAGTATTTGTAGTTTGCGTACTCCCGAAGTAGCAAGTGAATTGTTTGAGAGTCAAGGAATACCTGTTCACTTCTTAAGTAAAAGCAAGTTTGATCCGAGGATATTAACTAGTTTACTCGATCTAGTTAGGCGTGAAAGACCTCATATCTTACATTTACATGGCTATGGGGCTACGAATTTTGGTCGTGTTGTTAGTTTATTAACAGGTATTCCAAATATTATTCATGAACATGTTGTTATCCCGAACCAACCTATTTATCAAACTATTGCAGATACAATTCTATCTCCATTAAGTAAGAAAGTGATCGCATGTTCAGATCCTGTTAAAGAGTTTATGATTTCTGATCGGAAAGTGAGACCAGAGAAGATAGAAACATTGTTTTACGGGCTTCCACTTGCTGAGTTTCGACCCCCTCCCCATGATATATGCGAAAATGAGCGGCTTCGTCTAGGACTTGCTAGTGATGATAAAGTTGTATGTAATGTAGGTCGACTAGATACCCAGAAAGGCCAAATTTTTTTGTTGAAGGCTGCTGTTTCGATCTTGAAAGAGTTCCCAAAAACTCGTTTTCTCATTGTTGGTGAAGGTCCAGACCGTTCCATGCTTGAATCGATTACTCAACAGGAAAGAATCTCTGATCAGGTGATTTTTACCGGGTTTCGCCAGGACGTACCAACCCTTCTCGCACTATCAGATATTGTTGCAATGCCTTCACTTTGGGAAGGTTTGCCAATATCTCTTGTTGAGGCAATGAACATGAGAAAACCAGTGGTAGGTACTACTGCTGGAGGCATGGGATCAGCTATTCGTGATGGAGAGACAGGTTACATAGTGCCATTCAAGAATGTTGATTTGTTAGCAGAAAAGATTATTTATTTACTTAAGGACTCACACCTTGCTCAAAGAATGGGCGAGAAGGGCTGGGAAGTATGTCAGAATAACTATGACATTTCTAACTCAGTGCAGCGACTTAGTGAAATTTATAGGGAATTAGTTGATCAGAATAATTGACCATTCAATCTAAAGAATAAATTCCTCCTACTATAGTGCTTCTCAGTCAACTGAAGTACACCTAAACCTTTTATATCAAAACAAGCAACCTTAACGATGTACCTCACTAAATTGAGAAACGCTATAATGCAGATTCTTGATAAATACATTAATTTCCAGGAATGTTCTCTTGAAAGCACCTCCACAAGGGGAAATCAAAATTATTAAGCTCTCGTAATTTGAATTAAAATTTTGTGATCGACCAATATATATTCATACAGGAGAAAATTTTGATAGTTTCAGAACAAAGTCACTACAATCTCAAACCTGTTACTAAGGCAGGTAAGCGAAAAAAAGAATCAATTCAAAATGATTTGTTCACTTTTCTAATTCCTAAATTATCTCAATTTGCCAATGTATTGGAAGTAGGTTCTGGGCAAGGTGCATTCGCGAATGAATGTCGGTCAAGACAATTCTCTTACGTAGGTATAGAACCTAGTAAAGAACTCAGCCAACAATTGAGAAAAGATGGATTCAATATAGTTAGCGAAGCAGTTCCTCCAATTCCTTTAAAAAGTGAAACATTTGATCTAGTTCATTCCGATCAATTTGTTGAACATCTGCGTGACTATAGTGAAGTGATGAATTTTTTCCTTGAGACTTATAGAATACTAAAACCTGGTGGATACACATCAGTAGTTGTACCAAACTTTGATACTATTAACCATTTATTTTTCAAATATGAATACCAGCATAGCTATATCACTAATATCTACCGACTGAAAAATATTTTGGAAGATTGTGGGTTTGAAATAGCTAATAAACAATGTTTCTTTCTTTGGTTATCACCAAAATTTAATTGGCTCGATCGCTTGCTTGCACATATCATCATACCCATATCAATCAATCCACTAGTGCAGACATTGATACGTACATTGATTTCCGAAGATTTTCTCTTTAGAGTGCATAAGAATATGTTTGATCAGGTTGCAATTGTAGCCAGGAAACCTTTGAATACACCTTAGATTTTGGAAACCAGATCCCTTAAATTCAGATCTTTTCATGAAAACTCTGCTCAGTCGCCTAGATTTTTCCTACATCTATGCTTTCCTAGGTGAAATCACTCTAGGTATTACTTTTCTCTTTTACATACTTCTAGCTAGGTTTCTAGGACCTGAGCAGTATGGGATATTTGCTTCCGCCACTGCTTTGGGAGGAATTCTCGCCTTTTTTATCCAATTTGGGCTTCCAACTTTATTAGCACGAGAAGTCGCTGCCGATCCTCATGAAGGTTCAAAATCGACCATCAAATTTCTGCTCCTTGAAGTCTTAAACTCCTTGCCAGTTCTGATTTTACTTTTACCCCTTGCCCAGATACTAGGTTTTAAGGGTACTGGTATCATGGTGTGTTATTTAGTTGTTCTGGCAGAAATTTGTCGTAGTGCCAAACAAACTCTACGTGCTGTTTTTCGGGGAATAGGGAAATTCAGAGATGAAACTGTCTCTGTAGCCATAGAAAGGTTATTTGTAGCAATAATTGCAGGTACTGTATTGTTATGGTCTCAGGACTTGGTGTGGGTTGTAGCAACTTTAGTAATAGTTCGCCAATTGGATATTTTAGGACTCATCTACTACTTAAATAAGCAGACATCAATTTGGTCTCCGATTAACATCAAAAGTCTCTGGAAAATCTTGCAAATGGCTTATCCATTTGCATTATCGGGAGTTTTATGGGTTCTCTACTATCAAATTGATGTGTTGATGCTCAAGGTATTGGCTCCAACTGAACAAGCTGGATTTTACAGTGCTTCTTACCGGATTATAGAAATTTTTTCTGCACTACCTAGAGTGATTTTTTTAGTGACTTTCACTAGATTCGCACAATGCCATGCCAAA
The DNA here is from genome assembly GCA_030066045.1 of Calothrix sp. MO_167.B12. Lineage (GTDB taxonomy): Bacteria > Cyanobacteriota > Cyanobacteriia > Cyanobacteriales > Nostocaceae > Calothrix_A. Next base: position 86,689 of record JASJCJ010000001.1, read on the forward strand.
ACTCCTGAGAGATTACCAGAAGAAATTAATAAATCAGTTCTTCTTCTTTTGGTAATAGTGTTACCAATCCTAGCCATTGCTGCCTTCTACCAAACTAATTTAGTAACTACAATTTATGGTCAGGCTTTTTCTCCTGCTGTTAACTCCCTAGCTATTTTACTACCTAGCTTAAGCATAAAAATGTTTGCAACCTTGATGGAATATTTCCTTCAAGCTACGGGACGAGAAAAGTCTTTACCTCCTTTACTCTTATCTACTGTATTAGTTAATATTATTGTTAACACTATTCTCATACCTATCTTAGGAGCAGTCGGTGCAGCGGTAGCAACATTAATAAGTGAGATTATATTAGCTATATTTGGTCTTAACTTAATGATTCGTATCGGCTACAAACAAGTAGGTAAACGCACTCGTTTGATTGCCATAATTAGTTTGTTACTAGCAGCTACTCCATCTTTAATAATTAATGGATTAAACCCAATTTTAGGAATGGTATTTATGTTTACTTGTGCTACAGCAATATTTTCTTTAATTAAGCAAAATCCGGTTTTAAAAAATATGAAAATAACGTGAATACATGAAAAATCAACAATCATGATTACTTCTTTAATTGAATTTAGAGTTAAGCAGTCCATAACCTAAAAAATTTTACTTTAAGTATAAAACCAAATAATTAATATGAACTTAACAGGCTTAACCATATTAAAATTACCAATACTAAATATTACGAAGAAACAATTAAGCCAATGGCTTCCTATAAGTTTAATCTTAATATTTGCTACTGGATTACGACTTTATCAACTAGGATCAGAAAGTCTATGGGTTGATGAGATGTTCAGTATCCTTGGTGCAGAAAAGCTCAATCAAAGTACACGACCACTGTATTTTGCACTTCTACGTGTTTGGATGATATTTGGGACAAGCGATGCCTGGTTACGAGGACTTGCACTCTTATTTGGTATAGGTAGCATATTCTTTACTTATCAGCTAGGTCGTCGTCTAGCAAGTCAGCCAGTCGGTTTAATTGCTGCTTTGTTGATGACCTTTTCTCCACTATTCATTAATCATTCCCAAGAGATAAGATTTTATACTCTTAGTACTTTCCTTTGTATTGCTGGTACCCTAATCTTAAGCTATTTGTTTGAGCGTCCCAGCAAAATATTAATGGGATGGTGGGCATTTGCACGTGCTTTAGCAACTTTAACTACTCCACTGAATGTCCTAATGCTGATACCGGACATTATTCTATTTAGTTGGAGATTTAGGAAAGAACGTCGGTGGTTATTACTCCTTGGAAAAGGACTGATGATAATCGGTTGTTTTTCACTTGTGCCTGCGTTAGTCTTGATTTTTGGGGGTTCATTTTCCGATTACATGAATGGAGGAGCTAGTAATTATCCCAAACCTAGCATTGGTAAAATTATTAGTATGCTCCCAAGATTTTCAGCATCCTGGGGATTAAAAGAACTATTGGCTTCAGTTCAAGTTTTAAGTCAAAATACCGATAGCGGTTTATTACAAAATATTTTAAATTTAAATCACATCACAAATATATTACATTTGTTGTGCTATACCATATACACTATAGTCTTAATTGGTTTATTAGTTATTGCTCTACGTAATGGTAAGGGGCAAAAAAGATTTTCATCAGGACAACTAATTTGGGTTGCAACATGGGGATTTTTACCCACAACTGCTATCTTATTCATATCTTACGTATTTAGTACTATATGGATACCCCGTTACCTATTATTCATTGCGCCTTACTTATTTATTCTTCTAGCAGTCGGTATAGTTAAAGTTTGGCATCAATGGCGATCGCTGGCAATATTCATGGTTGCTGCCTATATATTTACGGTTAGTAGTGGACTAGTAAATTACTACACAAATCTGGATCGTCCTGATTTTAAGAGAGCAGCACAGATGATTAGCATTAATGAAAAACCAGGTGATGTTATTGTTGCCCATATACCGGAAATTTTTCATGACTATTCCGTAGCTCGCTACTACCAGGGAAAAGCACCCCTCTACAACACCAAGCGTCCTCCACTCCCTCAAACATTCGATAGAGTTTTCATTAAGCAAAAATTGGGTAGCTTACCACCTATTACAGGTAATCTTTGGTTGACCTGTTGGAAATTTTGTGATAATCAAGAAGAAATTAACCTAATCTTTGAAGCTCTTGTGGGTCAAGATTTTCATGTCCAAACACAAAAGATATTTGGAGACCCAAAAGTTTCAGATAGCGTCAAGGTATTTCAAGTAACGCGCACTGTTACAAAATCGTAGAAAAAATTGCAGATGCCAATTTGACTTCTATTATTCTTAGTAATGATATATCCCATATAACTATGCAAAATTCATTATTTTCTAAACAATACCAAGAGCCCGTTCTCTTAAACCCTGTTAAGCCACAAATATCAGTAGTGGTACCTATTTATAACGAAGTAGAAAGTCTATCCATATTAGTGGAGTCCATCACTGAGAGTTTAAATGGTATTGGACTCAGCTACGAGCTAATCTGCGTTGATGATGGTTCTCAAGATGGTTCCGTGCAACTGCTCCAAAAACTAACACTCAGTTACCCACATTTACGAGCCATTATTCTGCGGCGCAATTATGGTCAAACCGCAGCCATGGCTGCTGGATTTAACTATGCACGGGGTAAAACTATTATCACTTTAGATGGTGATTTACAAAATGATCCGGCTGATATTCCCATGCTGCTTGCTAAACTAGATGAGGGCTATGACTTAGTCAGTGGATGGCGTAAAAATCGTCAGGATGCAGCTTTAACCCGTCTGGTACCTTCTAAAATAGCTAACTGGTTAATTGGTAAAATTACTGGGGTTAAGCTGCATGATTATGGCTGCTCCTTGAAGGCTTATCGTTCAGAATTGGTAGCTGACATGAATCTCTATGGAGAGTTGCATAGATTCTTACCAGCTTTAGCTTTTATTGAAGGAGCAAGAATTACTGAGCTACCAGTAAACCACCATAAACGTCAGTATGGACATAGTAAATATGGACTTGGTCGCACTATCAGGGTAGTACTGGATTTAATTACTGTATTTTTCATCAAAAAGTTCTTGACACGACCAATGCACGTATTTGGGTCATTGGGAATTATATCTCTAGTCATCGGCACTGGTTTAGGTCTTTACTTGACTTTCTTAAAACTATTTCTTAATCAGGGTATTGGCGATCGACCACTGCTTATTTTGACTGTAGTATTAGTTTTAACAGGTATACAATTGTTTAGCTTTGGTTTATTGGGTGAAATGCTCATGCGTACTTATCATGAATCACAAGGAAAACCTATTTATAGAGTGAGAGAAGTACTAGGAGATCAGATTTAACTAAAATCAACGTGTTCTTGATTGTTACAGTCGATATTGAATGATTTTTTACACATTTAATAATTTATGTACGCAAAAAAATAAACCCATCTTCTCATATATTTATATGGTTAATACTAATCATTTATTGTAGAAATAGAGTTAATTTGTGCAAGATCAATACTTTATAGAAAATTGGTATTAACTTTAATCAAAAAATACTATTAATTGGCTTGAAAACTAAGATACGGATGATATACTAAATAGAAATAAACATAATTTAACGTAAGTTCGACGAAATTAGGAGGCTAAAACCCTGATGTGGAAAAGATTTGTGCAATTCAGGTGACGAGTCACTTACCAAATAGTTGAGAATGAAGTCAACAATTAACCTAATTGAAACGTAATTGATTTTATTCTCAATAAGTCCTGGATTTTTATGAGCAGGCAATTTCCCTAATTACATACAGGCAATGGTTTCATAGTTTAAAACTCGTCGAACTCACGTTAATTTATTCTATTCTAGATGATATATATCCAAAATTTAAAGCTATATATATGTTATTTAGCACTAAATTTATTTGAGTTTCAGTATATTTACAGTTCACGATTAAATTCTACTTCATATATTTAATCAATAAATTAAGAGTTTAATATATTCAATTTAAAATTGAATATATTAAACTCTTAAAAGCTCCTTAAAATAAAAATATAACTGATATTTCAGTTGTTTCAAAGCTATCAAAATTGTAATGTGACATAATAGGCATGGTTTTGCGATCGCTCATTCAGGTAGCGTTAGTATCGCAAAAATTCTGGGTAACATAATGGAGAAACCATAATTCTTATATTTTTATTTAATTTTTGTAATCAAGATGCAATGTTTACAGCAAGTTGGAGTAGTCATCATTGGACGCAATGAAGGTCAACGCCTGAAGCAGTGTTTACTTTCTGTGCTGGGAAAAGTTTCTTACATTGTCTATGTTGATTCTGGTTCAACCGATGGCAGTGTAGAAATGGCACAATCTTTAGGGGTAGATGTAGTTGAGTTAGACCTGTCTATACCCTTTACAGCCGCTCGAGCTAGAAACGAGGGACTTTACCATTTATTGGCATTAAATAAGCAAATTAAATTTGTCCAATTTGTAGATGGTGATTGCGAAATTGTTGAGGGATGGATAAATCGCGCTCAACAAGAGCTAAATGTTCAACCCCAGCTAGCTGTGGTCTGTGGTCGCCGACGGGAACGTTTTCCACAAAGGTCTATCTACAATAAATTATGCGATATTGAATGGAATACCCCAATTGGCGAGACAAAAATGTGTGGTGGTGATTCCATGATGCGTGTAGAAGCTTTTACACAGGTCAGTGGTTTTAACCCTAGTCTCATAGCTGGTGAAGAGCCAGAACTATGCGTCAGGCTACGTCAAAAAGGGTGGAAGATTTTGCGTATTGATAAGGACATGACCTTACACGATGCACAGATGACCCGTTTTAGTCAGTGGTGGAAACGTTCTTTGCGAGCAGGTCATGCCTATGCCGAAGGTTCCTGGTTGCATGGTCACAGTGCAGAACATCATTGGGTTAAAGAAAGTCGAAGTATTTGGTTATGGGGTTTACTTTTACCATTGCTGAGTTTGGGAACAGCCTGGTTGAGTAGTGGCTTGAGCCTACTATTGTTAATTGGTTATCCTTTAATTATCTATCGTAGCTATTGCCATACTCTACAACAAGGTTTCAATAGCCAGGATGCTCTAGTTTATGCTCTATCTTGTGTCTTAGGTAAATTCTCTGGAGTTCAGGGTCAAATTCAGTTTCATCTCAATAGATTACTCGGTAAACGTCGTCAATTGGTTGAATACAAAAATTAAATTATAATCTATATTTTATGAATTCAAATAATATAAATTATCCACTAGAATCCGAGAATGGCAAGAAAATTGAAATTGAAAATACTTCTTGGAGTCAGTCAAGAGCAAGACAATTAGAAGAAGCAACATTAGAGACTCTAGAAAGCAACGATTCTCCACCTCAAAAAGGCTTGGATTTGCGCTGGCTTGGGAGGACTGTTAAGCGCAAGGCACTGCTAATTATTGGCATTACCAGTTTAACCACTGGAACTGCCTGGTATTTAAATTCTAAATCTTTGCCCATATATCAAGGTAATTTTCAGCTTTTAGTTGAGCCTGTAACATCTGCAGAAAAATTATCCGATCCCAGTACACTCGCTCGTACAGGAGGAGTACCTAATGAGGGACTATTAACCTTGGACTACCCGACTGTAATTCAAATTTTAACTAGTCCAGGGATGTTGTCTAACATTGCCAAGGAAATAAAACTTAAGAATACTAACTATAGTATTAGCAGTGGTCAAATAAAAAAAGGATTAACAATTCAACGCCTTGGGGGGAAAAGTCGTTTAGATCAAACTAAGATTCTTGATGTTACTTACCAAGGAATAAATCCTAAAATTGTCCAATTAGTCTTGGCAACAACAGCACAAAAATATCTAACTTATTCTCTGGAAGAGCGCAAGAGTCGTATTGGTCAAGGTGTTGAATTTATCGAAAAACAACTTCCCACTTTGCATAAACGAGTAGCTACTTTACAAAAAAACTTACAGAAGATACAAGAGCAGAACAAAACTATTAATACGGCTGGAAAGGGTGAATCATTATTTATCAAAGTTAGGGAAATTGAAGCGCAACAAATTAATACCCAAAGAGAGTTACAAGAACTAAGAAATCTTAAAGGAAACTTAGAAAAACAGTTAAAACTAACGCCTGATGAAGCTATTGTGGCATCTACTTTAAGTCAAGATCCTAATTATCAAAGGTTACTGGCAAAATTAAAGGAAATCGAAAGTCAGATTGCCATAGAAACAGCTCGTTTTCAGTCTGATAGCCCTAATATTTTATCTTTAGAAGCTCAACGTCAGAACTTAATCAGTTTACTGAACAAAGAAACCCAAGAGATACTTGGACAAAATTTTACAGAAGCTAAAGCTAAAAATGCTGCTGTACTAATTTTACAGAATTCGATCCGTGTGGGAATGATTCAAAGACTAACTGATACTACAAATCAAATTCAGTTACTAGAAATTCGCTCTCGGGAATTAGCTAAGGAACAAAAATATTTTGAAACACAAGCAAAGCGATTTCCTGATGTAGTACGACGATATAATGAATTACAAAGACAATTAGAAATTGCCCAGCGATCGCTCAATCAGTTATTGACTCAGCGAGAAACTTTAGGTATTGAAGCAGCACAAAGTCAAGTACCTTGGGAAATAATTTCTAAACCTCAAATACCCATTGATGCTTTTGGCAATCCTGTACCAGTTGCTACTGAATCTGATAAAAAATTATTAATGGGATTGGTGGGCGGTCTATTTTTTGGCATTGCAGCAGCTGTACTTATAGAGAAATCACGCAATACATTTTATACTAGTGAAGATATAGAAGATGTAATCCAATCTCCTTTGTTAGGTAAAATTCCAGTTGATCAGAGTTCTGAAAAAGTAATCAAATCAAGAATAAAATCAGGCACTCTCATAGAGTCAATGAAAGAACCGACTATAGAAGTAAAAGAAAGCAATCAGAACCTTTTTCCTGTAATAGATGCTTATAATTCTCTATATAGTAACCTGCGTTTTTGCTTTTCTAATTCACCGATTCATTCATTAGTAGTTTGTGCTGCAGAACCAGGGAATGATAGTACTACAATTGCTTTACAATTAGCTCAAACAGCAACGGGGGCAGGTGAACGAGTTCTGTTAATAGATACAAACTTTCGTTGTCCTCAGATACATTCTCAATTAAACTTACCAAATTTGAAAGGTTTTAGTGATTTACTCTCTTGTGAATCTGACTCTGATGATATTATCCAAAAGCCACTTTTGAGTAATAATCTTTTTGTCTTGACTTCTGGGAAATATATATCAAATTCTGCAAGGCTACTTACTTCAGAACAGATGAAAAAGTTAATGGATAAATTTGTGAAATCTTTTGATTTAGTAATCTATAATACTCCTGATATTCTCAGTTCTATGGAAGCTACTTTTGTTGCTACTCATACAGATAGTACTTTGATGGTTGCCACAATTGGCAAAACAAAAAAATCTGTATTTATGCAAGCTATAGAACAATTACAAAAGAATAATTTACCAAATTTAGGTATAGTTGCAAATCAAGTAAATTAGTTTTTCGGTATATAGTAGGCTAAACTATTAGTTAAAACTGAAATTATGCTTTGAAATAAAAGCTCAGATATTCACAACTAGATTTGAGACTAAGAGGATGTCTGAGAAGTTAATAAAGCTCAAGTAATGTTATCCTGTTAGTAGAAAAAATAGAACATAGCAACGAATCCATAAGCGATTACGTTTGTGGGTGCGCGTAAGCCAATATCGCGAACCTTCTCCATCAGAAGCAATTATAGGCAGTAAAACAGTTGAAACAGCAAATATGGTGTCCAAAGACGTTGGTTTCGATTCAGGTAAGAAAATAAAAGGGCGTAAACGCCACATACTGGTTGAGACCTTAGTGAGACCTTAGGCTTATGTATAGTTGTAGTCATTACAGATGCTTCGCTAAACTTACATCTTGCACGCCTCGTATTTAATACTGTTTTTTTCTGTTGTTAATAAACATATATTTTTATCAGTAACACGAAGAATTAGGTTTTTTAGCCTGCTCCCGGCAGGCTTTGTTTGTATAGCCGAGGCAGTTGCGGTGGACGGGTTCCCCGGCATAAGCAAACTGCCGTTCACCCTTCTAGGGGTGAAGGTGCAAGATATGAGTAAACGAACAGGCAGGTACTCAACAAGTTTTATCAAAGCTGAATCAATTAGGTAATAGGCCTTCGGCATAGCTTCGCTTACCGCGTTGCTAGATTGATTCGGATCTGGATTGACAGGGGATATCGTGTAAGGATTTACACCCTAGGTAATTGATGTTTATCGCTGGCTATGAAGCATTATTAGGCACCATCAGGAACAGAAAGGTTTTGTTGTTTTACCCAAACTTTGGCTTGTAAAAAGAACTTTCGGTTGGTTTAATTGATGTCAGCGACTAAGTAAAGATTATGAAATATTACCTGAAACCACCGAAGCTTTTATTTATATTGCCATGATTCGTTTGATGGTCAAGCAACTTGTGTGAAAAAGTTACTCCTCAAAAACTTTTCAGACATCCTCTAAGCTCGACTTTGTCCAAAATTAAGAACTTGCTTATTCTTACAGGGCAAAAGCCCTAGCTTTTTGGCAAAACATTTTTCAATATCACTGATTGATGATGACATTCAAAAATTCAAACAATCTTCCCACAAAGGTTTCAGCGTTAGCATTCGCGTTGCTAAAAAATTGATAAAGTCGAGCTAAGAAATCACAAAATAGCACAACAGTAAGAACTTGATGCGCGTCAGTGTAAAAATTATTGAATCAATAAAGTTTTTAAGTAGGGTCTGCTGAATAACTTTAAAACTCTTATCTTGTAAGCTTCTCAGGCGATTTTTGTGAACACAAGTGCAAGATAATAAGGATATAAGGCTTAAAAACCTTGCATATTCAATTTTTTGGAGTCCAAAAAATTGGAAAAGATAGAGGTAAAACTGTTGAGTTCCCTACTCCCCACAATCATGACTTTTTCAGCAAGCCCTAAGTAGACTTGGGTCGCTTTGTTGTGTGAATCTTAGTTTGTTTTTTAACTACATTATAGTTATTTATAAGTTTTACTGAAATCTTCATTAAAAATATATACTCATTTCAGTATAAATAAGTCATAATACAAATATGATAATACAAAAAAAATTTGTATTATCTCAAAAATGTACAGTAAATAACCAATAAAAATATGATCGAAAAATTGATAATTGTTTAATTTAAGTCTCTAGAAAATAGTTTTACTTAGAAGTAGAGTTTATAAGGAAATATATCTAGGAAGAAAATATGCAAATAAAACAAAGTGGTGTAACAGTTTGGTTTACAGGTTTGAGCGGTGCAGGGAAAACTACTATCTGTAGAGCAGTAGAAAAAGAACTTCGCATTCAAGGATGTCAAGTAGAGGTTCTTGATGGAGATGTAGTTAGGGAGAACCTCACAAAAGGATTAAGTTTTAGTAAAGCAGATAGGGATGAAAATATCCGACGGATTGGTTTTGTAGCAGATTTATTAACTAGAAATGGAGTGATTGTATTAGTATCAGCAATCTCACCATATTCTGAGATTAGAGATGAGGTCAGACATAAAATAGGTGATTTTATTGAAGTATATGTTAATGCTCCTCTCAATATATGTGAGAAAAGAGATGTGAAAGGTTTGTATAAAAAAGCTCGGGTTGGGGAAATAAAGAACTTTACTGGCATTGACGATCCCTACGAACCACCAGTAAATCCAGAAGTTGAATGTAGAACAGATAGAGAAAATTTACAAGAAAGCGTCAACAAGGTTATGGATGCTCTTAATAAATATATAGTTTTACCTCAACTTTTATCAGTCAACAATAGTCACAGTAATATTGCTGTATAATTTCTAATCAAAATATAATTTTTATCCTGTTGGGTAATGCAAAATAAGAAATATATTGATTGCTTGTACGAGCAAAGTATGTATGCATTACCCTTTTTCTATCTTCTTAATTAACGCGATGTGCTACTAGTCATATTAACTATTCTGTGGTTGAGTGTTTTATCTTTATCTCAAGTATTCATCTGTTATAATGCTTGTGAAATAAGGATTTTGGAAAAGTCACACATGGCGTTAATCAATAAAAATTATATATGGGATACTAGTTTTTCAATTGATTTTTGAAAAATAGTTTTGTTTTGCGTCATCGTTTATATATACGTCTTGAATCTCATAGCAGATTCATATCAGGTTTGCCTAATTATTTACGGTAAAAACTTGGCAGAGTTATTTGTAATTACCCTACAATAAGCCACAATCTTACTCATGCATGAGCTTTTACGATAATTGTTTAACCTAACATAACATCATATTCTCTGCATAACATTATTTTTTTGCAATTAGTATAAAACAAAATACAAATATATGTCTATTTTTCTGACATTAGCCGTTGTTTTTTTGGCATTAGTTTGCTTTATTGGCGAATGGTTGCCATCAGATATAATTGCTATTATTGTTTCTGTTTTATTAACTGTATTGGGTCTAGTTACCCCAGAGGAAAGCATATCTGGCTTTAGTAACTCTGCAACTATTACTGTAATGGCAATGTTTATTCTTAGCGCAGGTATTAGCCGTACAGGAGCAATTCAAATAGTTAATGATTTGCTATTTAAGTGGGGAGGTAAACATCCTACTAGACAAATCCTCACTTTGGGAATTATTGCTGGATCAATTACAACATTAGTTAATAACACTGCTGTTGTTGCAGTATTTTTACCAATTGTAGAGAATTGGTGCTCCCAGCGAAAGATATCTGTATCCACATTATTATTACCATTATCATATATTACTATTCTTGGCGGAATGACAACGGTAATTGGTACGTCTACTAGTATCTTAGCCAGTGGTCTATCAGAAAAACTAGGTTATGGAGCGTTCAGTTTATTTCAGTTCACTCCATTGGGTTTAATCACATTTACAATTGGTTTAGCTTACTTAGCAATCGCAGCTCCTCGTTTACTTAGAGAACGTAAATTTTCTACGGGGGATATTGTTAGTACAGAGTATGAACTTAAAGATTATATTAGTGAGATTATCATTCCACCCCGTTCTCCATTAGTAGGACAAACCTTGAATAGCAGTCGTCTACAACGCAAGTTTGATGTAGACGTGTTAGAGATGATTTGTAACGGTGTACATTTTTCTCAACCTTTAGGGGACAAACAGCTGCAAGCAGGTTGTATTCTTTTGGTTAGGGGTGGACGAGAAGATTTACTGCAAATAAAAAATCAACAAGGGATCGAAATTTTACCAGAAGTCAAATTTCGCCATCATTCCTTAACATCAGAACTTAATTCTCTAGAGGAAGGAATTGCAGAGGTATTAATCCCTTCTGAGTCTAGCTTAATTGGCTCTACTCTCAAAGAATTACGCTTCCGACAACGATATAATGTTACTGTTTTAGCTATTCGTCGGGGTGAAGAACTGACTCGCAACCGCTTAGGTCAAATACCCTTACGTTTTGGTGATGTTTTATTAGTGGGTGGTCCTCAACAAAGCCTTGTGGGATTGCAAACTAGCCGGGATGTGTTGCTAATTATGCAACGAGATATAGAAAACCTACGTCATTCTAAAGCAGGAATTGCTATTGCCATCGGTATGGGGGTAGCATTACTAGCAGCTTTAAAGTTGCTACCAATTTTAGTCAGTTCTTTAATTGGTGTCATATTAATGGTGCTTACAGGCTGTCTCAAGCCGAGGGAAATTTATGAAGCTGTACGTTGGGATATTATTTTTCTGCTAGCTGGCTTGATCCCTTTAGGAATCGCAATGAATAATTCTGGTGCTACTCAACTACTGGCAGATAATATTGTTAAACTAGGCGGTAACTTGTCTGGCTATTGGTTGCTAACTTTTTTCTTTGTTATTACTGCTTTGATGACTGAAATATTGTCCAATAATGCTGCGGTAATTTTACTTTTACCTATTGCAGCAAAGGTTGCAGAAAATCTCAATTTTAATCCCTTAGCTTTTATGTTATCCGTAACTTTTGCCGCTTCTTACAGTTTTATGACTCCCATCGGTTATCAGACAAATACTATGGTATATGGTCCTGGTAGCTATAAATTTTTTGATTTTTTCCGAATCGGTGCTCCTTTAAGTATATTGATGACACTGATAATCCCACCATTAATTATATTTTTATACGGTCTTTAGTTTGAATTATGCTAGTAATGATTAATTTTGCTTACTTCAGAATTAACTCACTGTAAAAATATTCAGAAATTACGCAATTATCACAATTGGTGATTGGTGCGTGAGGTTAAAAGTCTGATTTCTAAGTTCAAATATGATCGTAGCGTCACGGAACGGTAATAATGCGGTCAGAAAATCTACACTGAATTTTGCCTCCCATACAGAAAAATATGCCAACTGCGTAAGTCATAATATTAATCTGATGGTTGAGAATATTGTATATTTTTTATTTCTTAGAATGACAATTTAAAGCTTTATGTAATTGTTCATAAATTATTTATTTTTATTTTTTTACTATTTATTTGTATTTAACATTCCATCATAGTTGAGATTGCAGCATAGCTACAAATTAGAGAATGGAAATAGTCACAGAAATTACGGTAAATCTATGGTAATGCCCTATATATTGACAATAAGTACAGTGTGAATCTCGGAAATCCAATGCTGGCTACCTCAGATAGATATCTGTAAATTAGCTAGCATTTGTTATCTGCATTTTAATTTCAATGAAAAAAATTTGGGTATTGACATTGGCAACAAGTTCTAGAACCGATTTTATTCACAAATAATTATTGTGCGAATAGAGTGTATCTGAATTTTGTTTTTGCATATACTCGCCAATTACCGAATTTTTGGTGAATACTCCCCTTCAAAACTGTAGTTAGTAACCATGAGTTGGGTAAGTACTATCATGGCTATGTAAAAAATAAATCATCAGCAATGTGTTTCATTCTCAGTGACATGACTATGGCTTGAGTTTAAATCTTTTCTGACGATTCAACTTTGTTCAAGACTAGCAACACCTTAATTAACGATGACTCAAACTCTTGATTCATTGCCCTTGGAGTATAGCCAACGTATTTTATGTATTTACTCCAATCATAGCAATCAAATCCTCATTGCTCGCATTTCCAACATTCCTGGTTGGTATTTTGAACGAGTGGTATTCCCTGGAGAGCAGTTACTGTTTGAAGCTTTACCAGAAGCCGACTTGGAAATCCATATAGGTAAGAAAAATGACATGACTTTAGCGGAAAAACTTCCCTGTTCCCAGTTGCAAGTTACTTGAAAATTGGGATTCTCCCCTTGGGTGGCTCCCAGGGGGCAAAGATTGGACAAGTTAATAGTACAACCAAAAATCTGAATTCTTTTTCTGGAGTGGAATTGAGTTAGTGGCGATCGCACTTAGGTATGATTTCCTTCACAAAACTACATAATGAAGTAAAATTAGGTAATCATACTTTCGTATTTGTAATCCGAAGGGTTTCCTTAACTCATGCAACTTCCGCTTCGTGCATTCCGATTTCCATTCGCATCTCTACTGTTAATCGCGCCCTTTTTCTTGTGGGGTACGGCGATGGTAGCGATGAAGGGAGCGATTTCCCACACTACGCCACTATTTATAGCGGGAGTACGCTTGTTGCCGGCGGGAGTATTGATTTTGATAGTAGCAGCATTTCTGGGTAGACCGCAGCCCCGAGGATGGATGGCTTGGTTGTGGATTACTTTATTTGCTTTGGTGGATGGAACCCTATTTCAAGGCTTTTTAGGGGAAGGACTGGTAAAAACTGGTGCTGGTTTGGGTTCGGTGATGATTGATTCCCAACCCATAGCAGTGGCTTTAATGTCTTCCTGGTTATTTCAGGAAAGGATTGGTTTATGGGGATGGCTAGGTTTGTTTTTGGGGGTAACTGGTATTAGTTTGATTGGTTTACCCGATGAATGGATTTTTCATACTATTTCGGGTTTTATTCCCTTCCTCTCCCACTCCTCCACTTCTGGTATTTCCCTTTCTTTTTTTGAAACAGGTGAATGGTTGATGCTGCTAGCAGCATTAAGTATGGCCTTAGGAACCATACTCATTAGGTTTGTCTGTCGCCATGCCGATCCGGTAACTGCTACGGGATGGCATATGATTATTGGTGGTTTGCCATTGTGGGGGATTTCAGCGGTGACGGAAAGTGACCCTTTTGTTAATCTGATTCCTGCTGATTGGATGGCACTGGCTTATACCACAGTACTTGGAAGTGCGATCGCTTATGGGTTATTTTTCTATTTTGCTTCTTCTGGAAATCTTACCAGTCTCAGCTCTCTTACTTTCCTTACCCCCGTATTTGCTTTAATATTTGGTCATTGGTTACTCAATGAAGTTCTCAGTCCCTTGCAGTGGATTGGGGTAGGTATAACTTTAATCAGTATTTATTTAATTAACCAACGAGATAAATTAGCAGGTGTTAATCAGCAAGTGGCTGAAATAGAACAAAATACAACACCACAGCCAGCAGTATTGGCAGCTTCAGAACGGGATTTACAGCCTGTAAATGTAGCAGTGAGAAAATCAGCATCAGAAGTTTTACCCTCAACTCTACGGAATTAAACTGAGATATATGTAAAATAGGTTAACGCTCTTTAACAAGGCTCACTTAGGGTGTATAGGTAACTATTTTTGTCCAATGAAGAGTTAACATTGAGCCAGTTAAAATTTATCTGTATATCTATTTTTACTGATGTCTTTACTGGCGAAAACTTTGTATATGAGGCTTTGCCGTAACCCTATCCCGATCTTTATCTATCTAATTGGCTGGATGTTCATCCCCATTCCAGCCAGTGCAGTCTTCTATGGTGTTACCCATAATAGTTTGTTGGCTCAAAGTACTTCTACGGAGATTCTACGTATTGGTAGTAGGGGTCAAGAGGTAGAACTATTACAAATCCAATTGCAAAAGTTGGGATATTATGGTGGTGCGATCGATGGTAAATACGGTATTGCTACGAGAAATGCTGTATATAAATTTCAGCAAGAACAAGAGTTAGCAGCAGATGGGAATGTGGGTGATGAAACTAGGAAGCAATTGCGAGTACAACTAAATAAATCTACTAGTTTAATTGCTAGTACAACTCCACAATCAATCAAACATACTTCCCAATCATCAGGAAAGGGTTTTGTATGGTGGTCATTAATGGGAATAGGTATTTTGGGTAGTATTGGCGCGTTACTGTACTGTGTCAAATGGTTCTCTGATCAGAAAAAGTTACAAAATACGGATATTTCCCCAACTAATAGTACCCATAGTCAACATTCAGGGATAGATGTTCTCGAAGAACACCACCACCCACAAATTACAAGCCAAAAAGAGTCAGAATTATCTCTTCCTCAAACACAATTACTACCACCTGAAAACACATCCCGATTGGCAAAAATCAATATTGTTGAGGAATTAGTCACAGACTTAAACAGTCAGGATGGAAATCAAAGATGCAAAGCAATCTGGAATTTAGGACAACAGGGTGATTCACGGGCAATCCAGCCCTTAGTAGATTTGATGATTGATGCGGATTCTCAGCAGCGTAGTTTAATATTGGCTGCTTTGGCAGAAATTAGTACCCGTAACCTGAAACCCCTGAATCGGGCTTTAGCAATCTCCTTACAAGATGAAAGCCCCCAAGTGCGGCAAAATGCCATCCGCGATTTAACTCGTGTGTATGACATGATGGCTCAGGTAAGTCAAATGCTATACCATGCTATAGAAGATCCCGATGCAGAAGTACAAGAAACGGCTAAATATGCTTTAGGACAAATGAATCGGATGCGTACTTTGTCTAATGACTTATCTTCTTCGTCACCTAACTCTGTGGAGCATAAATCTACTGAACACAACTCCAATCACTCCTCCTGAAGTTCAAAGCAGTATTCTTTCTTCTGGGTCAAATACATGGCAATTCCCTTTTCATAATAGGCAACCTCGTTAATAAATACCGGATAAACTGTAGATTCTCCTTCATAGAAAATGTCTTTACCATCAAAAGTGATAAACATCGGATTACCAGGATGTAGCGGTTTGTAGTCTTGAAACTGCAACTGGGGATGAATCATAGCTTGGATTTCTTGATGTTGATTTCTGGGATAATCAACTTTTTCTAGTATGTGATAAAAGGTTAAATTTGCTGGTGCTGCTAAGGGTTTCCCTTGTCTGTCAGCTTCAATATAGTCCAGAATAGAGTGAATCAAATCTTCAGTTTCTTGAAACAATTGTGCATCTAATAAACCATTCGCAACTGCTCCCACTTCGATGGCAATACCAAATTCCACCAGACTTCTCAAATAAGATGTATTTTGGTCAGGAGGATGTTGTAAAATTTTCACTTTAGGATTAATTTTTGTGAGATATGCAGCTAATCGCAATAGATAAGGATGAGTGCTGCGTAAAATTATTGTCAACCCCATATTTGCAGTTGTGCTGTGCAAATCAATTATTAAATCAATTTTTTCTTGCTGGATTCGTCGAGCAATAGTTTTGGCGATTGATTGCTCGTAATTCATTAATTGGGGATTGGCTAAATCTTGGGGATGAAAAGACCGATTTAAGTCTGTATCAATATACCTTCTTCCCATTGCGATCGCTTTCTTGTTTGCCAATAATGTAATAGTTTCAACACCATTACGTTGAATTTGTAGGGGAAACTGTTGAAATTTCTTAGCTAAAAAGACTCCCGTGAGTTCGGCACCGTGGGTTCCTCCCACTAAGGCAACTCGTTGAATTGGCAAAACCATAGCCTATCTCGATTTTTAAGATTTGTTTATGTCACCAGTGTAAAGGAGATAGTATTATCTAGAAAAGCATATATTTGAGATTGTAGTATATTAGATAATATATATCTACATGAATTATCGAGATTCAGACAGGTTAGAATTGCAAGATTTACGCTACTTTGTTGAGGTAGCTAGTCACGGAGATTGTAGCATTAGCGATGTTGCGAAGCAATTGGGTATGGCACAGTCGAACCTCAGTGCTTCAATTAAGAACTTGGAAAAAAAGTTAAGTTTACGTGACAATAAAAAGAAATTAGAGGTAGCGCTGTTTAACCGTAAAAAACGTCCCCTACAGTTAACAACGGTAGGGCAAGAATTTTTTCAAGAAGCCATTTCAATATTGAGTGCAATTGACCGCGCTTTTGAGAACGCCCAACAAAGGAGTGAGGGAAAAGTTGGACAGGTAACCGTTGCTCTCACCAGTTCTGTTTCCAATAGTATCCTACCGGATATTTTGAGAAAATTCCGCGAACAATATCCCCATGTCAAACTAATCTGGAGAGAAATGACAACCCACAACCAACTTCAAGCACTTCGCTCTCACCAAATTGATGTGGGTCTTTTACATCTGCCCAAATCAGCAATTGAGGATAAAGAACTGGGTTTTACTACGGTTTTAGAAGAGCCTTTAATTATAGTGTTACCAGAGAATCATCAATTAGCGAGGACTAAGCAAATTCCCTTAAAAGAACTTCAAGGAGAAAAATTCATTCTTCCTGACCGTCAATTGGTTCCAGGATTATCCCAGGAAATTTTAGATTTGTGCAAAAAAGTAGGTTTTGAGCCTAAAGTTACTCAAGAAGCTGCATTAATGCTGACAATTTTGGGACTTGTTGCTGGAGAGGTGGGAATTGCATTACTTCCTGCTAATGCTAAAAATCTCCGGCGCAAAGGAGTTGTCTATCGGAAAATTGAAGAAAAAGCGACAACGGTGAAAATAAATATGGCTTGGCGACGAAGTGATGAATCTGCTGTGGTGGAACAATTCCGTAAAGTTGTCAGGGAAATAGGATAAGTCGAATGAGCATTTTAACCGGAGAAAGCTCTATCTATTTGTGTATATAAATTTTCTATCCCTAAATTATTATCTAACACCACATCAGCAAGGGCTACTTTTTCCCCCAGAGGCATTTGACTCTTAATTCTGGCTTGTGCTTGTTCTACAGTTAAATTATTGCGCTGTATTAACCTAGTTAACTGTTGTTGTCGATCGCAGTAAACTACCCAAATCTCTGTTACTAAGTTGGTAATCCCAGCTTCAAATAATAAAGGCACAACCAATACTAGTGTTTTTACTGGTAATTTGTTCATTTCATCCAAAAAGCGATCGCGTACATAAGGATGGATTAAATCTTCTATATAGATGCGTTCTGCTGGCTGATGAAAAATAATTTCACCCAGTTTTTGGCGGTTTAGACTGCCACCTGCAAGTAGTATTTGTGACCCGTATTTTTTTGCGATCGCTTGGAGGATTGGTGAACCCACAGCCACCGCATCCCTGGCGTAGATATCAGCGTCTAAAATGGGTAAGTTGTAAGTTTTGGCTAAATAATTAGCGACGGTTGTTTTACCTGTAGCAATACCACCAGTTAAACCGATAATGCGTTTGGTCATTCGATTTTGGATTTTAGATTTTGGATTTTGGATTTTATATTCACTCCCTCCTTCACTCCATCACTCTAATCAGTGCTTGAGTCAATCCATCTAAGGTATATTCCTCTGCCTCAACATCCACCCGTCCAATCAGAGAAAGACAAGTTTTTGAGGTTTGTGGACCAATGGAGGCAATACAAACCCCCTGCAACAAATCTGTTATCGCCTGAGATTGATTCTCATTCCCATTCTTGGTAAATGTCTGTTCTAGTAGCTGACAGAAAAACTTAACTGTTTTGGAACTGGCAAAGGTAATGGCATCTACAGTACGATTGTGCAAAGCAATTTTTGCCTCTAGGGGAATATTACGAGGACAGCAGGATTTATAAGCTGCCACTTCCACAACTTCCGCACCCTGAGCAGTAAATTCCTTCACTAGTACTTCTCTACCACCACTTTCTACCCTGGGGAATAATACCCTCTTCCCTAGCAATTCTGCGGGAAAGTTTGCCACCAGGGAATCTGCCACAAAGTTAGGAGGGATAAAATCTGGTTGCAAACTCCTTTGTTTGAGGCTTTGGGAAGTTTTCTCACCCACCACAGCAATTTTAACTCCTTCCAAGTTACGGACATCTCGACCTTGCTCCAGTAATCTGTCAAAAAAATAATTGACGGCATTGCTGGAAGTGAGAATTAACCAGTCAAATGTAGATAAATTAGCGATCGCAAAATCCAAATCTTCCCAACTAGAAGGTGCTGCAATTTCTAAGGCTGGCATTTCAATTACGGTAGCTCCAACATCGGTAAGGAGTTGGGTAAATTGACTCGACTGTCCTGCCGAACGGGTGACTAAAATGGTTTTACCATTGAGGGGAAGAGGAGAAAAATTGCTGGTCATTCAATTTTGGATTTTGGATTTTGGATTTTGAGGACACTGTGGTCTTGGGGAGCCAGCGTTGCGGACGGTAAGCCACTGCGGTGGACGGGTTCCCCGGCATAAAGCAAGTGGCGAACCCGAAGGGGTTTCCCGCCGCAGACGACTGGCGTTGGTTTCCCCCATGAACAACTGTCCGGGATTGACGAGCGAACCCGCGACGACGGAAGTCGCTCTGGGTAGCGGGAGTCGTGACCCCATGTCTAAAGCTAGGGGTTTGAAATAATGATAAAACCGTTTGTTTCTTCTCCACGGATAAATCCACACGGCTTATATCCAGTTTATTTTTCGGTCATATTTGGTTGAGTATTGCCAGTGGCAAGAGAATTATCTAAAGATATATTCTCAAATTGTAAGTATCTGCGGAGTTCCACCACTTCCCCAATTACAATTACCGTGGGGGAAAGTAACTGACCAGACGTTTGTTCCACAATGGTTTCTAAGGTACCAGTCCAGACTTGCTGTTGACTAGTTCCTGCCCAACGAGCGATCGCAACTGGAGTATGGGGCGATCGTTGATGTCTGAGTAATTGGCTGACAATTTCTGGCAGATGCTTACTACCCATTAATATTACCAGGGTTTCGATCCGGGACAGGGCATCCCAATCCAATGCATCTGGATCGTGAGCGGTTAATACTGCAAAACACCTACTCATTACCGGATCTGTGAGGGGTATTCCCGCTAGTAAGGGTGCAGCTAAGGCAGAGGAAATTCCCGGCACAACTTCAAAGTCACAACCTGCTGTTTTTAAAGCTTCAATTTCCGCAGTACAGCGGCCAAAAATAAATGGATCGCCAGATTTCAACCTGATAACTTGTTTTCCCTGACGACAATATTTGACTAATAGTTGGTTAATCTCCTTTTGGGGAGTGCTGGGTTGACCACCCCGCTTACCCATCTCTAACTTGAGGCAATCTGGCGGTACTAATTGCAATAACTCAACATCCACCAGGGCATCATAAACCAATACTTGAGCATTACCTAGGAGATTGTAGGCTTTAACCGTCAGGTATGCCACATCTCCCGGTCCTGCACCCACAAGGTAAACTTTGCCCTTTTGTCCAGTCATTTTTTATTTAGCTATTGGTTGTTAGTTATTTATTTTAGGACTTTCATCAAAATAGCAACTTGCTTTATGAGAATTGTTCGAGGTAACTACAACTATTTAGTTAAACGATGAACAATGGCATTAACTACGCATAATTGCTGATTCATGCATTTTTAAAGTATTTCAAGTCACTTTCTGTAAATAAAAATACTCACAAATATTTTACAAAAATTATCAATCTAGTAAAGTTATGTTACCTTAATGCCATAGATTATCAATTATTCAACGAATTTGCTGGATTGTAGAACATTGGTTGGGAATAGGAACATTAAATCATGGTAGATTGTACATATATGGTGGGATTGTTTTGTCTTTTTTTATTTATGTCTGACAAACTTGATTCAAAATAAATAAAAATACAGAGACAAAGAAAACAAGTTTTAACCCACTGCTATTGTTGTTTTCAATCGGAATAATTACCCATCAGCCATGACTCAAAATGCCCAGTTCTTCCTCAAACGCTGAATTTCTTCACCAATGGCGACACGCTCTAGCTCCCTATAACTTGGGTTATAAGCTTAAACTTACGTCTCAATTGATGTACCGTGATTTCTTGGAGAGATTGGAACCCTATGGGCTAACTCCTTTTCATTACCTAGTGTTGTGTTGTCTTTGGGAAGAAGATGGGCTTTCCACTTCTGGAATTGCTGACAAACTAAAACAACTGGGAGCAACCCTCACAGGAGTTGTAGACCGCATGGAGGAGCGTAACTTAGTTTATCGAAAACGGGACCCAAGCGATCGCCGGATTGTAAGAATTTGGCTTACAGATGAAGGAAAGCAACTCATGAACATTTTGCCATCAATTGGTGCAGAAACCATTGAGAAGGCAACTACAGGTATCTCAAAAGCTGAACAAGAGGCTGTTTTAAAGCTTCTCGATCAAATTGTTCTCAACCTTCTCTAAAAGATGTTTAGCTCCAAGATTTGACTCTTCAAAAAATACTTAATATATTAAATATCAATACGTTTATTTTTATCAAGTAATACCGAAGCATAGGTTAAGACCTTACGCTCCGGTGGTTTTGTGTTGGTTAAATTAGGAGAATATCATGTCCAAATTAAGTATTAGGCAGAAGAACTGGTTGTTATCAGTACACATTATTTTTGCTGCACTTTGGACAGGTACAGTTTTGAGTATGTTCTTGTTAGCATTGCTCAATCAAGGGTCAACTAGTGCAGATGTTCTTTATGCTTTACATTCCGCGATTAATCTACTGGATGACTACGTGGTAATTCCTTGCGCTATTGGTTCAGTAGTGACAGCGACTTGCTTGTGTTGGTTGACTAATTATGGATTCATGAAATTTTGGTGGATAATTACCAAGTGGTTCCTGACAATTTCTTTGATAGTCTTTGGTACTTTTTGCTTGTATCCTTGGTCGGTTAGTGCAGAATCAATTGCTCAAACACAGGGTTTGTCAGCCTTTGAAGATCGAGTGTATGTGGTTGATGCCAGAGGGATTTTAATTGGTGCAGTTATTCAGGCTGTATTCTTGTTATTTATTATTATCATTTCTGTGATTAAACCTTGGGGTAGGCGAACTGTGACAAATTCACCGTAGCCACTTCTGAGGAATTTTCACTGCCAAGTAGTGTGAGTATGTTGCCATCGGCATCTTTATTAATTCAGGGGAGTGTCAACCGCTTCGCGGAAGTAATAAGGTTGTTTGCATTTACTGATATGGTATGCGTGATTCTGTGGTTTTCACAATTTAGCTATCAATTTAGGATGATGATTCTATCTTTTGCAAAATATCTTGTAATTTTGCTAATTCATTAGCATAGCGTTTTGATTGAAAAAAATCTTGAGCTTTTGTGAGAATATCCATCGCTTCTTTTTGTTTGTCTTGTAATAAGAGAGCATTTGCCAAGCGTAAATGTGCATCAATTTTTTTAGGAGCGCGATGAATCACTTCTTGATATTTAATGATTGCAGCTTCTATTTGTTTTTGCTGCATCAATGTATCTCCTAACAGCAGGTGAACTACATCATTGGTAGAATTGATAGCAATTACCTGACGAAAAGCTGTTTCTGCATTTTGATAATCTTTTTTCTGATAAAAGTTGATACCTGTTTGAAATAAATGATTAGTTCTCCAAGTCCTGATTGAAAAATAAACTAGCATGGAGAGAGTAAAGATAACCACAACAGCAGCAAAGTAATTTAATGGCAAAGTTTCCATCATTTATTAATCCAAAAGACAAGCAAGGGGAAATAGCAAATATTCTAGGAAGAATAGTTTCCAAATAAATTGATAAAAATTAGCGATCGCACTTTGATTTTCTAGGTTAACATCTTGACTACGCCACCACATAATTCCCAACAATAATAGATGGGAAATAATCAGAAAAATTGAGTTAACACCAATTCCAGGTAATACAGCCGCCACAATCATCCCTAGGTAACATATGGTAATTACCCAACGAGCCAAATTAAACACAGCTTGCTGACCGAGTTTAATAGTAAAAGTAATGATATTATACTGGCGATCGCCCTCTAAATCTGGGATATCTTTAAAGATCGCGATCGCAAAGGTAAACATAATAATAAATAGTGTTAATATCCATACCGCAGGAGGAATGGATTGATTCTGTTGCCATACCCAACTAAAATGTAAAAATAGACCTAAATTAACAATTGCTCCCCGCACAGCGAAAATACACAGTGCTGCCCAGAAAGGAAATCGTTTTAAACGAATTGGCGGTAAAGAATAAGCCGTACCAATAGCTAAACTAATTCCTATCATTCCTAATAAAAATGGTCCTTGTATCCCAGCTAAAAGGAGTGCAGAAATACCAGTAATAACGACAATTATCTGACCCATTTGTAGAGTAAACTCACCGGAAGCAAGGGGTAGGTGGGGTTTATTGATTTTATCAATTTCTATATCTTCTAGTTGATTCAAGCCGACAATATAAACATTGCCACAAAGACAAGCAATCCAACTTCCCAAAGGGGAGAGTAGGGAATGGGAAGAAAATAGGGAAATAACAATTAAATATAAGCCCCACACACTGAAACTAGTACCAATAATTGTATGTGGACGAGAAAACTTCCACAAAGCATAAAACCAATTCATATAATTTTGGATTTTAGATTTTATATTTTGGATTGATTCCACACTCCTTTCCTCCATCACTCTTCACCACCTAACTCACAACCGTCAACTGTCAACTGTCAACCTTCAACCAACAACCTTCAACCTTCAACCGTCAACTGTCAACTGTCAACTAACAACTAACAACTAACAACTAACAACTCCTCCCTTAACTCCATAAAGCAATCCAAACCGAATCAACCCACGCTCATAACCGCGACGCATCAACCCCAAAGAAAATGCTCCCACAATCGTTGTCCAACCCGCACCCAATAAACCAAAAATTGCCTTGGGAGTGAGTGCCGAATCAATTACCACATTCCAAAAAGGTGCGACAGCTTTTGACCAATCAGCAGTGTGGATATTTTGTAAACCAATTTGATTAGCAATCGCTTCATACTCAGGTAAGGAAATCACATAAGGTAAACAATATACCCGATAAATATCCTGCAAATGCTTTTGCTCATCTGCGCTCAGGGGAGAATCATCGGTGGGACGATGGCACCAAGTCACCAGAATTAGCTTTCCTCCCGGTTTTAATACCCGGTAGCACTCCTGAATAAACTGATTTTTATCCGGCATATGCTCCCCACTTTCCAAAGACCAAACCAAATCAAAACTATTGTCTGCAAAAGGCATAGCTTGAGCATTGGCAACCAGAAACTCTGTTTGGCTGGTTAAATCCAACTCCACAGCACGCTCCTTTGCCCTAGTCGCTTGCACCGGACTGAGGGTAATACCTGTAGCTTGAGCATGAAATTTCTCTGCCAGATATAAAGAGCTACCACCAATGCCACAACCTACGTCTAGAACCCTCTCTACCTGACCTATTTTTCCCCATTTGATTATTTCTTCAATTAAATCAATTTGCGCCTGTCTACGGTCTTTTTTCTGGGTTCCTTCCGCACCATAGTAGCCATGATGCATATGTTCGCCCCAAATTTCCTCCCACAGTCCAGAAGAAGCATCGTAAAATGCCTGAATTCGTTGGTAAAGAGTCGCGCTCATAAATGAAGCAATTTTAAAACAAAATTGAAACAGGATGGACAATATACTGGTAGGCTACCATGTGTGCTTCTAATTAAATCAATCAACCGTGTTAGCGCAACTCCTCTGTAAGAGGCATAATGTTAGCGCAGCTTCTTTGTAAGAGGCACAGTAAACAATTGTCAGCGATCAAAGCCTATGGTGAGGGATGAGGGATACGGGGAACCTTGCACCGAACCTTGAGAAGACTCCAATGATGAATCTCATAAACTTTTAACTGATGACTGATAACTGATAACTGATAACTGAAATGACTGTTTCTCGCACAATTTGCTTGGGTTTTTTGACTGTGATTGCAGTGGGAACCATCCTACTAATGATGCCTTTTGCTACCAGTAATGGTACGTGGAATGACCCAATTGTGGCTTTATTCACCTCTACTTCAGCGGTTTGCGTCACTGGACTGATAGTAGTTGATACTGGTACTGATTATTCGTTTTGGGGTCAGTTATTTATTTTACTGCTTTTGCAGATTGGGGGTTTGGGATATATGACCACAACCACCTTTATGATTTTACTTCTGGGTAAAAAATTTGATCTTACTCAAAAAAGGGCAATTCAAAAAGCTTTAGATAGACCTGGGATGAGTGGTAGTAACTACATAATTCGTTCTATCATTGCCACGACACTGATTTTTGAAATTACAGGTATATTTTTATTATTACCTGCCTTTGTTAGAGATAGTGGGTGGCAACAGGGGGCATGGTTAGCTATTTTCCACAGTATTAGTGCTTGGAACAATGCTGGTTTTAGTTTATTTACAGATAGCTTAGTTAAATACCAGTCATCTACCTTATTAATTTTTACCATTTCCGCATTAATTATCTTTGGCGGTATTGGCTATCAAGTAATTTTAGAAATATTCTTTTGGTTGCGCGATCGCATCAATAAAAAAAAGGAAAAATTAGTTTTTTCTCTAGATTTTAAAGTTGCAACTAGTACAACTATAGTCTTACTGATTCTCGGAACTATCGCCTTTTCTTTAGTCGAATTAAGGAACTCTGCTAAGTTTGGTGTTCTTAATTATTATGACCAGATGTTAGTAGCTTTATTTCAATCTGTTTCCACTAGAACTGCTGGCTTTAATAGTATTGACATTGCCAAAATGACCAATGCTGGCTTATTTATTATGATTGCCTTTATGTTTATAGGTGCTAGTCCTGGTGGAACTGGTGGAGGGATAAAAACAACTACACTCAGGGTCTTAACTAGTTGTACTAAATCAATTTTATTGGGTAAACAAGAAGTCATTTTATATGAACGTAAGGTTCCAAATACTCTAATTTTAAAGGCAGTAGGAGTCCTAATTGGTTCAGTGACAACCGTAATCATATCCACAATCTTAATTGCCATCACAGATCCGACCTTACCTTTTATTCAAGTCTTATTTGAAGTAGTATCTGCCTTTGCTACCGTAGGTTTATCCACAGGAATTACAGCTAGTATTTCTGGATTTGGCAAAGTGATTTTAATTATCACTATGTATATTGGCAGGGTGGGAGTATTATTGTTCATATCATCTCTGTTGGGAGATCCCCGTCCTACTCAAGTTCACTACCCAGAAGAAAATTTACTTGTGGGATAGTAAATATAGCTTTACATTTCTTAAATTTTGGCAATTGATTTGTAGCATAATGAATCAATCAAAAATGAATAGCGATCGCTAAATAATCTATAATTACCAATGAAATAAATTAGGTCAACAAAGTCTTATTTACTGAATGTAAAAAACTAATTGTCTTCGCGTTACAGAATAAATAAATACCAAATTTATTTTTAATTGTAAGTATTAGCAGTAATGAAGGATAATAACTGTGAATTTATCATCATTAAAGTTCTTTCGCAATTTAATTGAAGAGAATCACCAATTTGCAGTAGTTGGATTAGGTCGTTTTGGTCGGTCAGTCAGCAGCACATTACATAAATTGGGTTATCAAGTACTGGCTACAGATATAGATGAAAAGCTAGTATCCCAAGCTTTAACGGAAAATATTGCTGGTCATGCCTTGCAGCTAGATTCCACAGAGCCATTAGCTCTCAAAGAAGCGGGAATATTTGAATTTGATACCGTAATTGTGGCAATTGGTAATTATATTCAGGAAAGTATTATTACTACTTTAAATGTGAAAGAGGGTGGTGTACCCAATGTAGTGGCTAAAGCATCTAGTGAAGTTCATTGTAAACTATTAAAGAGAGTGGGTGCAGATCGTGTAGTCTTCCCTGAATTTGAAGCAGGTTGTGCTTTAGCACGAACCCTTACCAAACCATCAATTTTAGAAAGATTTGAACTCGATCCAGATAATAGCATTGTGGAATTGATGGTACCCGAAGAATTTAATGGCAAAACCATTGCTGAGTTGCAACTACGTAATCGATTTGGTTTGAATGTATTGGCAGTAAGTGAAGGTGGAAAGTTTGTCATTAATCCCGAGCCGAGTAAACGTTTGCAAAAGGGGTCAATTATGGCAGTAATCGGTTGCAATAAAGATATTAATCGTTTGCCAATTTAACCTCATGTTTTGCCCAAAGGGAAAGGGGATAGAGGAAGTAATAAGTAATAAGTAACAAGTAATAAGAATAAGTAATAAAGAATTAAACCTCCTTCCTATGAATGGAAGAAACTAGTCATATCCTCTTCTCTCTAGCATAGGTGCCTCCTGCCTGCTGATATAATGTCCGGCAAATCACCCATAATTTAAGACATGGTGCAAAAATCTGAAACCTCTTTATGGGAGTATAAATTCAAAATCCCAACTCAGGGGTTAATTAACGGTAATTACTGAGGGATAATCAATCAATTCTTTCGTAGAAATCCAAAATCTAACATCCACAATCTAAAATCTCAAATTGATTGACGGCAAACACCACTTTGAGATTACGGTTCACCCCAATGGCTGGAGGTATTAATTCTCATACATTAGACAAGGTGAGGGCAAATCCTTGAGATGAGCCAACTAGATACATCTGAGGCTTAACCGTCCTAACTGAGGTTCGGAAAACCACCCTTCATGGACTGGCTACACAGGCTCAGTATATATGTCAGCATAGACTGGATTACCAATGGTTTCTACCAGTGGTTGTCCCCAAAAACACTAAAGGTATTTATGCTGAACTGACTGTTTAGTCAAACCAGTTGGTTCAATATTAGTCCTTTATAAACCCACCCATTCATTTTTTTGTAGTTATACGGAGCCAATAGCTAACAATGGCAAAAGTAGTTGGAATCGACTTAGGTACTACTAACTCCTGCGTGGCAGTTATGGAAGGTGGTAAACCCACGGTTATTGCCAACGCAGAAGGTTTTCGTACCACCCCCAGTGTGGTAGCATTTGCTAAGAATGGCGATCGCTTGGTGGGTCAAATTGCCAAACGCCAAGCGGTGATGAACCCTGACAATACTTTTTATTCTGTAAAGCGTTTCATTGGACGCAAGCAAGATGAAGTTGCCAACGAAACCACTGAAGTTTCCTACAAGGTCATCAGCAGTAATGGCAATGTTAGATTAGATTGTCCCCAAGCTGGCAAACAATTTGCACCGGAAGAAATTTCCGCCCAGGTTTTGCGGAAGTTGGTGGATGATGCCAGTAAGTACGTTGGTGAAACTATTACCCAAGCAGTAATTACCGTTCCTGCATACTTCAACGACTCCCAGAGACAAGCAACTAAAGACGCTGGTAAAATTGCCGGTTTAGAAGTCCTGCGGATTATCAACGAACCTACCGCCGCCTCCTTGGCATACGGCTTTGATAAAAAGAGCAATGAAACCATCCTCGTATTTGACTTGGGTGGTGGTACCTTCGACGTATCCATCCTAGAAGTAGGGGATGGGGTATTTGAAGTTCTTTCCACCTCCGGCGACACCCACCTTGGTGGTGATGACTTCGATAAAAAAATTGTTGATTTCTTAGCAGAAGAATTTAGAAAACAAGAAGGTATCGATCTTCGCAAAGATAAGCAAGCTTTACAACGCCTCACAGAAGCAGCAGAAAAAGCCAAAATCGAGCTTTCCAGCGTTACCCAAGCGGAAATCAACTTACCATTTATCACCGCCACTCAAGAGGGTCCCAAGCACCTAGATACAACTCTCACCCGCGCCCAATTCGAGGGACTCTGCTCTGATTTAATTGATCGCTGCCGTATTCCTGTAGAAAATGCCCTCCGCGACGCTAAAATCAATAAGAGCGATATTGATGAAGTGGTTCTAGTGGGTGGTTCTACCCGGATTCCCGCAGTCCAAGAAGTTGTCAAGCGGATATTGGACAAAGAACCCAACCAAAGCGTGAACCCCGATGAAGTGGTAGCAGTTGGTGCGGCGATTCAAGCAGGTGTCCTTGGTGGCGATGTCACAGGTATCTTACTGTTAGACGTAACCCCCCTATCCTTGGGTGTGGAAACCTTGGGCGGCGTAATGACCAAAATTATCCCCCGCAATACCACCATTCCCACCAAGAAGTCAGAAGTATTCTCCACCGCCGTGGATGGTCAAACCAATGTGGAAATCCACGTCCTCCAAGGCGAACGGGAAATGTCCAATGACAACAAGAGTTTAGGAACCTTCCGTTTAGATGGTATCCCCCCCGCACCCCGTGGCGTACCCCAAATCGAAGTGGTATTCGACATTGACGCTAACGGTATCCTCAACGTGACTGCTAAGGATAAGGGTACTGGTAAGGAACAATCCATCAGCATCACCGGCGCTTCCACCTTAGATAAAGCAGATGTGGAACGCATGGTTCAAGAAGCCGAATCCCACGCTTCAGAAGACAAAGAACGCCGGGAAAAAATTGATCGCAAGAACCAAGCAGACTCTTTAGCATACCAAGCCGAGAAGCAGTTACAAGAACTGGGCGATAAAGTACCTGCCGATGATAAAACCAAAATCGAAGGTTTAATTAAAGACTTGCGGGAAGCTGTTGGTAAGGAAGACGACGAACAAATCCAGAAGTTAACACCAGAACTACAACAAGCACTATTCTCCGTTGGTAGCAATATTTATCAACAAGCAGGTGGTCCTGGCGCCCCTGATGCTCCTGGTGATGGTGCTGCTCCTGGTGGAGATGCAGGTAGTACTTCTTCTACTACCGGCGGTGATGATGTAATTGACGCTGATTTCACTGAATCTAAGTAATAGGATTATAGAAATTAGATATGATCTAATTTCCATAATCTAAATTAATGAATTGCTTGTAGAGACGCGATATATCGCGTCTCTACATTATTTTTCGCTTAAAAATGAAAATATAATTACTTAAAAATGAAATCAACTCTGAAAAAAACGGTAATATTTTTGACATAAAATGATAATGACCTCCTTCTTGCTTGACATATACAATGGCTGTGTAAGTGAAAAGAGTAATGAACACAAAATTATGTTCTCAACTCTCATACCATTCATTCAAGTAAGCTGCATTCAAAAGGAGAAAGATTATGTTAGTTCTCGACAAAAAAGAATTGTTTGAAGAAGTTAAGGATCTAGAATCTGCTACCGTTAGTGGGGGAGGTGATGGCGGACTTAACCCCGGTGTCATATTTGTTTGTAACGTAGGCAATGGCGGCAATGTGCCCGACATTACTAACTTTGTTCCATTCAGTCCAATTGTTTGTAACACGTTCTAGATGTGATTTTCCCCATAGTGCGATCGCCCTATGGGTAAGATAGTGCTGTTACACTGAGAGTTGAACCCAAATACTCTAACTATGTTAAGACGTTCTAAATTCGATACCACCCAGTCTCAAATTATGCACCGCGCTGAGGATTTGATTAGTGCTGCATCCAACCGTTACCGGATTACAGTACAGGTGGCGCATCGTGCCAAGCGTCGGCGTTATGAAGATTTTGATAGTGGGGAAGATATGGTCATGAAACCTGTACTCAGAGCAATTATCGAAATGTCTGATGAACTCACCCAGCCAGAAATCATTGGAGAATTATAGAAACTAGTCGAAGTCCAAAACTCAAGCGCCTAGGCTTGGAAGAATCTCCCACCTGGAAGATGGGAGATTGTCAAAGATCATAGATCAGAACTGTTGGCAGGGAGAATGAGGAAAAATCCATTGTTCATTCCACCACTGTTCAAAACTTTACCAGCACTCGCTATCTTCATGGTGGTGGGTGTTATGGTAACTGGTTTGGCAGCAAGTGAATCAAAATTGACTGGTATAATTGGTATCCAAAGAGCGATCGCTCAAAGCACAAATTCCCGCGAGGTTTCCCAAAGAATTTATCAAAAACTACCAGATTTACCAAGGGAAAACCAATATATAAGTAAAGAAAATGGGAAAGTTGCCACTAACAATACCCTAGTTAGTCGGATGGTTGGCTATCACTTTTACCTCAAAGGACGGGCACCTAACTATCGATTCGATTGGAAATTGACTTTAGCTGATTATCTCGGTGCCAATGAAATTATGTACGACACATCCTATCCTGGTCATGATAGCTTACGAAAAAATCCTTTGCAAGGCGATCGCACAGCCATTAAAAAGCTGAGTCGCCGTCAGCGTAATGCCTTGGTGCAAACTCTAGTTGATTATTTTAGTGGTAATCAGTGATTTGTTATTCGTCATTCGTCAATGGCAATAGTTGAGGTGATTTATGAAAATAATTTTATCAATGAAGAGGGCGCAAGCCGCAGTGCCCCTACAATTGATTGGTGATGTGAGATAGGTAATCTTGCACCACCGAAGGGAGTATTTTCCATCACTCCTTCACTCCGGGCGGGGAAACCCCGCCCCTACTCCGAACCCCGAACCCCGAACTCCGAACTCCTTCCCTCCCAAATGGAACGTGTAATCAAAACTGGTAACGGCTGGCGTATTGGCTGGAACCCAGAAGCACCTGAATTTAAAGGCTTAGTTGGTACAGATGATTGGGCGATTGAGTTAACAGCAGCCGAATTGAACGATTTTTGTCGTCTGATGTTGCAACTAGCTGACACCATGAGTCAAATAGCCACTGAGCTTATGGATGAAGAGAAAATTACTTGTGAGGCGGAAAGTGATTTATTGTGGATGGAAGTAACAGGCTATCCCCAAGAATATAGTTTGCGGTTTATCCTCCATTCAGGACGGTGTGTAGAAGGGAAGTGGAACCCCTCAGCAGTACCAGGTTTACAACAAGCTGCTGGAATGCTGCAAGTTTTTTAGGATTTGTGGTTGCTTATTGTTAAACTCATGTTAATATATTAAAGCCACACTCAAATATTGAATATTCTCTATAGGAAATTCACAACGAGTGTAACGGGGCGTAGCGCAGCTTGGTAGCGCGCCACTTTGGGGTAGTGGAGGTCGTGGGTTCAAATCCCGCCGCTCCGATTAGTAAATGTCGAATAACCCTTTATTTGTCGTCGTTAAAACATTACTGTCGTTATTAACGATTTGAATGTCGTATTAACAAATTATTTTTGTCGGTTTCCTCCTGGCATCCGTTAACAAATTAATGTCGTTGAAATAATTGATTAATTGTTGGAGGGGAATATTTAGTCCGTTGGGGATTATAAATCCCTATCTAAGGGACTTCCACGAAATAAATTATCCCACATTGTAATCCCACCGTAACCCCGCCCCTACGAATCATAACATTGGTAAATTAACGTTTGGGATCTTTTTGAATCTGGAAGTCCCGAATAGCTCAAACCCTCTTTTAAACGACTAAAAAAATACAAATAATTTTTATCTTAAACACAATGATTATCATCCCCATTCTATTTATAGTGGCTGATATTTAAAACAAGGTGCATTCTCATGAGTTACGACAATGCTTGTAAATATTTAGCTGAAGAATATCCAAGAGATTTTATGCGGTGGTTGCTGGGAGTAGAACCACAAAATATAGAAGTATTAAAAACCGAATTAACATTAGAACCCATTCGCGCTGATTCTGTTATTTTTCTGCAAACGGAAAACGAAATTTTACACATCGAATTTCAGACTTTACCCCAATCAACCCCAGCAATACCATTTAGAATGCTTGATTACTCGGTACGGTTGAAGCGACAATATAAATGTGATGTGGTTCAAGTGGTAATTTTTCTCCAGGAGACAACAAACGAAGTTGTTTTTACAGAAGAATATCGAGATATAACAACCACCCATCATTATCAAGCAGTGCGGATATGGGAGCAAGAACCAGCATTATTCTTAGATAACCCTGCTCTCTTACCCTTAGCGACATTAGCACGGACAGATTCTCCACAAAGCTTGCTTGGACAAGTAGCCGAGAAAATCGCTAAAATTCCAGATAGAGAAACAAAGCAAAATATCGCAGGTTGTACGGAAATTTTAGCAGGACTGCGGTTTGAGAAAGATATTATTCGTCAATTTCTACGGGAGGATATCATGCAGGAATCGGTAATTTATCAAGATATTTTACAGAAGGGTTTAGAACGGGGTAAAAAGCAAGAAGCACTTTCTTTATGTAATTCTTTGTTATCAGAACGTTTTGAAGAGCTTGATTCATCGATTATTGCGCGAGTTCAAGTCTTATCTGTGGAAAAATTGGAAGCATTAGTAAGAGCATTATTTAGGATTTCAACTGTAGATGATTTAGTCGCTTGGTTGGATAATCAAGTCAGGGAAGAGAATAGTTAATTATGCAGGAATTAGTGATTTATCAAGATATTTTAGATAAATTACCCCAAAGCTATTCTGCTGAATTGTACAACCAAGAATGTCAACAAATCTTTCAACCGGATGACGCGGGGACGCGGGGACACGGGGACACGGGGACGCGGAGCGGGATGTGTCCCAAGCCCCGTGTCCGGGGCGATAAGCCCCAAGGGTCCTCCTCCCCCATCAAATCTGCGATTTGATGGCTCCCGATTGGTGGGCACCTCAAGCCCCCACCACATCGGTGTCTGGTGCGTCTCCCCCTCTCCGCGTCTCCGCGTCTCTTCTTGACCATATTTATGAATCTTATACAGGACAAGGACGCAGTATTTATGAAACTAACTCATCGCCATTGTTACGAGAAAAAAACAACCATGATGTGATAAATATGAGTAATTTGGAGCGGCAAATTATCCATCAGGATACCATCTTATACACCACAGGTGATCGCATCTTTAATTATCATCATTCATTAACAGAAAAATCAACTTGTTCGTAAAGGTCACTTAATGTAATTTCAAAATCAATAGTTTCTAAAGATAAATTTGCTGATTCGCCTTCAATTTCATCAAATATCCATTTACCATCCGCAGTTTTCACGTAATGCATGACATGATATTGATATTGGTCGATTAAAATATATTCTTGAAATTCTGGAATCGAGCGATAATATAAAAATTTATTTCCTTGGTCGTAATTTTGTGTTGATTTTGATAAAACTTCTACAATTAATGATGGATTTGTCACAGTGGTTGTGCTGGTTCCGGTATAAATAGGTTGTCCTTCTATGACCATTACATCGGGGTAAGTATACTGGCGATATTTCGGTATCCACAAACGCACATCAGCGATATAAACTCGGTAATTTTGATTTTTGGTAGCAATTTTGATAGAAGCAGCTAAATTTAGGGCAATTTGATTGTGATTGGTAGTTCCACCCGTCATCAGTACAATTTCTCCATCGCGGTATTCGCTTTTAAATTCCGCTTGTTCTTCCAGTGCTAAATATTCTTCTGGAGTGTAGAAGCGTTTAACTGTTTGCACTTTTGTAGTCATAGTTTTTATTTTCATAAGATATCATCTATCTTCTCTATTATTATCTCGGCATTGAGAATTTTAGAAGCGGCAACATGATAATGCTCAATTTTTATCATTAGACCTCTGGTGGAAAAGAATGTAGAGACGTAGCAATGCTACGTCACCGAACAAGGGTTTTGGTGCTCCGCATATTTAATTTCCAACAGAAGTCTATTGGCTCCCATCCCAATCCCAACTTGCCAAACCGAGTTTCCAATTCTTCCCCTATCCCCCACAATGTCCGTGGAACATGTCCAATCCGGTAAACTTTTCCTAACTTCCTCTCCTTTGAAGAGTGGGTTGGAGCCTACCAAGCAGTGAGTGTGTTGAACTGATACCGTGTTTGAGTTGGTGGATGTAAATTTTGCCATTACTAAAGGTAACCTGCTCCCATCGTAGTGCAAATAGCTCAGATATTCGCAGACTGTGACGATATGCCAGTAAAATCAAAGTAGAAGAATGAGAAAATAATTTCATTCGCAGATTCATTGACCATTATGGAAATTCAAACACCAGACTGGGTTAAACACGCCATTTTTTACCAAATATTTCCAGACCGTTTTGCTAAAAGTAAACAGCCCCATAAACGTCTATTAACAGGTCATTCTTGGGAAGATTGGGAAGCAATGCCCACACTCCAAGGTTATAAAGGAGGGGATTTATGGGGGATTATGGAAAACTTGGATTACATTCAAGATTTGGGAATTAATGCTATTTATTTCACCCCCATTTTTCAATCTGCTTGCAATCACCGTTATCACACCCATGATTATTATCAAGTAGACCCAATATTGGGAGGAAATGCGGCTTTTAAAGAATTATTAGACGCGGCTCATGAACGCAATATAAAAGTTGTATTAGATGGAGTATTTAATCACTGTAGTCGTGGCTTTTTCTTTTTCAACGATATTTTAGAAAATGGTCCCCATTCACCTTGGGTTAATTGGTTCAAAATCGAAAATTGGCCCCTTGCCCCCTACACTGGTGATGCACCCGCTAATTATGTAAGTTGGGCTGGTAATCGAGCTTTACCCGTATTTAATCATGACAACCCAGAAGTACGGGAATATATTATGGAGATTGCCGAATATTGGATGAAATTTGGTATTGATGGTTGGCGTTTAGATGTGCCATTTGAAATTGAAACTCCTGGTTTTTGGCAAGAATTTCGTCAGCGAATCAAAGCCATCAATCCCGATGCATATATTGTTGGTGAAGTGTGGACAGATTCTCGCCAGTGGTTAGATGGCAGTCAATTTGATGGGGTGATGAATTATTTGTTTACAGGTCCGACAATTGCTTTTACCGCAGGGGAGCACGTCATTGTAGAACAGGTAAAGGATCGGGATTATCAACCTTATCCACCATTAGGAGCTGCTGAATATGCCCAAAAAATGCAGGAATTGCTACAACTTTATCCTTGGGAAATTCAGCTCACCCAGTTAAATTTACTTGCCAGTCACGATACAGCTAGATTGTTAACCATAGCTGGGGATGATATTCCCAGTGTGGAATTAGCAACTTTATTACTGCTCACTTTCCCTGGTACCCCAAGTATTTACTATGGTGATGAAGTCGGTTTACCGGGTGGGATAGATCCTGATTCTCGGCGTGGTTTTCCCCCACCATCAAAGTGGAATCAAGAAATTCTGCAAATGCACCGCCAATTAATTAGTTTGCGTCACACTTACCCCTGTTTGCGTACAGGTGATTATCAAGTCCTTTATGCTGATGGAGAACTTTACGTATTTGCCCGTATCCTCGATACAGAGGAGTTGATTGTTGCTGTTAATACCGGAACAGAATCAGTGAAAGGGAATGTAGATGGAAATATTTTGCGTTCCCAACCCTGTAAACTTTTGTATGGCAATGCCGAGGTAGAATGGAACCACACCGGAGAGATGAAACAAATAAGTTTAATTCTACCTGCACGTACTGGTTGTATTCTTGGTACAGGTTAGTAGTTCATTGCATTAGTTTGGATAAGTAAACAATTGTAGTGGGAGGGGAGCATCCCAATTTTTGAAAAAGCCCTCACCTCTTAGCCTGGGGCTATACAAACCAAGCCCGCCTACGCGGGCTAAGAGGGTTTTATAGCCCACGGAGGTGTCTACCCTGCGGGAAGCCGCTACGCGTCTAATGTTCGTATAGCGATACCCTTCTAGGGTATTGGATAGATTATTTATTAAAAT
The DNA here is from genome assembly GCA_030066045.1 of Calothrix sp. MO_167.B12. Classification (GTDB taxonomy): domain Bacteria; phylum Cyanobacteriota; class Cyanobacteriia; order Cyanobacteriales; family Nostocaceae; genus Calothrix_A. The sequence goes on from JASJCJ010000001.1 coordinate 123,156, forward strand.
TTGGGATGCTCCCAGTGGGAGCGTCTCGCTGCTGTATGTAAGGATAAGCCTTAAGTGTAGTGGGAGCGTCTCGCTCCCTGCTGTAAGGATAAGCTTTAAGCGTATAAATTATATATAAAGCGGGCAGGATGCCCGCACTACGGCAGCCCATCAGAATTAATGGGACAAAACAGTAACCTTTCCGGAGGAAATACCCGAAGTCAGGCACTCCAGGCGCAGAGAACAAGAGTTTAAGATACCTGATTTTTCCAGTTCATATTTCAATTCAGCAACGCCTTTCTCTGTTTTGCTCCTTCCCTCCGGGCGGGGAAACCCCGCCCCTACTCCTACTCTACGAGAAGCCACTTCGTGTCTACACTCCTTCCCTCCTTCATTCCTTCCCTCCTTCACTCCTTCACTCCTTCCCTCCTTCACTCCTTCCCTCCTTCACTCCTTCCCTCAAGAAATACGCAATTTCTGCTGTTGAATACGTTCAGGGCTACCAGTGGGGATGGAAGCAATTAATTTCTGGGTATATTCTTGTTTGGGTTGGCGGTAAATTTCCTCGGCTACCCCTTGTTCGACGATTTCACCACGATTCATTACCAAAATGCGATCGCTCATAAATTTAACTACGCTTAAATCGTGGGATATAAAGATATATGTTAACCCAAATTCTGCTTGTAATTCCTTCAACAAGTTTAATACCTGTGCCTGTACAGATACATCCAAGGCAGAAACCGACTCATCACAAATAATAAACTTAGGATTCAAAGCCAAGGCACGGGCAATACAAACCCTCTGACGCTGTCCCCCAGAAAATTGGTGGGGATAGCGACTCATGGCATCTGCACTTAAACCCACCCGCTCTAAGAGATAAGCAGCTCTTTCTTTCTGCTCTTTTTTGGTTTTGCCAATGGAGTGAATTAATAACGGCTCCATGACTATATCCCCCACCTTCAAACGCGGATTCAACGCACTAAAGGGGTTTTGGAAGACAATCTGCATTTCTCGCCGCAGTTTTTGCAAGGGTTCTCCCGTTAACGGGGTAATATCTCGCCCTTCAAAAATAATTTGTCCTCCCATAGGCTCAATTAACCGTAGCAAGGTTCTACCAGTGGTGGTTTTGCCACAACCAGATTCACCCACTAAACCCAAAGTTTCCCCCTGTTTCACATCAAAGGAAACGCCGTTGACAGCCATGTGATAGCGTTTTGTCTCCCCAAACATTCCCCGCACAGGAAAACCTACTTTCAAGTTTCTTACCTGTAATAAAGCGGGTTGCTCTTCCAGGTATGCCAATCGCTGCTTCACCTCTTCGGGAGTCACTTGAACTGGGGATTCTGGTGATTTTGCCTCAATTAACGCTTCCCCTGTTGCCGACACCTCCACATCCATGTAATCAGAAACGGTGAGTAATTTTTTGGGGAAACTATCCAGGGTGGGACGACAAGCAACTAAACCTTTAGTATACGGGTGTTGGGGATTGTTAAAAATTTGCCTAGATTCCCCATATTCAACTATTTTCCCCTTATACATTACCGCTACATTATCAGCCACCTCAGCAATTAATCCCAAGTCATGGGTGATAAAAATCATTCCCATGTCCCGTCGCTGTTGCAAATCCCGCATTAAATCAATAATTGTTGCTTGTACGGTTACATCCAAAGCGGTGGTGGGTTCGTCAGCAATCAGGAGTAAGGGATTACAGGAAATTGCCATAGCAATCATCACCCTTTGTAATTGCCCTCCAGAAAGTTCGTGGGGATATCTCTCTAGGATGGCAGCTTTGTGGGCATTGACTAACCTTGCCAACTGTCCCTTATCCTGGGCAGAAACACCAGTATCAATGTATTGCTGTTCTATGATTTCATCACTGGGAAGTAATTTTACCTCCTGCAAACCAGCGATCGCTTTTTGTTTTGCTTCCCCCGCAGTAATATTTTGATGGCGCAATATGGCTTCAGTTAACTGAAAACCAATGGTATATACAGGATTGAGGGAAGTCATCGGCTCCTGAAAAATCATGGCGATATCGCCACCCCTATATAACTGCATTTCTTCAGGGGATAATTTCAGTAAATCCATTGGTTCGCCACTTTCCTGGGGACGAAACAAAATTTCTCCACCAGTAATCTTCCCCGGAGTCTGTACTAGTCTCATAACTGCTAGGGATGTAACTGATTTACCACTCCCCGACTCCCCGACTATGCCTAGTGTTTCACCGCGATGGAGTTGAAAGGAAATACCGTTTACAGCTTTGACAGTATTGCCATCGCCAGAAAACTCTACTTGTAGATTATGCACATCCAGGACAGTTTCTCTCATGGTCAGTCGGGTATGAATAGTGACTTCAAATTAACAGGATTTTAACGCAGTATAATCTTTTTACACCGATTAGTAGCTTTTTATGCTATTGACATCTGAATCTTTTTGATTGTGACATTGCAACTACGAAAATTTGTACTCAAAGTTACAAATGAATACAACAATCTTGCTTGGATACCCAAAATAGTATCCAAACTAGTACCACTGCCTTGGAAGTCAAGAGGAATTTAGAATTTAGAATGAAGAATTTAGAATTCCCCCGTTGCCGCAGTCGTCGTGTAAGGGCTAGTAGGTTGACACCTTATATTTAAGGCTTGAGTTGCTCCATTCCTTCCCAGTAACCATTAGCTTCTATCTCATAAGAGTCACAAAGCTCATGTGCCCAACTGGTTCGGGAATGAACGGGTCGCACAAAAGGAATATCATCTATATCTGGCTCATCCGTGGGTACAGCTGGTGCTGGCGGAGGTTGAATATTTGGAGTTGTGGGCATGGGTTGATTCCAATCTGGTTGGGGTGCTGCTCCCGCATTATTTGCCATTGGGGTAGGAATGGGAAGAGGTGAGTCATAGCTGGGATTAGCACTAGTAGGGGGAGTACTCCTTGCTGGGGGAACTGATGGAGTAGTAGCTGCTGGGGATGGAATAGCATTACTCACACCCGTTCCTAAAGGATAGATTCTTTGTACTCTTAACTCTGCCCTTTTTTCCTTAAACCCTTCTCGACGCTCGATGGTATGCATTCCCAAGCGTCCTTCTAATATTACCCGATCGCCTTGATGATAATTTTCTTGAAGTTCTCTTGCTAATCTACCCCAACCAACCACCTTTAAATTGGCTGGAGGATCGTTTTCCCGCATTCCTGGGAATTGCACCAACATTTCAGCTATTTCTAAGTTATCTGAGGTATACCGTAGTTGTGGTTCTTGAATTATATCCGCCATCAAAATACAACTATTCATCTAAAAATCTCCAGTTATCAGTTATTAGTTATCGGTTAATAGTTAACCGTTATTGCCTTCTCTTCTGAACTAATGCCCGTTTATACAATAAGACCGACACAAATAGTACAAATGTTTATATTTATTATATTTATATGTTTAAGGATATTTTTGCACTACACTTGCTACTTATCACCTGTCCTCATAGGTGTATACGAAAGTCAAGCGCATTTGCTAAAGGACACTAGGAATTGTCCTGGAAATACGCTTGACGGCGATCAAAATCTAATTCTGCAAGAAACAGTACAATTGTATCATAACAGGCACACAAATATTACATATGATATTTTGTCTAAAATCCCTAATCTAACGGCAAATAACTCGTGGCGCAGGTTGTTCTAGAAAACGTTTACAAAAGTTTCCCACCCCGTAAAGGTGACAGTGTTGTTTCAGCAGCACCAAACCCAGATATGAGGGAAAACCAGAAAATTAACGTCTTACGGCGTATTAACCTGACTGTGGCGGATGGTGAATTTATGGTGCTGGTGGGACCCTCTGGCTGTGGTAAAAGCACTCTGCTGCGATTAATTGCAGGATTAGAGTCCATGACTGGTGGTAATATTTGGGTAGGCGATCGCTTGGTGAATGGACTCCCTCCTAAGGAAAGGGACATTGCTATGGTGTTTCAGAATTATGCCCTGTATCCCCACATGTCGGTGTATGACAACATTGCTTTTGGATTGCGTCGCCGTTCTTTTGGGGGGACAGATGCAGAGATATTTCCCCATGTGGCGGCAGATTTATTAGTGGAAGTGACAAAAAAGCTACCTAAAGGGCTACGTTATATTTCGGATAAAGAAAGAGGTGTAGATGAGAGGGTACGTTGGGTGGCTCAGTTGTTGCAAATCGATCGCCTGTTGAATCGTTTACCCAAACAATTGTCTGGGGGACAAAGACAAAGGGTAGCATTAGGTAGGGCGATCGCTCGTAATCCCCAAGTGTTTTTAATGGACGAACCCCTGTCTAACCTAGATGCCAAGCTGCGTACAGAAACCCGCGCCCAAATAGTCAAGTTACAACGCCAGTTAGGTACAACCACCATATATGTGACCCACGACCAAACCGAAGCTATGACAATGGGCGATCGTATTGCGATTCTAGATCGCGGTCAATTGCAGCAAGTAGCACCCCCATTGGAGCTATACAACCGCCCCGCCAATCGTTTTGTGGCAGAGTTTATTGGTTCACCACCAATGAATTTTATACCAGTAGAGTTTCATGCACCCTTGTTAATTACCAATGGTGATTTCCGCCTGACTCTACCAGAATATTGGGGTAGTGTACTGCAAAAATATGATGGGCGGACAATTTTGTTGGGTATTCGTCCAGAACACTTAATATTAAGCGTACCTGCCAATAAAAATTTACCCCTACAAGTAGAATTGGTAGAAAACTTAGGTAACGATACTTATCTAGCGGCCAAACTCACAGATGTTAACTTCCAGAAAACAGCCCTTAACCATACGGTGCAAGTTAGGGTTCCACCTGATAAGTTAGTACGTTTAGGGGAACAACTATGGTTTTCATTAACTCCAGAAAAAATCCACTTTTTCGATCCAGAAACAGAGTTAGCAATCTTCCCCAAAACCTCCCCATCTTTGCCATTTGAGAAATAGGGGATTATCCGCTTCGCGTCAGTCAAAAGTCATGCATTCAAAAGTCAAAATTGAATATCAATCCAAAATATGGTACTAATGAACTATATAATAGGATGTCTTAGGTATTTGCCATACGCACAGCGTCAAGCCTCCGGCTTATTGCTTATGCCTGATGAGAATTAAAAGCACTTCTTGTATGTACCATCAGGGTTTTGCAACTGTAATTTGCAACTGTAAGAGTCCCAAATCAGATTTTCGAGACTGTTCGTCCAACTACAAGGATAATAACACTCAATTCACACCAAATGTTGAGTGATGAGGAGAAATAAATGCAGCCAAAACCTTTTTTAAAATGGGCTGGGGGGAAAACCCAGCTACTTAGACAGATGAGCCATTTTTTTCCCTCTGAATTGAAACATGGCACCATAAAAACATATATTGAACCTTTTGTTGGTGGTGGTGCTGTTTTTTTATACTTAGCAAATACTTATAATATTGAGAATTTTATTATATCTGATATCAATCCAGAATTGGTAATCGCCTATAAAACTATTCAACGTGATGTAGACGGTCTAATTCTACGTTTGGAACAAATAGAAAATAAGTATTTATCTCTTCAGTCAACAGAAAGGGAGAAGTATTTTTATCAGGTACGCTGGCAATTTAATTGGTTAAGAAATCAAATAAATTTAAACAATTATAATGTGGAATGGATAGAAAGAACTGCTCAAATGATTTTTCTGAATCGTACCTGCTTTAATGGATTATTTAGAGTTAATTCAACAGGTGATTTCAATGTACCAATAGGTAGATATAGTAGACCAAAGATATGTAATGCAGATAATCTCAGGTCTGTTGCCCAAGTTTTGCAGAAGACTCATATTTATCAAGGAGATTTTAGTACTTGCACAAAATTTATAAATAATAATACTTTTGTTTATCTCGATCCGCCATATAAACCAATTAGTAAAACATCTAATTTTACTTCTTATTCACAACATATATTTGATGATCAAGAACAATTGAGACTGAGGAATTTATTCAAACTACTTGATACAAAAAATGTCAAGTTGCTTTTAAGTAATTCAGATATGAAAAATCAAGATAGCAAAGACAATTTCTTTGAAAATGCATACTCTGATTATCGCATTGAAAGGGTAAAAGCAAATCGGAATATAAATAGTGATACATCTAAACGCAAGTCCATAAATGAAATATTGATTATGAATTATTAGAGGGTTTTGGGAAAGCTGATTATACTATAAGATTTTGCCATTTTTAATATCAAAATGAATGATGCTATGATATACGCGGCTTAAACCATTCCAAGCTACACGCATTAATTGATAATGGTCGTGTATTGTATCAAATATTAGTTCACTTTCAATCTCTTCACACTTAGGTTTATAATTACCGTGTCTCGTTAAAATAGTTTGAATACATTGGCGATATTGCTCTAGTTTATCCATCGCACAATCACCTCCACAATTGGGTCGTATATTATTAGTTTTACAGCAGTTTTCAAGTATTTGAACCACATCTAACGTAGGGGTTTAGCATTGCTAAACCCCTACGAAATTGTCTATTGACCTGAAAATTACTGTAATTAATGTCGTCGCCCTATAATATGGAGTTTCCGTCCCCTTGCGGGGAAAAGGTGGTCTATGACCCTACCCATTGTCAACTATTGCTATATTTAGTTTTAAAGGTGCGATCGCGCCAGGTTACGGAAGCAGTGATGTAATTTACTGAACGGAGAGGGAGGGATTCGAACCCTCGTATACGTTGCCGCATAACAGCATTTCCAGTGCTGCGCCTTCAACCACTCGGCCACCTCTCCAGGTGCCACGATGTTCAATCATACAGTGAAATACCATAAAATGCAATCATTAAAGAATATTTCTCAGATTTACCATTAAAAATGTCCCAAACTTACAAAATTCAAGTTCACGATCGCACTCACAATATCAACCACAGTTTACAAGTTCCTGATGACCGCTACATCCTCCACAGTGCAGAACAACAGGGCATAGAGTTACCATTTTCTTGCCGTAACGGTGCTTGTACTACCTGTGCTGTTAGGGTGCTGGAGGGGGATATTTATCAACCGGAGGCGGTAGGATTATCTCCAGAATTACAGAAAAAAGGCTATGCTCTGTTGTGTGTGAGTTATGCGCGATCGGATTTAGAGGTGGAGACACAGGATGAGGATGAAGTGTATGAACTCCAGTTTGGACGGTTTTTTGCCAGGGGTAAGGTGAAGGCTGGTTTGCCACTGGATGAAGACTAGGGTGAAGAGGAGGGAAGGAGTGAGGGAGTGAAGGAGTGAAGGAGTGAGGGAGTGAAGGAGTGAAGGAGGGAAGGAGTGAGGGAGTGAAGGAGTGAGGGAGTAGGGGCGGGGAAACCCCGCCCGGGTTTCCCCGCTCGGAGGAAAGGAGTATTTAGATGCCTGACTTCTATGTTAGGAATTGCTACGATGTGCGAATATTTATTCAGAATTCGGGGATCTTTGACCGAAAAATAAACTGGATACAAGCCCCCGGATTTATCCGTGGAGAAAAACAAAGATTTCTATCATTATCTCAAGCCCCTGGCTTTAGACATGGGGTCAATCCAAAATCCAAAATCCAAAATCCAAAATTGAATGAGCTAGGGAAGGCAAAATTTTTAATTTGAAACTTACGAATCGACACTCCCCTGCAAAATTATCCATGTCTGAGAAGAAAATTTTTCACTTTGACTACTTACTGTTAACTGTATTAATCACCTTCTTACTGGGGGGTTGTCAATTTGGTCAGAAACCAAAACAAGCTATCCAGGTACGGGTAAATGTGAGTAGGGTAGTAAGCGGACAAACCTTGGAAGTATTGGGGATGGGAAATCAACCTACCTTGATTTCCCAAGTACAGCTAATTGGTGTGGAAGCACCAGATTTACGCCAGCGTCCCTGGGGAATTAGGGCAAAAAAAAGATTGCAATCACTAATTGGCAAAGAACAACCCGTCACCCTAGAATTTGATATTGCCGCCCAAGATAAAATTGGTAGAACCCTTGCTTATGTCTGGAAAGATGGGAAACTGTTAAATGAGCAGCTAGTTAAAGAAGGGTATGTATTGCATATAGCGCGATCGCCAAATATAAAATATAATCCCCGTTTGGAACGCGCCCAACAATGGGCTAGGTTAATGGGCGAACAAATTTGGAACCCAGAAAAACCCATGCGTCTCACTCCCTATCAATTTCGTCGTCAATACCGCTGATGGTCAAGTAATAAGTAATAAGTAATAAGTAATAAGTAATAAGGGATTTAACTGGTTTCTAGGCTCTGTCTGGAAACCCATTCGGGGAGGCTCTGCCTCCCGTTAAGTCTGGAGGCAGAGCCTTGTAATGAGAGTAAGGGGACAAGGGGATAAGGGGAAATCCCAAATCTAAAATCTAAAATCTAAAATCCAAAATTGAATGACAAACTTACAAATATTTCTCGATATTGCAACGGAAGCGGCTCTTGCTGCTGGGGCTGTTTTACAAGGTTATTTGGGTAAGGTAGAAGACGCAATTACCGAAAAAGGAAGACCTGGAGATTTAGTTACTGTGGCAGATAAAGCATCTGAAGCAGTAGTGTTAGATTTCTTACGTCGTCATTTTCCTGACCACTCTATTCTGGCAGAAGAGTCTGGCAAGTTAGGGAACCAGCAAAATAAGTATTTGTGGGCAATTGACCCCCTGGATGGCACCACTAATTTTGCCCATCAATATCCTTGTTTTTCCGTTTCCATCGGTTTATTAATTAATGGCGTTCCCCAAGTGGGTGTCATTTATAACCCTTGCCAAAAGGAACTTTTTCGGGCGGCTGCTGGTTTAGGAGCTACCCTGAATCGTCTCCCCATCAAAGTGTCAAAAACGACCGAACTCGGTAAATCTCTACTGGTAACGGGATTTGCTTACGATCGCCGGGAAACAACGGATAATAACTATGCAGAATTTTGTCACCTGACCCACCTCACCCAAGGAGTCAGACGTAGCGGTTGTGCATCCATTGATTTAGCCAATGTAGCCTCTGGGCGTGTTGATGGCTTCTGGGAAAGGGGTTTATCTCCGTGGGATATGGCTGCTGGTGTAATTTTAGTCCAAGAAGCTGGTGGTAAAGTTGCTGCCTATGATAGAAGTCCTTTAGACCTATCTACCGGGAGAATTTTAGCTACCAATGGTCTAATTGACAGCAGTTTGAGCCAAGAATTGCAGCAAGTACCACCCATGAGTGCGTGGGGAGAGAACCCGTGTTAAATTTATAGCTATTTATCAGAAGCAAAGTACACTAGAAATTATTTTACGGCTTAATTTGATACATAACCGTTCTATGTTGTCCTTCCAATTAGATCGTGGTCTGTTTAAATATGACTTCATTGATTACCATGCCATTTTGTGTATTCCCGTAGACGCTAATGCCAGGGATATCCGCAAGCGGTATTTGAAAATAGTACGTCGCTTACACCCCGATAGTTTGCGGCAGGTGAGCGATGATGATCAAAAACTGGCTAACCAATTGTTATCTAAATTGGTGAATCCAGCCTATGAAAAACTTTCAGTAGAACAGGATTATACAGAGTATGTGCTGATTTTGTCACAAATAGCCAAGCGTTTGCAGACAGAATCCGCTTCCGTGGAAATTATTAGCGATGGGGCAAGGAAGTTAGTAACTGCTCCCAATGTAGAACAATTATATAAAACAGCGATCGCTCAAATTGCCACTAAACAGTATGATTCTTTACCAGATGCGATCGCTAAAATCGATCTACTGAGTGAATTGAATTTAGTTTATTTAATGCGGACAGGAGGTAAAACCCTAGCCAAGCAGTCATCACCACCAGCACCACCAGCACCGCCACCACCAGCACCACCACCAAGCCAAGGAAAAGCTGCTCCACCGACTCCAACTCCTAGTACTGCTCCACCCAGCAAGGCTGCTTCACCTCCCAAAGCAGCGGCATCTAATGAAGAATCTCGGGCAGTTCAGTACATTCGCCGCGCTCAAGATTTAATGGCAAAAAATCAACTGGCAGCCGCTAGGGTAGAATTACAAGATGCACTTAAACTAGAACCAAATAATAGTAATTGTCATAGCTTGATTGGAGTGGTGTATTTAAGGCAAAATCAAACCACAATGGCAAAAGTGCATTTTGACCGTGCCCTACAATTAGACCCCAATGACGAACAAGCGTCTGCGGGTAAACGTCGAATTGAACAGATGTTAGGCAAATCTAGTTCTGGCAAGCCAAAAGCAAGTTCAGCTGGAGCTAAATCAGCAAATAAATCTGAAGGGGGCGGTTTGTTTGGTGGTTTGTTTGGTGGAAAGAAAAAATAATGGTGTATCAACCACCGGCGGGAGCTAGGGATTTATTACCCTTAGATGTAGCTCAAAAACGCTGGATTGAAGATAAATTACAACAAGTGTTTCACCGTTGGGGATATCACAGGATTATTACCTCAACTCTAGAACGTATGGATACCCTGATGGCAGGGGGTGCAATTCAGAGTTCCACGGTGATTCAATTACAAAATGTCGATAATGAAGAATTGGGGTTGCGTCCGGAATTAACAGCCTCCATCGCCCGTACCGCAGTTACGCGCATGGCTGGTACTTCTTATCCCCAACGCCTTTATTACAATGGCAATATTTTTCAACGTCCGCCAGATTTGCAGCATAATCAACCCCAGGAATTTTTCCAAGCCGGGGTAGAATTACTCGGCGGTGGGGGATTGGTGGCTGATGCGGAAGTGCTGATGATTGTTGCAGATTGCTTACAAGCACTGGCTATTGAACCCTGGTATTTAATTTTAGGAGAAGCAGGAATTACCAGATCATTACTGCAAGCCTTCCCAGAGCAGCTACGCCATCAAGTACGCCATGCCATCGCCCATCTTGACCGTATTACCATAGATAAATTACCTTTAACTGAAGAATTGCGATCGCGTGCCATCATGATGTTGGATTTGCGCGGTAATCCTGCTGAGGTATTACAAAAGGTCAGTAGCCTGGGTTTAGAAGCACCACAACAGGCGGCCGTAAATAACCTCAAGGCATTGGTAGATTTACTAGCATCCCAGGGGGATTTCCCCTTAATTCTTGACCTCAGCTTAATCCAAACCATTGATTACTACACTGGTATTGTGTTTGAAGTAGTCAGTGATACGGAGACAGGGGCAACAGTTTTAGGTAGGGGTGGCAGATACGATCAGCTATTAGGGATGTATCACCCTCAAGCAGAAAATATACCTGGTATTGGTTTCGCCTTTTCCATTGAAGATTTATACCAATCCCTTTCCCAAAATCCGCAATTACCGCAAACCATACCCACCAGCAACTGGTTAGTAGTACCAGAAACACCAGATGCTTATGCCTCAGCCTTTGCTTATGCCCAAAAACTGAGAGATTCTAACCACTTGGTACGGGTAGAAATAGATTTGGGGGGAAGGAGTACCCAGGAAATTAAGCAATATGCCAGCGATCGCGGTATTATACAAGTTGCCTGGATCCAAGCAAACGGTTCCCCCGTGATTGAATCGGTAAGGGGTTCCACAGGAGCAGCCCCACAAGGGGGAAGTAATAAGTAATAAGTAATAAAGAAAATCCCCTCCCTATGAATGAAAGAAACAAGCCAAATCTTCTTCCCTCCTGCCTCCTGCCTCCTGGGGTGAGCGAAAAAAGTGTGGGGAGTGTGGAGAGTGTGGGAGGTGTGGGGAGTGATTTTTTGGATATTTAGCTAGAAATCCCACCCAAAATTTCGTTCACCCTGCCTCCTGCCTTGTTTCTTGAAAGAACAAAATTAGAGTGTTTCAGGAATAAAGCAAGCACAAAATGATTTTTTCCTTTACACTTTATACTTGATTTCACCAAAGCAAAGAGAGGGGAACCATGGCACACACAATCGTCACGGAGGTCTGTGAAGGTGTTGCAGACTGCGTACCTGCCTGTCCGGTAGCTTGCATTCATCCAGGACCAGGAAAAAATGTCAAGGGTACTGATTGGTTCTGGATAGACTTTTCCACCTGTATCGACTGTGGTATTTGTGTTGAAGTATGTCCTGTAGAGGATGCTATTGTCCGAGAAGAAAGACCAGATTTACAAAAAACGCCATCATAATTATTCGTTATTTGTCATTGGTCAGATCAGTTGGGGCACGGCACCAGAGCGATAATTTTATACACCAAAAGATTGTGGATGCCGTGCCCTTACGAAGAATGTATGGGGAGCAAACATTATTTGAATTGGTGGCATTGCTGAATCAGGATATGATATCTTTTCCGCTTACATCGGAATGATAAAAAATATCAGCAAAAAAGCTTTATTCTTTTTCTGGCTTCCTTCTACACTCCTCTGCGTTCAAAAAAATATAATTCCGATGCCAACGGATTTGATATGAAATGTCAAAATTACCCGTATTTTTCTTTGTAACTTTGTGCCTTTGTGTCTAATGCGCGAGTTGAATTAAGTAATAAGTAATAAGTAATAAGTAATAAGTAATAAGTTTGTTTTTGTGACCGGGATTCAAACCCCAAAAACATGCTGCCTCAAAAGACAGGGCTTTAGACCCCAATATTTCGGTAAATTCATATTTATAGCTGTAGCCATCTTGATTAGGACAGTATTGCTTGACTCAATGACTCCCACCTGTCAACTGTCAACTGTCAACTGTCAACATCAAAAACGTCCTAACTTGACTGGCTATAGCTATATAATCAGCAACGCCGAATTGGTGTTACCAGTTTCTATTTTCAAAGATTAATTTTTTCATTCACCAAAAGTTTTCTCAAGGAATTGTGCAGCATTATTTGGTCCGTCCCACTGACTCAGTTCATCCTTAAATTTATTTACTTCTTGTTTAGCTTTTGCATCGTGAAGTAGTTTATCAATTGCATCAAGTACAGCTGCAGCAGTGACTCTTTTTTTGTTTAAACGGATGGCAAAACCTTTTCTGACACAGGCATCCAAGTTCGCTTGTTGTTCCACGTGCATTCCCACTCCCACAATGGGAGTTCCTGACAGACAGGCGTTCATGACAGTATTTTGACCTCCGTGAATCACAGATATGTCTGCCATAGGATTAACCTTATGGGCAGGCAAAAAGTCTGTAACTAATACATTGGATGGGATGTCTAAATGTATATCTTTGATGTGAGATGCAACGGGAGCAATTACACGATAAGATTTATCCCTAAATCCTTCTATAATTTCTGCAATTAGTCTTGGTTTACCAGAACTTCCCATCGCAAAATAAACAATGGGTTTGTCTTTGGGCATTTCAATGATTTCTCTGGGAATCTGTGTATTTAATCTTAATGGTAGGGGACCAATATAATGAAGATTGGGACGAATTTGAGACAAGCCAACCCATTCAGGAATATCAGCTAAAAGTGTATAATCTCCCTCTAATACTTCTATAAAATTATTGAATTCTGGCAGTCCATATTTTTTAGCCAAAATATTGAATGGTTTAGCAGGTAATTTCAGCTTGAGAACAAGTTTACTGCCCCATTTGTTCAATTGTTCTTCTGAAATAAACCAATGTAGGAAGGTAAAATTAGACCTATCAGGCCAAGTTTGTAGACCAGCTTCATAATATTCAGTTACGCTGGTAGAGTGCAGAACATTGATAAAGGGTACTTTGGCAACTCTGGCTGAAATCATCACACTCTGACACCATCCAGTAAGTACACAGGCTGGTTTTATTTCTTGAAAAAATTTGATTTCATTTTCAACTCTGGGAGCCATTTCTTGGGCTGTAAAATAACCAACTGTATTTAAGGTTTCTCCGCTGAGTGCTTTTCTCACATGATGCAATTGCTTTTCTGTTAAACGAGGCTCCATCCTTTTGAGGGTGAAACCTGCTTCTTCAATTAAGCTCTCAAATTTACCACCATAGCTGATGAAAATAATCTGAAAAAGGTCCTTACAAGCTTTGGCAATTTCAATATGTCTGCCTGTTTCGGCCAGATTATACCCAGCGACTGCAAAGATAATTGTTTTCATATGCACCAATAGTTTGAATTTGAGTATTGGTAATATGTCTACAATTCTAGGTTAATAATCCCATAGATAAAAGAGGCGATCTTCACATCTTGCACCACAAAATTATTATATTTCCGTAGGGTGGGCACTGCCCACCTTACCCTGATTGAGAAGGTGCAAGATATGTGGATCGCTATTCTATATGGAGGGAAGAATTTTTCTTATCTAACGGAACTCAATCAGCAGTATAACTGAGGCAAGCACGAATATCATCTTCAGTCAAGTATGGAAAATCAGCAAGAATTTCTTGATGAGACATTCCCGCTGCAAGATACTCTAAAACGTCATAAACTGTAATCCTCTCAAGTCCAATATCTTTATTTTCTCAAACTTCTGGGATAATGGAGAAGCGGTTTTTCCTAACTCTCGGCTGACTGTGCGCCATATAGGAGCTATGCTTGAGCGAGGTGAATCACCAAGTGTTATTCGTGAAGATTACCCTTATCTAACGGAAGAAGACATTCAGTTTTCCAGGCTTTATGTAAAAGCGTACCTTAGCATTGGACAACCCAAAAACCATGAAGTTGTTAATTAACTGTAAATTTGTCATATTAGGCGTATCACGGAAGTTGTTGTAGATTATGCCATCACTTAACCCTCCTCTAACTAAAGACGATTTCATCAACTCTCCCTGGCAAGATGTGGTTAATAACATCGAGAGAAAAGAACGTTTTGCCTATAATATGGCTTTCCGGGAAAAGGCAAAGGAAGCAAAAGAGGCGGGTAAAGTTACAGAACAGGCTGTTTTTGAGATTCTAACGGTTGTTACTGGTGCAGCAATCAAGCCAGAGTCAACAGATCAATTTTTTGCTGAAGTCTTCCAGAACCTTACAGATGAACATCTGGATTTTCTTGCAGAGATTGCTGCTGAAATATCAGATCCTGAATTACAGGCGCGAGTTGCAGATATTCTCTGGGTAAAAAGGCGTGA